>NZ_CP013979.1:1561830-1874196 GCF_001660485.1 Agromyces aureus
CATACCTCGTCGGCAAGTTCCTGCAGATCTCGGCGACGATCCTCGCGTACCTCGCGATCGTGCTGCTGCCCGGCCTGTGCTTCGTCGACGGGCTCGCGCTCGGTCGCCCCGGCTCCTGGCTCACGTTCGCGTGGATCGTGCTGCTCGGTCTGCTCGCGACGCAGGGCATCGGGGCCGTGCTCGGATCGCTCGTCTCGAGCTCCCGCGGCGCCGGCTACCTCTCGCTGCCGGTGCTCGGGCTCATCGCGATCTCGGGTGTCTTCGCTCCGATCACCGCGCTGCCCGCGTGGCTGGCCTGGATCGCCCAGGTGTTCCCCGTCTACTGGCTCGGCCTCGGCATGCGTTCGGCGCTGCTGCCCGACTCGGCTGCGGTCGTCGAGCTCGGCGGCACGTGGCGACCCGTCGAGACCGCGGTCGTGCTCGGTGCCTGGGCGATCGTCGGGCTCGTGCTCGCGCCCGTCGTGCTCAGGCGCATGACGCGCAAGGAGTCCGGTTCGCGGGTGGCCGCGCGTCGCGAGCGGGCGCTGCAGCGGCTCGGTTGAGTTCGCAGGCCCGGCGCGAATCCGCGGCGCGGCAAGCGCTCCCACGACGGCACCGCGTCGCTACCCTGTACGCATGGCGATCAGGCAGCGACGGCATCCGGCCGCGACGCAGCGCACGGCCCGGCTCGAGGCCTTCACCGACGGCGTCTTCGCGATCGCGGCGACGCTGCTCGTGCTCGACCTGACGACGCATTCGCTCGGCAACGTCACCTCCGACGCGCAGATGTGGTCCGCGCTCGGCGGAACGTGGCCGCTGCTGGCCAACTTCGCGCTGAGCTTCGTGCTGCTCTGCGTGCTGTGGATGGTGCACGTGCAGCAGTTCGAGCACATTCCCCGCGTCGACGCGACGATGGTCTGGCTCAACAACGCGCGGCTGCTGTTCATCGTGCTCGTGCCGTTCGCGACGAGCCTCACGACCGAGTACTCCGACTTCCTGGCCGCCCGGCTCGCGATGCCGGTCACGTTCTTCCTCGCCATCCTGTGCAGCTGGTTGCAGTGGGCGTGGGCGGTGCGGCACCGCGAGACGATCCTGCCCGACCTCGAGCTGAGCGACGCCGTCGCCTACGGCCGGGGATCGCTCAGCGCCCTCTTCATCGCGGCCGCCGTCGTCGTGCTCGCGCCGCTGATCGGGTCGGCGGCCTTCGCGCTGTTCCTGTTCGACGGCGTGTTCACGCGCGTGCTCCACGGCAAGGGCGGCTGAGCAGCCCGGCCCGCATCGAACGACGGATGCCCCGGAACCGAGCGGTTCCGGGGCATCTCGTGCGTGGGTGCCGTGCGTGCCGCGCCTCAGCGCAGCGTCTTGCGCGCCGTGATCTGACCGGTGTCGAAGCCGAGCAGGTGCAGTCCGCCGTGGAATCGGGCGTGCTCGACCTTGATGCAGCGGTCCATGACGACCGTGAGGCCCTGCTCCTCGCCGGAGTACGCGGCATCCTGGTTCCAGATGCCGAGCTGCACCCAGATGGTCTTCGCACCGACGGCGACGACGTCGTCGATGACGCTCGGGATGTCGCTGCCGCGACGGAACACCACGACGATGTCGGGTACCTCGGGCAGGTCCTTCAGGCTCGCGTAGGCCGGCTGCCCCAGGATCTCGGTCTCCATCGGGTTGACGAAGTAGAGGCGGTAGTCACTGGACTGCTGCAGATAGGTGCCCACGAAGAAGCTCGAACGCTGCGGCTTCGGCGATGCCCCGACGATCGCGACCGACTTCGCGGCGCGCAGGATCGCGAGGCGCTGCTTGGCGTCGGGCCCGACCCAGGTGCGCTGCGACTTCAGCAGCTTCGCGAGCGGCGAGTCGGCGGGCAGGTCGCACGAGAGGCCGTTGACGAGGCGAACGGTCTCGAGGTCGGATGCCGCGGCATCCGTCGTGGGCGTGCTCGTGTCGGGTGCGGTGTCGGTGGCAGTGCTCATCGTGCTGCTCCAGTCGCGGCCGTGAGGGCCTGGTCGAGGTCGTCGATGATGTCTTCAACGTCTTCGATGCCCACGCTAATCCGCACGACGCCCGGAAGCACGCCCGCGTCGACGAGCTGCTGCTCGGTCAGCTGCGCGTGCGTCGTCGACGCCGGGTGGATGATGAGCGTCTTCGCGTCGCCGATGTTCGCGAGGTGCGAGGCGAGGTTGACCGATTCGATGAGCGTCTGGCCGACGGCCCGGCCGCCCTTCACCTCGAAGCTGAACACCGAGCCGGCGCCCTTCGGCAGGTACTTCTGCGCACGGTCGTGGTGCGGGTGGTTCGGCAGGCCCGCCCACCAGACGTTCTCGATGCGCGGGTCGGCCTCGAGCCACTCGGCGACCGCCCGGGCGTTGTCGATGTGCGCCTGGATGCGGTACGGCAGCGTCTCGACGCCCTGCGCGAGCAGGAAGGCCGAGTGCGGGGCGAGCGCGGGGCCGATGTCGCGCAGCTGCTCGGCGCGCAGGCGCGTCAGGAAGGCGTACTCGCCGAAGTTGCCCGACCACTCGAGCCCGCCGTAGCTCGGCACCGGCTGGCCGAAGAGGGGGAACTTCTCGGAGTGCCAGTGGAAGCGGCCCGACTCGACGACGACGCCGCCGAGGGTCGTGCCGTGGCCGCCGAGGAACTTCGTGGCCGAGTGCGTGACGATGTCGGCGCCCCACTCGATCGGGCGGTTGAGGTAGGGGGTCGCGATCGTCGAGTCGACGATGAACGGGATGCCGTGGGCGTGCGCCACGTCGGCGAGGCCCTCGAGGTCGGCGATCTCGCCCGACGGGTTCGCGATGGTCTCGACGAAGAGCGCCTTGGTCTTGTCGGTGATCGCGGCCGCGTAGTCGGCCGGGTCGGAGGAGCGCACGAACGTCGTGTCGATGCCGAAGCGGCGGAGCGTGACATCCAGCTGGGTGATCGAGCCGCCGTAGAGGTTCGCCGAGGCGACGATGTGGTCGCCGGAACCGGCGAGGCTCGCGAACGTGATGTACTGCGCACTCAGGCCCGAGGCGGTGGCGACGGCGCCGAGCCCCCCTTCGAGGCTCGCGACGCGCTCCTCGAAGCTCGCGACGGTGGGGTTCGCGAGGCGCGAGTAGATGTTGCCGTACTTCTGCAGCGCGAAGCGCGCCGCGGCATCCGCCGTGTCGTCGAAGACGAACGCACTCGACTGGTAGATCGGGAGGGCGCGCGCGCCCGTCACCTGATCGGGGATGTTGCCCGCGTGGATGGCGCGGGTCTTGAATCCGTATTCGCGGTCTGCCATACGGCAACGCTAGTCATGCCGTGGGCGCCCGCCGCCGGCATCCGTAATGCGGAGCAATCAGACCGCGAGGATGCCTCGGGTGCCGACGGCTACGCTGGGCCGATGATCCTCGAACACGCCCTGCTGCCCGTGATCCCCGGTCTCGAGGAGGAGTTCGAGGCAGCGTTCGACGAGGCCCGCCACCTCATCGCGTCGATGCCCGGGTTCGTCGAGCTCTCGCTCGCGCGCGGCGTCGAGTCGCCGTCGACGTACCTGCTGCTCGTGCAGTGGGCGAGCGTCGAGGCGCACGAGGTCGGGTTCCGCGGGTCGCCCGAGTACGCCGAGTGGCGCACGCTGCTGCACCGCTTCTACGAGCCGTTCCCCGTGGTCGAGCACTTCGCCGAGGTCGCGCACGTCTGACCGGCGCTGCGGCCGTGCACGGCGACGGTGCCTGGCGGCCGCGCACGGCGCCGACTGCACAGGGTTTGAGCAGGATGCCCCGGTACGCTGATGTGAACGCCGCGCACTGCGGCATCCGGACGAGGGCACCCAGTACCCGGAACGCGACAAGACTGGCTCAGGAGTTGAGCAGTCATGGCTTGGATCGTTCTCATCGCGTCCGGTGTCCTCGAGGCCGTCTGGGCCACCGCACTCGGCAAGTCCGAGGGCTTCACGAAGCTCTGGCCGTCGATCATCTTCGGCGTCGCGCTCGTCGCCTCGATGGGCGGCCTCGCCTACGCCATGCGCGACATCTCGACCGGTACCGCCTACGCGGTCTGGGTCGGCATCGGCGCGGCCCTCACCGTCATCTGGGCCATGGTCACGGGTGACACGGATGTCTCGTGGGCGAAGCTCGCGCTGCTCGTCGGCCTCGTCGGCTGCGTCGTCGGCCTGAAGTTCGTCGACGCGGGCAGCCACTAGCGCTTCGCCGCGCGAGCGGTGACGAGCGGATGTCGGCGGCGCTGCCGGCATCCGCTCTCCTTCACACTCAGATGTAAAGAATGCTTGACCTTGAGTTCGGAATGTCTTACATTCGAGGTGTCAAGAATTCTTGACACACACCGGAGGAGAAGACGATGTCGTACGAGGAGAAGGGCGTCTGGTCGTTCCTGGCGATCGCCGTCATCGGCTACGCGGTCTACCTGGGCATCGTGCTGCCGCGACTCGCCGGCGCCCCGATCCCCGACGTCGACTACGTGTGGCCGATGGTGTGGACCATCGGCGGCGCGATCGTCGCGGGCATCGTCTCGCGCATCCTCATCGAGATCGTCGCGCCGAGCGAGACGTACCGCGCAGACCAGCGCGACCGCGAGATCGAGCGCACCGGCGACCGCGTCGGCAACTCCTTCGTCGTCATCGGCGCGCTGGCCGCACTGATCCTGGCCTGGTTCGAGGTCGACTGGTTCTGGATCGCCAACGCGATCTACCTGTGCTTCGTGATCAGCGGCATCCTCGCGAGCCTCACGAAGCTCGCGGCCTACCGCACCGGGGGGTTCCAGGAATGGTGAAGCCCACGCGCGTGACCAACGCCATCCGCGGCCTGCGGTTCGCGCACGGCGAGATGACCCAGGCCGACCTCGCCGGTCGCATCGGGGTCACCCGCCAGACCGTCATCGCCATCGAGCAGGGCCGGTACTCGCCGTCGCTCGAACTGGCCTTCCAGATCGCGCGCGTCTTCGGGGTGCCGCTCGACGACGTCTTCCAGTACCCCGAAGGGGAGCAATGACCATGAACGAGACGAAGGCCGACACGCAGGCCGCCGGGCGGCCCACCACGACCGCGATGACGGCCGTCACCCAGCATCGATACGGCGAGCCCGACGTGCTCGCGCTCGAGACCGTGACGGCTCCGGTACCGAAGCCCGACGAGGTGCTCGTCGCCGTGCATGCCGTCGACGTCGCCTCGGGCGATGTGCGGGTCATGCGCGGCGAGCCGAAGCTCATGCGGGCCTTCTTCGGATTCCGTCGGCCACGCGTGCCGACGGTCGGCCGTGACATCGCCGGCACGATCGCGGCGGTCGGCTCCGCGGTGACGGGGCTCGCGATCGGCGACCGCGTCTGCGGCGAGGCCTCGCAGGGCGGCTGGGCCGAGTATGCCGTGCTGCCGGAGCGGTTCGCGGTGCGGCTGCCAGACGCCATCGGGTTCGCGGATGCCGCGACGCTGCCGGTCTCGGCCGGCACCGCCCTGCAGGGGTTGCGGCTCGCGGGCATCGACCCCGCACAGCCCGTCGCCCCCAGGCGCGAGGGCGAGCGCTCGCGCCTGCTCGTCATCGGCGCGTCCGGCGGCGTCGGCGGATTCGCGGTGCAGCTCGCCGCGCTCGCCGGCTGGGAGGTCGTCGGGGTGTGCAGCGTGGCGAAGGCCGACCATGTGCGCGGGCTCGGTGCCGAGCGCGTGCTCGACCACGGCACGCCGTGGGCCGAGGCCGAGCCCGACGGCGCGTACGACGCAGTGTTCGACCTCGCGGGTGCCCAGACGCTCGGCCGACTCGCGCGGCTCGTGCGACGCGGGGGCACGGTCGTGCTCTCGGCCGGCGGGGGAGACGGGCTGCTCGGGCCGATCCCGCGGCTGCTCGGGGCCACGCTTCGTGGGCCGTTCATGCGGATCTCGCTGAAGCCGCTCGCCGCGGCCCGCAACGCCGACGACCTCGCGACGCTCGTCGCGCGGCTCGCCGACGGGCGCATCCGCCCGATGATCGACCGGATCGTACCGCTCGCCGAGGTGCAGCGCGCGGTGCGCGCCTACCAGGCCGGCGAGATCCGCGGCAAGCTCGTGCTCTCGGTGCGCTGAGCGAGCGGGCCCCCACCGGCATCCGGTCGGTGACGCGAGGTCGGGAGGGGTTTCACCCCTTCCGAATCTCCTCGATCACGTCGTCGATCGCTGTGGTCACGAGGTCGGGTTGCTCGACCTGGATGCCGTGCCCGCTGTGCGTGTCGCTCACGTGCATGGCCTGCAACGACTCGGCGAGGGCCGCCTGCCCCGCCAGCCAGGCCGGCCAGGTCGACTCGCCCGGGGTCACCTGCAGGTCCCACGGCTCGTCGGACGACAGCACCACGGCCGGTACCGATGGTGAGGGGAGTGCGCTCTCGAACTCCGCCATCGTGGGCTCGTAGGCCGGGCTCTCGGCGTCTCCCGCTCGGGCGCCCTCGATGGCGGCCATCCAGGCCTGCCACTGCTCAGAGCTGAGGGTCTGCTCGAGGTAGGTCGACGCGGAGTCCACCAGCACGAGGCCCGCGGTCGCATCCGGGTGCGTGCGCGCGAAGAGCTGCGCGATGAGGCCGCCCCAGGATGCGCCGACCACGAGGAACGGGCCGGACTCGTCGGCGGCCGCGAGTACGGCGTCGAGGTCGTCGACGCCCTGCTGGGCGGTCGTCGGCTGCGGCACGGGCGTCGTCGTCGTCGGGGAACCGTCGTCGAGCGTCACTCCCGGACGGTCGTACGCGCAGACCCTGGTCGATTCGGAGACGGCGTCGAAGACCGGCACGGCGGCGGGTTGCGACTCCGGCGGACTCGAGGGAGCCCCGACGCCCTCGTCGGCGCCCGCGCCCGCGTCCGGCAGCGTGCTCCATTCGTCGGCGCCGCCGCCCGTACCCGAGATGAAGACGACGGTCGGCGACCCCGACCCGCGACATGAGAGGAACATCTCACGTTCCCCGCCGATGGCGACCAGGCCCGACCGGGTGGTGCTCGGCGGCGTCGAGCGCTCCGCCGGATCGGAAGACGACGCGCTCGGCAGGGCGGCGCTGCAACCGCTCAACGCGATGGCGACCACCAGGGCGACCGCGGGTGTACTGAAGCGCATGACCCTCCGTCGCCGCCTTCAGAAACGTGCCCTGCGAATCTAGGCCGATGCCGCCCGGGCGGCAACCGCCCTCCGAGTTGCGCGTGGCGTCAGCCGAGCAGCACCGCGCCGTAGGCGAGGGTCGCGACGAGCGCCCACGACGTGAGGCCCACGACGAGCGCCCGCCAGCCCGTGGCCGCGAGATCGGCGAACCTGATCGACGCGCCGAGCGCGAACAGGGCCATGGCCAACAACGCCGTCTGCACGAGGTCGGCCGCCTCGAGCACCGGCGCGGGCAGCGGCACGAACGAGGCGACGAGCACCAGCGCGAGGAACCCGGCGATGAACAGCGGCACGATCGGCGGGCGCGGTCCGTCGGCCGCCACGTGCCGACGGCGCTCGACGGCGGCGGTCACGGCGACCATGGGTGCGAGCAGCAGCACGCGCGTGAGCTTGACGACGACCGCGACCGCGAGGGCTGCCGGGCCGCCGAGCTGCGCCGTCGCCACGACCTGGCCGACGTCGTGCACGCCCGCGCCGACCCAGTGGCCGAACTCCACGTTCGACAGGCCGAGCGGATGCCACAGCGCCGGCAGCACGGCGATCGCGAGCGTGCCGCACAGCGTGACGAGCGCCACGGGCACCGCCTGATCTTCAGCACGAGCTCGCACCGTCGAGCCCATCGCGCCGATGGCCGAGGCGCCGCAGATGGCGAAGCCGCTCGCGACGAGCAGGGGCTGGTGCCCGGGCAGGCCGAGGGCGCGGCCGAGTCCGATCGTGCCCACGAACGTGAGCACCACGACGGCGACCGTCGTGACGATGGTCACCCAGCCGAGGTTCGCGATGTCGACGAGGCTGAGCTTCAGCCCGAGCAGCACGATGCCCGCGCGCAGCAGGCTGCGCGACGCGGTGCGCAGGCCGGGCGCGAGACGGCCGTCGAGCTGGCGCTGCACCGCGGGCACCTGGCCCACCACGATGCCGAGCGCGACCGCGGCCGTGAGGAGCGGCAGCCCCGGCAGGGCGAGGTGCACGAGCCACGCGACGACGGCCGCGGACGCCGCGACCGCGAGTCCCGGCATCCGTTCGCGCATCAGCACAGGCTAGTCGAGGCGCGCGGGGTCGATCGTCGGGCCGGGTCCGTGATGAGCAGTGCGGGCGACGCCCAGGGCGGTCATCAGCCCCACGAGGGCAGCCAGAAGTGCAGCTGTCGGAAGTCGGGCGTGAGCGGCATGGCCGTCCAGAGGGGGTAGAAGAAGGCCGACACGAGCACCGCGAGCACGAGGTACACGCCGACGGTCGCGATGCCGCGTTCGCGTCGCCACCACACGTCGTCGCGTCGGCCGAGGATGAGCCCGACGACCGCCGTGAGCGCGAGGATCATGTAGGGCTCGAAGGCGATCGAGTAGAACTGGAACACCGTGCGGTCGAGGTACATGAGCCAGGGCAGGTACCCGGCCGCGAGCCCGAGCAGGACGAGCCCGGTCTGCCACTCCCGGTAGCGCGCGAGCCGGTACACGAGGTAGAGGCAGGCGATGGCCGCCGCCCACCAGATGAGCGGGTTGCCGATGCCGATGATCGACGACCAGCACGTGTCGGCGCCGCAGCCGCCGGACCCGTCGTCGGTCGAGGCGAAGTACATGTTCGTCGGCCGGATCATGAACAGCCACGTGAGCGGGTTGGACTGCCACGGATGCTCGGCGTGCACGCCGATGTGATAGCTGTACGCCGACTGGTGGTAGTGCCACAGGCTCTGCAGTGCGAGGGGAACCCACGAGAAGAGGCCCGTGGCCCGATTCGCCGGGTCGTCGGCCCAATGCCGGTCGTATCCGCCGTCGGTGACGAGCCAGCCCGTCCACGAGGAGACGTAGACGACGAACGCGACCGGCACGAACAGCAGGAACGTCACCGGACCCTGCTTCAGGATGGCGGCGGTCGCCCAGAACGGCACGCCCGCACGGCGTCTCGCGAGCGCATCGACGACCACGAGGTAGACGCCGAACGCGGCGAGGAACCACAGGCCAGACCACTTCACGGCCGCCGTCGCACCGAACGCGGCCCCCGCGGCGATCACCCAGGGCCGGGCCCAGAGCGCCGGCCCGTAGTGCGGGTCGTGACCGATGGCGCGGGCGGCGGCGAGACCTCGTTCCAACCGGTCGCGCGCCCAGCCCCGATCGAGCAGCACGAACCAGAAGCCGAGCAGCGCGAACAGCATGACCCAGTTGTCGAGGAGGGCCACGCGCGACATCACGATCGCGTTGCCGTCGATCGCGAAGAGGAGTCCGGCGATGACCGCGAGGATCGTCGACGGCCAGAGCCGGCGCGCGGCCAGCATGAGCACGAACACGGCCGCGGTGCCGGCGAGCGCGGTCGTCGCGCGCCACCAGAACGCGCTCTCCGCACCGCCCAGGCCCAGGCCGAGCGCGATCATCCACTTGCCGAGCGGCGGGTGCACGACGTACGCGGGGTCGTCGGTGAAGATGTCGGTGTCGCCGCCCGCGAACTGCTCGTCGGCGCCGTCGGGCCACGTCGACTCGTAGCCGTTGTGCAGCAGGGTCCACGCGTCCTTCACGTAGTACGTCTCGTCGAACACGATCGCCTGCGGGTGGCCGAGGTTCCAGAAGCGCAGCACCGCAGCGAGCAGCACGACGAGTGCCGGGCCGCCCCAGTACCAGAGCGCCCGTCGCCGTGGCGTCGACAGGGTGCGCGCCCACCAGTCGTCGAGGCGCGTACCGCGACGCTCGGGCGTCGGCTCCGGTTCGGCGTCGGCGCCCGAGTCGGGGTCGGCGTCGACCGTCGGGTCGGCGTCACGGCTCGAAGCGGGCTCGGCCGGGGGACCGCCGTCGGGCGGCGGCGCGATCTCGAGGGCGACGGATGCCGCGGCGGGCGGCTCGACGTCGACGGGCCGGGTGTCGGGGTCGCCCGCGGCATCCGTTCCTGAAGTCATGCGCCCCAGAGTAACCCGCGAGGGGCGGCCGTGAAGCGACACTCCACAGCGCGCGGTGCGGGAGACTGGGGGCATGATCATCCTCGCGGCGACGCCCATCGGAAACCTCGGCGACGCCTCGGTGCGCCTGCGCGAAGCGCTCGAGGAGGCGACGGTCGTGGCCTCCGAGGACACGCGCGTCACGCAGCGCCTGCTCGCGGGCCTCGGCATCGCGAACCGACCGCGCCTGATCGCCCTGCACGAGCACAACGAGCGGCAGAAGGCCGCAGAACTCGTCGAGCTCGCACGCGACACCGATCTGCTGGTGCTGAGCGATGCGGGCATGCCGACCGTCTCCGATCCGGGCTTTCCGCTCGTGCAGGCCGCGGTCGCCGCAGGCGTCGACGTGACCGCGATCCCGGGCCCGAGCGCGGTGATCACGGCGCTCGCCGTGGCCGGCCTGCCGACCGACCGGTTCTCGTTCGAGGGGTTCCTGCCCCGCAAGGGCGGCGATCGCTCGCGCCGTCTCGCCGAGCTCGCGGGCGACCGCCGCACGCTCGTGTTCTTCGAGGGGCCGTCACGCCTGGCGGCGAGCCTCACGGCGCTCGCCGAGGCGTTCGGCGCCGACCGGCAGGCGGCCGTGTGCCGCGAGCTGACGAAGCTGTACGAGGAGGTGCGTCGCGGCGGGCTCGGCGAGCTCGCCGAGTGGGCCGCGGCTGGGGTGCGCGGCGAGATCTGCATCGTCGTCGCCGGGGCCGAGGAGCAGGCTCCGGATGCCACGACGGCCCTCGACCGGGTGCTCGAGCTCGCGGCATCCGGAACCCGACTGAAGGACGCGGCCTCGCTCGTGGCCGCCGAGACCGGCCTCGGCAAGCGCGATCTCTACGAGGCGGCGCTCGCGGCCCGTTCGAGCTGAGCGGCCGGGGCCGATGGCCCGAACTGCGCCTCGACTGTGAATCCCGAGGTTCTGTCACCATTTCGGGGGTGTCTGGCAGAGAATGGGAGTCACACGCACAGGGAGGTGCGAGATGGCCCACGAAGTCAGGTTCGCAACGTTCGGCGGTCCAGAGGTGCTCGAGATCGCCGAGATCCCCACGCCGGTGCCCGGCGAGGGCGAGGTGCTCGTCGAGGTCTACTCGGCGGGCCTGAATCCGGTCGAGAGCGCGATCCGTCGCGGCGAACACCCCGAGTACTGGCGGGTCGAACCACCGTCGTCGCAGGGGCGCGACCTCGCCGGTGAAGTCATCGCGGTCGGACCGGGCGTCGTCCGCTTCGAGCGCGGCGACGAGGTGCTCGGCTTCGTCGAACGCGGCGCGCAGGCCACGCACGTGGTCGTCCCGGCCGACAACCTCATCGGACGCCCGCCCGCGCTCTCGTGGGAGGTCGCGGGCTCGCTCTACACCGCGGGCACCACGGCGTGGACGATGATCGAGGGGCTGAACCTGCAGCCGAACGACACCGTCGTCATCACCGCCGCCGCGGGGGGCATCGGATGTCTCGCCGCACAGCTCGCACGGCTGCACGGCGCGGCCGTGATCGGCACGGCCCCCGATGCGCGCTTCGACTTCCTCCGCCAGTTCGGAGTGATCCCGGTGTCGTACGGGCCCGATCTCGCCGCGCGCGTGCGCGAACTCGCGCCCCACCCGGTGAGTGTCTTCCTCGACTTCCTCGGCGGGGAGGCCGACGAGGCGAAGGCGCTCGGCGTGCACGCCTCCCGCGTGTACACGCTCACCGACGTGGACGCCGTCGATCGCGAGGAGGCCGTGCGAGCGCGCGCCGGGGACGTGATCGCGCTCGGCCGCGTCGCCGCGCTCGTCTCGGCCAGGCGCCTCCGCCTGCCCATCGCCGACGTCTTCTCGCTCGATCGGGTCGCCGACGCCTACCGCGCCCTCGAGAAGCGCGAGGCGCCTGGCAAGATCGTGCTCGGCATGCGCGTCGTCGACTACCCGAACCAACGTGTGGTCGTGCCCGAGCTGAAGGAGCAGGACGTCACCCTCGGGGTGCCGACCGAGCACGCCCACGTCGACGTCGAGGAGGCCGTTCCCTCGGCCATCGGCGACGGCAGCGTGCGCCGGCGCCGACGCGAGGCGCGCGAACAGGGGCTCGTGCCCGCCGCGGGCGACGATGGGCCCGCCCTCGCCCCGACGACGTACGAGTAACGCGGCAGTCGGGGCATCCGCTCGCCCGTAGGATTGAGGGCATGGCCGACGGCTCCTCGTTCTATATCACCACGCCCATTTTCTACGTGAATGACGTGCCCCACATCGGGCACGCCTACACGGAGGTCGCTGCGGACGTGCTCGCGCGCTGGCACCGTCAGGCGGGCGAGCGCACCTGGATGCTCACGGGCACCGACGAGCACGGCCAGAAGATCCTGCGCACCGCGACCTCGAACGGCGTGACCCCCAAGGAGTGGGCCGACAAGCTCGTCGCCGAGGCATGGAAGCCGCTGCTCGAGACGGTCGACATCGCCAACGACGACTTCATCCGCACGACCGACGCCCGCCACGAAGAGAACGTGCAGAAGTTCCTGCAGAAGCTCTACGACGACGGCCACATCTACACGGGCGAGTACGAGGGGTACTACTGCGTCGGCTGCGAGGAGTACAAGACCGAGTCGCAGCTCGTTCCCGGCACGGGCGAGTACGAGGGTCAGCTCGTGTGCGAGATCCACTCCAAGCCCGTCGAACTCCTGCACGAGAAGAACTACTTCTTCCGCATGTCGGCGTTCGCCGACCGCCTGCTCGCGCTCTACGACGAGCAGCCCGACTTCGTGCAGCCCGAGTCCGCGCGCAACGAGGTCGTCTCGTTCGTGCGCCAGGGCCTCGACGACCTCTCGATCTCGCGGTCGACCTTCGACTGGGGCGTGAAGGTCCCGTGGGACGAGTCGCACGTCGTCTACGTGTGGTTCGACGCGCTGCTGAACTACATCACGGCGGCGGGCTACGGCCAGGACGACGAGGAGTTCGCGAGCCGGTGGCCCGCGCAGCACATCGTCGGCAAGGACATCCTCCGCTTCCACGCGGTCATCTGGCCCGCCATGCTGATGGCCGCCGGACTCGAGGTGCCGCGCGGCGTCTTCGGCCACGGCTGGCTGCTCGTCGGCGGCGAGAAGATGTCCAAGTCCAAGCTCACGGGCATCGCGCCCGAGCAGATCACCGACGTGTTCGGCTCCGACGCGTTCCGCTACTACTTCCTGCGCGCGATCGCGTTCGGTCAAGACGGCTCGTTCTCGTGGGAGGACCTCTCGGCGCGGTACCAGGCCGAGCTCGCGAACGGCTTCGGCAACCTCGCGTCGCGCGTGATCGCGATGATCACGCGCTACTTCGACGGCGCCGTGCCGACCGCCGGCGCCCTCACCGAGGCCGACGAGGCGATCGTCGCGATCGAGGCGAAGGCGACGGATGCCGCGTGGTCGGCCATCGACCGCATCGCGATCCACGAGTCGCTCACCTCGACCTGGGAGCTCGTCGACGCGCTGAACGGGTACATCACCTCCGAGGAGCCGTGGGCGCTCGCGAAGGATCCCGCGACCCGCGAACGCCTCGAGACCGTGCTGGCCACCGCCTACCACGGCCTCGGCACGCTCGCCGTGCTGCTCTCGCCAGTGCTGCCCAAGGCCACCGCGAAGCTGTGGTCGGCGCTCGGCGCCGACGGCACCGTGCAGGAGCAGCGCATCGACCAGGCGAACACGTGGAAGCCCGGCGCGCAGGTCACGGCGCTCGAAGCGCTGTTCCCGCGCATCGAGACGGCAGAGTGAGCCCGGCCCGGTGAGCTCGGAGCACCTCCGCACCCGCAACGACGGCGGT
The DNA here is from genome assembly GCF_001660485.1 of Agromyces aureus. Classification (GTDB taxonomy): domain Bacteria; phylum Actinomycetota; class Actinomycetes; order Actinomycetales; family Microbacteriaceae; genus Agromyces; species Agromyces aureus. The sequence goes on from NZ_CP013979.1 coordinate 1,575,564, forward strand.
CGCCCGGTCGAGTACCCGCCAGTGCCCGACGGGCTCGCGATCGGCGTCTACGACAACCACACCCACCTCGAGATCGCCGACGGGGCGCTCCCGCTCAGCGTGCACGAGCACCTCGAGCGCGCGGCATCCGTCGGCGTGATCGGTGCGGTGCAGGTCGGCACGGATGTCGCGACGAGCCGTTGGTCGGCCGAGATGGCCGCGCGCGAGCCGCGCCTGCTGGCGGCCGTCGCCCTGCATCCCAACGAGGCGCCCGAGCTCGAGGCGGCCGGCACGCTCGACGAGGCGCTCGCGGTGATCGACGAGCTCGCCGCCCAGCCGCGCGTGCGCGCCGTCGGCGAGACGGGGCTCGACTTCTACCGCACCGACGAGGCGGGCCGTCCGGCGCAGTTCCGCGCGTTCGAGGCGCACATCGACATCGCGAAGCGGCACGACGTGGCGATGCAGATCCACGATCGCGACGCGCACGACGACGTGGTGGCGACATTGCGCCGTGCGGGCGCACCGGAGCGCACGGTGTTCCACTGCTTCTCGGGGGGCGACGACCTGGCCCGCCTCGCGGCATCCGAGGGCTGGTACCTCTCGTTCGCGGGCAACGTGACGTTCAAGAACGCCGAGAGCCTCCGCGATGCCCTGCGGGTCGCGCCGCGCGATCGCATCCTCGTCGAGACCGATGCGCCGTACCTCACCCCCGCGCCGCTGCGCGGACGACCGAACGCGCCGTACCTCGTGCCGCACACCGTGCGGTTCATGGCCGACGTGCTCGGCGCCGACCTCGACGAGCTCTGCGCCGATCTCGCGTCGAACACGCGCCGTGTGTACGGCTCGTGGGAGGATGAAGCCCGTGTGGGGGAGTGAACGACCGAGCGGCCGTGGAGTTTCCGGTTCGCTCCGAGTGCTTGGCGCCTCCGGCGTGCCCGTGTCGTCCGGTATGCCCGGCGTGTTCGACATGAGGTGCGCCGCGTGAACGCGCATCGGCACGAGGCCGAGGGTGCGCCGGCGATCGCGCGTCTGCTGGGGCCCGCCGAGATCCGCGACCTCGCCGAGCTGCTCGACGTGACGCCGACGAAGAAGCTCGGCCAGAACTTCGTGCACGACGGCAACACCGTGCGCCGCATCGTGCAGGTCGCGGGCGTGCAGCGCGGCGAGACGGTGCTCGAGATCGGGCCGGGGCTCGGGTCGCTGACCCTCGGACTGCTCGAGGCCGGCGCCGACGTGATCGCCGTCGAGATCGACAAGCGCCTCGCCGCGCAGTTGCCGCACACCGCGGGCGTCATGCAGCCGGGCACCTCGTTGAGCGTCGTCACGCAGGACGCGCTGCTCGTGACCGAGCTTCCGGGCGAGCCGGTGCGGCTCGTCGCGAACCTGCCGTACAACATCTCGGTTCCGGTGCTGCTCCACCTGCTCGAGCACTTCGAGTCGCTGCGGTCGGGCATCGTCATGGTGCAGGCCGAGGTCGGCCACCGCCTCGCGGCCGAACCCGGATCCAAGGTCTACGGCGTGCCGAGTCTGAAGGCCGCCTGGTACGGCACCTGGCGCACGGCCGGCCAGGTCTCGCGCATGGTGTTCTGGCCCGTGCCGAACGTCGACTCGGTGCTCGTCGGCTTCGAGCGCGGCACCGAACCCGGCACGCTCGAGGAGCGTCGGGCGACGTTCGCGATCATCGACGCCGCGTTCCAGCAGCGCCGCAAGATGCTGCGCCAGTCGCTGTCGGGCGTGCTCGGCGGGTCGGCCGCGGCCGCGAGCGAGGTGCTCGAACGGGCCGGCGTCGCGCCCGAGGCGCGCGGAGAACAGCTCGTGATCGACGACTTCCTGCGCATCGCCCGGGCCGCCGGAGAGGCGTGACGCCATGACGATCGCGTGGACCGAAGAGGCCGTGCACGTTCGGGCGCCCGGCAAGATCAACGTGTTCATGCGCGTCGGCGACGTGCAGCCCGACGGGTACCACGACGTCGCGACCGCCTACCAGGCCGTCTCGCTCTACGAAGACGTGCGGGCCTGGCCCGACGACGAGTTCAGCGTCGCGTTCGGCGGCAGCATCGACACGTCGGCGCTCGTGACCGACGGCTCCAACCTCGCGATCCGTGCCGCGAAGCTGCTCGCCCGCGCCACCGGGGTCTCGGGCGGCGTGCGCCTCGAGATCGACAAGCACGTTCCGATCGCAGGCGGCATGGGCGGCGGTTCAGCGGATGCCGCGGCCACCCTCGTCGCGTGCGACGCCCTCTGGGGCACGGCCCTGCCGAAGGAGGACCTGCTCGCCCTCGCGGCGCAGCTCGGCGCCGACGTGCCGTTCTCGCTCACGGGCGGCACCGCGATCGGCACCGGGCGCGGCGACCGGCTGAGTCCTGCGCTGGCCACCGGGTCCTTCCACTGGGTGCTCGCGATCGCGGAGTTCGGGCTCTCGACCCCCGGCGTGTACGGCGAGCTCGACCGCATCCGCACCGAAGACGGCCGCAACGTGCCGCGCTCGCCCGTCGTCGACGCCGAGGTGCTGCAGGCGCTCCGCGCCGGCGACCCCGTGCTGCTCGCGCAGTCGCTGCACAACGACCTCCAGGAGGCGGCGCTGCGGCTCGCGCCCGGGCTCCGCGGCATTCTCGAGCTCGGCGAGTCGCACGGCGCGCTCGCCGGCATCGTCTCCGGCTCCGGCCCGACGCTCGCGTTCCTCGCGGCGGACGCCGACTCGGCGCTCGAGCTGCAGGTCGCGCTCTCGGCCGCGCGGCTGCACGCGATCCACGTGCACGGCGCGGTGCACGGCGCGCGCGTGCTCGCGCACTGACGCACCCGCGCCGGCGCCCGCGCGCCCCGACCTCCGGTCGCCAGCGACCTCCCGACGCGCCGACATCATGGCGTCGAGGTGCCATAGGACGCGGGATTCGCCCTTCCGTTCCCGCGAGGACTGGCGCCTCGGGGACCGTCGGCGGCGTGTCGAGCTCGCGCGCCGCACGTTCAGGCTCGACGACTAGGCTCGACGGGACATGGCACATCTTCTGGGCGCCGAGCGCCTGCACCTCGAATTCCCGACGCGCACCGTCTTCGACGAGGTCACCCTCGGCATCGACGAGGGCGACCGCATCGGCGTCGTCGGCCGCAACGGCGACGGCAAGTCCACGCTGCTGAAGCTCCTGGCCGGCCGCCTCGAGCCCGACGGCGGGCGCGTCACGATGCGCCGCGGCATCCGCATCGGCATGCTCGACCAGGCCGACGTCGTCGACCCGGGCCAGACGGTCGCCGAGGCTGTCGTCGGCGGCATCGACGAGCATGTGTGGGCGGGCGACGCGAAGGTGCGCGACGTGATCGGCGGACTCCTCGCCGACGTGCCGTGGCACGCGCAGATCGCGAGCCTCTCCGGTGGCCAGCGCCGCCGGGTCGGGCTCGCCGCGCTGCTCGTCGGCGACTGGGACGTCGTGTTCCTCGACGAGCCGACGAACCACCTCGACGTCGAGGGCATCGCCTGGCTCGCGGGCCACCTCAGGCAGCGCTGGTCCCAGGGCCAGGGCGCGGTCGTGGTCGTCACGCACGACCGGTGGTTCCTCGACGAGGTGTGCACGGCCACGTGGGAGGTGCACGACGGCATCGTCGAGCCCTTCGAGGGCGGCTACGCGGCGTACATCCTGCAGCGCGTCGAGCGCGATCGCATGGCTGCGGCATCCGAGTCGAAGCGCCAGAACCTCATGCGCAAGGAGCTCGCGTGGCTGCGCCGCGGCGCGCCCGCCCGCACGTCGAAGCCGAAGTTCCGCATCGAGGCGGCGAACCAGCTCATCGAGAACGAGCCGCCCGTGCGCAACCCGATCGAGCTGAACCGGCTCGCGGTCACGCGCCTCGGCAAAGACGTCGTCGACCTCATCGACGTGTCCGTCACGTACCCGGTGGCGGATGCCGCGGCCGACGCATCGGGCGACGGCGTGAAGACCGTGCTGCGCGACGTCGAGTGGCGCATCGCGCCGGGCGAGCGCACCGGCATCCTCGGCGTGAACGGCGCCGGCAAGTCGACCCTGCTCGGCCTCGTGACCGGCGCCGTGACGCCCACCACCGGCAAGGTCAAGCGCGGCACGACCGTGCGCATCGCGACGCTCAGCCAGGAGCTCTCCGAGCTCACCGAATGGGCCGACCAGCGCGTCTCCGCGGTCGTCGCGGAGCAGCGCACGAGCTACGAGGTCGCGGGCAAGGAGCTCTCGCCCGGGCAGCTGCTCGAGCGCCTCGGCTTCACGAACGCGCAGCTCTCGACGCCCGTGAAGAACCTGTCGGGCGGGCAGAAGCGCCGACTGCAGCTGCTGCTCATCCTGCTGCAGGAGCCGAACGTGCTGATCCTCGACGAGCCGACGAACGACCTCGACACCGACATGCTCGCGGCCATCGAGGATCTGCTCGACACGTGGCCGGGCACACTCCTCGTCGTCTCCCACGACCGCTACCTCATCGAGCGCGTCACCGACCGCCAGTTCGCGATCCTCGACGGGCACCTGCGCGACCTGCCCCGCGGCGTCGACCAGTATCTGGAACTCCGCAGGGCGACGGATGCCGCGCGCCGCAGCGATGCGTCCGATGCGCGTCGTGCCGATTCGGCGCCGTCCGGTCCGACGTCGACTCCGACGTCGGGTGGCACCGCGGGCGGGGCGGGCGCCGGACTCGCCGCGTCGTCGGCGAAGCCGGTCGCGCCGTCGGCGCCGGCCCTCGCCGGCGCCGAACGCCGTGCCGCCGAGAAGGAGCTCTCCTCGATCGACCGCAGGCTCGAGAAGCTCCAGTCCGAGATCGCCGCCAAGCACGAGCAGTTGGCCCGTCACGACCAGTCCGACTACGCGGGGCTCACGACGCTCGGCGACGAACTGCGCGCGCTCGAGGCATCCGTCGTCGACCTCGAGACCCGCTGGCTCGAAGTTTCTGAGACGCTCGACGCCTGAGCTCGAAGGATCTATGACGTTTCTTGTCTCATGGGTGATTCAGAGAAGAATCTTCGCCTAGCGTAGAAGCGCGCCCGCGTTCGCGGCATCGAAGCCCCCACTGTGACCCACCGTGGCGGAGCCATGCCTGCTCCACAGCCATCAGCACCAGAACGCGCGCGCCGACGTGAAAGGAACACTCATGGCACTCCGCCGCACCAAGCTCATCGCCGCCCTCGCCGCCGTCCCCCTCGTGCTCGGCCTCGCCTCCTGCGCCTCCGCAGGCGCCGCCGACGAGGCGTCCGACGTCGTGAAGATCGGCGTCGTCGGCAAGGCCGACCCCCAGTGGGCCGCCTTCGAGAAGGCCGCCGACAAGGCCGGCATCGACATCGAGATCGTCGACTTCTCCGACTACGCGCAGCCGAACCCGGCCACGACCGAGGGCGAGCTCGACCTGAACCAGTTCCAGCACATCGTGTACCTCGCCGATTACAACGTGTCGGCCGGCGAAGACCTGACGCCCATCGGCTCGACCGCGATCTACCCCCTCGGCCTCTACTCGACGAAGTACGACGACGTCGCCGACATCCAGGAGGGCGAGACCGTCGCCGTTCCGAACGACGCGTCGAACCAGGCCCGCGGCCTGCTCGTGCTGCAGTCGGCCGGCCTCATCGAGCTCAAGAGCGGCGGCACGATCTTCTCCGACCTCGCCGACGTCGACGAGGCGAAGTCCAAGGTCAAGGTCACCGCGCTCGAGGCCTCGCTCACCCCGACGTCGCTGCCCGATGTCGCCGCGGCGATCATCAACAACGACTTCGTCGAAGACGCCGGCCTCACGTTCAGCGACGCCATCGCGAAGGACGACCCCACCGACCCCAACGCGCTGCCGTACGTGAACATCTTCGCGACGCGCGCCGACGACGCGAACAACGAGACGTACCTCAAGCTCGTCGAGATCTTCCAGACCGACCCCGACGTGCAGGCGGGCCTCGTCGAGGCCTCGGGCGGCACCGGCGTGCCGATCATCACCCCCGTCGCCGACCTGAAGGACTCGCTCACCAAGGTCGAGGCCGACACGAAGGCCGCGAAGGGCTGATCATCGACATCCGCGAGAGCGGATCGTCCGCGCGAGCGGGCGACGGAACCCCACGAGGTTGCGTCGCCCGCTTCGCGCGTGCTGGAAGGAGCACACCATGGCCCTCGTGAGCCTCACCGACGTCACGAAGTCGTATCCGCCCGCCGACCGTTCGGGCACCCCCGTCGTCGCGGTCGACGCCGTCAGCCTCGACATCGAGCCCGGCGACGTCTACGGCATCATCGGCTATTCGGGCGCGGGCAAGTCCACGCTCGTCCGCCTCATCAATGCGCTCGAACCCGCGACCTCTGGCAGCATCACGTTCGACGGCCGCGAGCTGACCGCGATGCCCGAGCGCGAGCTCCGCGGCATCCGTCTCGGCATCGGCATGATCTTCCAGCAGTTCAACCTGTTCACGTCGAAGACCGTGTGGAAGAACGTCGCCTACCCGCTCACCGTGGCCGGGTGGACGAAGTCCGAGATCAAGCTCCGCGTCGACGAGCTGCTCGACTTCGTCGGGCTCTCCGACAAGGCGAAGAGCTACCCCGAGCAGCTCTCGGGCGGCCAGAAGCAGCGCGTGGGCATCGCCCGTGCGCTCGCGACCTCGCCGCGCCTGCTGCTCGCCGACGAGGCGACGAGCGCGCTCGACCCCGAGACGACGCAGGAGGTGCTCGCGCTGCTCAAGCGCGTGAACCGCGAGTTCGGCGTCACGATCGTCGTCATCACGCACGAGATGGACGTGATCCAGTCGATCGCGACGAAGGTCGCGGTCATGGACGGCGGCCGGGTCATCGAGAACGGCGACGTGTTCGACGTGTTCTCCGACCCGCAGAACGCCTCGTCGCAGCGCTTCGTGTCGACGGTGGTCAAGGGCATCCCGTCGCCCGCCGAGCTCGCGGTGCTCCGCGAGCGGCACGACGGGCGCATCGTGACGCTCTCGTTCCGCGACGGCGACGCGTCGCAGGCCTCGGTGTTCGTCGACCTCGCGACCGCGGGCCTCGAGTTCGAGCTCGTCTACGGCGGCATCAACGACATCCAGGGCCGAGCGTTCGGGCACCTCACGCTCGCGGTCCGAGGTGACGCCGCCGCGATCGACGCGGCGCTCGCGAAGATCGGCGAACGCGTCGACGTGACGGAGGTGGCGTGATGGATCGCCTGTTCGAACTCGGCCCCGAATTCTGGACCGCCGCCGGCGAGACGCTCTACATGGTGGCGTTCACGCTGCTCATCGGTGGCGCCATCGGGCTCGTCCTCGGCATCGTGCTCTACGCGACCCGTGCGGGCGGCCTGCTGGCCAGCCGCGCGGTCTTCACGGTGCTGAACCTGGTCATCAACTTCTTCCGGCCGATCCCGTTCATCATCTTCATCGCGGTCGCGCAACCGTTCGCCCGGCTCGTGATCGGCACGGGCATCGGCAACGATGCGCTCATCTTCACCCTCTCGATCGCGTCGTCGTTCGCGATCGCACGCATCGTGGAGCAGAACCTCGTCACGGTCTCGCCCGGGGTCGTCGAGGCCGCGAAGGCCATGGGTGCCGGGCCGTTCCGGATCCTCCGGACGGTCGTCATCCCCGAGGCGCTCGGCCCGCTGATCCTCGGCTACACGTTCGTGCTCGTCGCGATCGTCGACATGACGGCGGTCGCCGGGTACATCGGCGGCGGCGGCCTCGGCAACTTCGCCCTCGTCTACGGCTACCGGCAGTTCGAGCCGGCGGCGACCTGGGCCGCGGTGCTGCTCATCATCCTGCTCGTGCAGGTCGTGCAGTTCCTCGGCAACTGGCTGGCCCGCAAGGTCATGCGCCGCTGAGCGCGATCGATCGACACGAGCGGGGCGGATGCCGCGGGCGCCCGCCCGCGGCATCCGCCCCGTATCGGTTGCTGCCGTCTCGGTGGCCGGTGCTTCAGTGGCCGCCCACCGACGAGAGCTCGTTCGGCACGTGCGGCAGCTCGACGCTCGCGGTGACCTCGCCGGTGTCCAGGTCGATGAGGTGCAGCGCTGATGCGGCCGGGTCGGTCACGTAGGCGCGGTGCCCGTGCACCTCGATGGCGGGTCGCGGCTGCTGCCACTCGACGGGCTCGGTCCACGCGTCGACGACGTCGATGCGCTCGACCAGCTCGCCCGTGACGGGATCGAGCACGTGGATCGCCCCGTCGGTGCCGAGCACGAGCGCCTCGCCGTGCGGTCCGCGCGCGAGCGAGCGGAACGTGTAGCTCGTGCCGAGGTCGACGAGGCGGAGCGTCGCGGTCGTGGTGTCGATGAGGCTCACGCGCGTCGGCCGTTCGAGATCGGCGTCGGGGTCGACCTTGTAGTCGCCGAGCACGATCGTCGACTCGGCGCTGCCCGCCTGGTTGCCGATGCGACCGTGGGCGTCGGGTGCCTGCACCTTCGCGAAGGCGCCCCCGCTCCAGACGATCGCGCCATCCTCGCATCCGAGCACGACGGCCTCGTCGGCGGCGACGGCCGCACCGTGCACGCCGGGGCAGGCATCGGTGCGGGCGAGCTCGCCGCCGACGGCGTCGAGCGCCGCGGCGCCCGTGCGCGCGGACTCGTCGCCGAGCGTCGCGAGGAGCCCGCCGCCGGTGACCGGCACGACCACGCCGTGGTGCGCCTCGGCGCTCTCGTAGCGGGTCGCGTCGACGTCGTCGGGCTCGTCGGCGTTGCGCAGCGCGCCCTCCTCGTAGAGCAGGGCCTCGCCTGTGCCGTCGGCGAAGAGCGCGGTCGTTCCGGCGTTCGTCGTGACGTGTCCCGGGTGCTCGGCCGGGAGGGAGAGCCCGGTGAGCTGCGGCTCCACGGCGTAGTAGTGGTCGTGGTCGCCGTGCGGTTCGACCCGCACGCCCGTGTCGAGCACCTCGAACGCGTCGTCGGTCGACACCAGCACGCGGCGGCCGTCGCCGGCCGGGTTCACGCGCAGGAAGCCCTCGAGGGGCAGGTCGGCGACGACCTCGAGCGAGTCGCCCTCGAGCACGAGCACGCCGCCGTCGTAGGTCGCGACGATGCGGGTCGTCGCGACTTCGCGCTCGGCGCTCGACGACGAGGCGGTGTCGGATGTCTCGTCGGCCGTGGTGGCGGCCCCGCCCGACGGTGAGGCGCAGGCCGTCAGGGCGGCCACGGCGAGGAGCGCGGGCGCTGCGGTGAGGAGGTGGAGGCGGGTCGGTCTTCGAGCGGTGATCATGCCGGGAACGCTATCGTTAACGATAATCATTCTCAACTCGAAGAAGCGCGACGCGGCGAGGAGCGCCGTCGCAGAGGCGTCGGGCGTCGGGCGTCGGGCGTCGGGCGTCGGGCGTCGGGCGTCGGGCGTCGGGCGTCGGGATCAGTCGAAGCCGAGGCTCAGCTTGCGCAGCAGTCCCGCGAGCCGCTTCTGCTCGCCCGCCGGGAGGCCGGAGAGCAGCTCGGCCTCGGCATCGACGAGTCGCGTGATCGCGGCGTCCACCCGCGCGAGACCCGCCGGGCTCATTTCGACGAGGATGCCGCGGCCGTCGTTCGGGTCGGTCTGCCGACTCACGAGCCCGCGCTCGACGAGACGATCGATGCGGTTCGTCATGGTGCCGCTCGAGACGAGGGTCTGCTGCAGCAGCGCCTTGGGGGAGAGGCGGAACGGGGCGCCCGCGCGGCGCAGCGCCGAGAGCACGTCGAACTCGCTCGACTCCAGCTCGGAGCGCGTGAACGCCTGACGCCTGGCCCGGTCGAGGTGCTTCGAGAGGCGGGCGACGCGCGAGAGCACCTGCAGGGGTGCGAAGTCGAGGTCCGGGCGTTCGCGCTCCCAGTCCTCGACGATGCGGTCGACCTCGTCGGCATGCGTCATCCACCCAGTATCCCGCGAACCGACCGGTGCGCGTGCCGCCCTGAACGCATCGAACACGGTGGCGCGTCTGGCAGACTGGAGGGCGCTCGTGCGCCCCGCGCCCGGGTGGTCCGCCATAGTGTAACGGCAGCACGACAGCCTTTGGAGCTGTTCGGTCCAGGTTCGAATCCTGGTGGCGGAGCATGGATCAGAAGCTCGCCATCATCGTGCTCGCCGCAGGCCAGGGCACCCGCATGAAGTCCGCAACCCCGAAGCTGCTGCACCCGCTCGCGGGCGCCCCGGTCGTCGGGCACGTGCTCGCCACGGCCCGCGCGCTCGACGCCGCGCACGTCATCGCCGTCGTGCGGCACGAGCGCGACCTGGTCGCCGCGGCCGTCGAGGCGGAGCTGCCGGGCACGCGCATCGTCGATCAGGACGAGATGCCCGGCACCGGCCGTGCCGTCGAGCAGGCGCTCGACGCGCTTCCCGCCGATTTCGAGGGCGAGGTGCTCGTGCTGAACGGCGACGTGCCGCTGCTGAACGCCGACACGCTCGCCGGCTTCCTCGAGCTGCACCGCACGCGGGCCGCCGCGGCATCCGTCATGTCGGCCCTCTACGAGGACCCGACCGGGTACGGCCGCATCGTCCGCGACACCGCAGGCCAGTTCGACCGCATCGTCGAGCAGAAGGACGCGAACGAAGCCGAGCGCGGCATCGGCGAGATCAACGCGGGCATCTACGCGTTCGGCGCCGCGGCGCTGCGCGACCAGCTCGCGAACCTCACGACCGACAACGCGCAGGGCGAGAAGTACCTCACCGACGTGATCCAGCTGCTGCGCACGGCGGGATCCGAGGTCGAGGCCGTTCCCGTCAGCGAGCCGTGGCTCGTCGCCGGCATCAACGACCGCGCCCAGCTCTCCGAGACGGCCGCCCGCCTGAACGCCCTCATCATCCGCGGCTGGCAGCTGAACGGCGTGACGATCGAAGACCCCACGAGCACGTGGATCGACCTCACCGTGCGCATCGCGCAGGACGTGACCATTCGCCCCGGCACCCAGCTGAAGGGCGCGACGCTCATCGAGACCGGAGCCGCCGTCGGGCCGGACACGACCCTCGTCGACTGCGAGGTCGGCGAGAACGCCGACGTGCGCCGAACCGACGCCACGCTCGCCGTCATCGGCGCCGGCGCGACGGTCGGCCCGTTCTCGTTCCTGCGCCCGGGCACCGTGCTCGGCGCCGACGGCAAGATCGGCGCCTTCGTCGAGACGAAGAACGCGCAGATCGGCACCGGAAGCAAGGTTCCGCATCTCTCGTACGTCGGCGACGCGACCATCGGCGAGCACTCCAACATCGGCGCGGGCTCGATCTTCGCCAACTACGACGGCGTGCGCAAGCACCACTCCGACGTCGGTTCGCACGTGCGCACCGGCTCTCACGGCGTCTTCGTCGCGCCGGTTAGGATTGGTGACGGCGCCTACACGGCCGCCGGAACCGTCGTCCGCAAAGACGTCCCGTCCGGCTCGCTCGCCGTGAACGTGGCACCGCAACGCAACATCGAGGAGTGGGTCCAGAAGCACCGGGCCGGTTCTGCGGCGGCTGACGCCGCCGAGGCCGCGCGCGAGGCATCCGGTTCCGACGCCGACTGAACGCACCGCGCCGAGCGCAGGTGGAGAGGACACAGCACATGTCGGGAATCGAGACCACCGGATCGAAGCGGCTCGTGCTGGTTTCGGGGCGGGCGCATCCCGCGCTGGCCGAGCAGATCGCACATGAACTCGGCTCGGAGCTCGTGCCCACCGATGCGCGCACCTTCGCGAACGGCGAGATCTACGCGCGCTTCGACGAGAGCGTGCGCGGCTCCGACGCGTTCGTGATCCAGTCGCACACCGCGCCCATCAACGAGTGGCTCATGGAGCAGCTCATCATGCTCGACGCGCTCAAGCGCGCATCGGCGAAGCGCATCACGGTCGTCGCGCCGTTCTACCCCTACGCCCGCCAAGACAAGAAGGGCCGTGGCCGCGAGCCGATCTCCGCACGACTCGTCGCCGACCTGTTCAAGGCCGCCGGCGCCGACCGCATCATGTCGATCGACCTGCACGCCGCGCAGATCCAGGGCTTCTTCGACGGCCCCGTCGACCACCTCTTCGCCATGCCCGTGCTGCTCGAGGAGTTCAAGAACTCGCTCGACCCGTCGACGCTGACCGTCGTCTCGCCCGACATGGGCCGCGTGCGCGTCGCCGACATCTGGAGCGACAAGCTGGGCGCGCCGCTGGCCATCATCCACAAGCGCCGCGACCCGCTGGTTCCCAACCAGGTGTCCGTGCACGAGATCATCGGCCCGGTCGAGGGTCGTGTCTGCCTGCTGGTGGACGATTTGATCGATACCGGCCGCACGATCGTGAAGGCCGCCGAGGCGCTCAAGAAGGCGGGGGCAATCGGCGTGGTCGTCGCGGCGACCCACGCAGTGTTCTCCAGCCCTGCCACCGAGATCCTCCAGTCCGACGTCATCGACCGCGTCGTCGTCACCGACACGCTGCCCGTACCCGAAGACAAGCGCTGGGATCGCCTCACCGTGCTGCCCATCGCGCCGCTCCTCGCGCGCGCCATCCACGAGGTCTTCGAAGACGGCTCGGTCACGAGCATGTTCGATGGGGCCGCGTAGCCTCCGATGGCCATCACCACCCCGCGACCGTGGCTCGCAGGGTACGCCGAGGGCGTGCCCCACGACCTCGAGCTGCCCGAAGGCTCGCTCTACGACCTGCTCGCGACCTCGGTCGCCGAACACCCGGCGAGCGTCGCGCTCGAGTTCTTCGGGCGCGAGACGACCTACGCCGAGCTCGGCGAGCAGGTCGAGCGCGCGGCCGAGGGGCTGCGTCTGCTCGGCGTGCAGAAGGGCGACACGGTGGCGATCGTGCTGCCGAACTGCCCGCAGCACATCGTCGCGTTCTACGCCGTGCTCCGCCTCGGCGCGATCGTCATCGAGCACAACCCGCTCTACACCCCGCGCGAACTGCGACACCAGTTCGAAGACCACGGTGCACGCTTCGCGATCGCGTGGGACAACGTGGTCGAGACGATCCTCGGGTTCCCGGCCGACCTCGGCGTCAAGCACGTCATCTCGGTCGACGTCACCCGCGCGATGCCGTTCCTCACCAGGGCGGCGCTCAAGCTCCCGATCGCGAAGGCCCGCGAGTCCCGTGCCGCGCTCACCTCGGGCGCGAAGGGCACCTCGTCGTGGTCGGAGGTGGTCGAGGCCGGGCGCATCGATCCGCACGTCGTCGCGCCCGAGGCATCCGACGTCGCCCTCATCCAGTACACGAGCGGCACCACCGGTTCGCCGAAGGGTGCGACGCTCACCCACCTCAACCTGCTCGCGAACGCGGCGCAGTCGCGGGCGTGGGTGCCGACGATCGAGCGCGGCAACTGCGTCGTCTACGCGGTGCTGCCGATGTTCCACGCCTACGGGCTGACGCTGTGCCTCACGTTCGCGATGAGCATGGGCGCCCGTCTCGTGCTCTTCCCGAAGTTCGACCCCGACCTCGTGCTGCCGGTCATCAAGAAGCGTCCGCCGACCTTCCTGCCGGCGGTGCCGCCGATCTACGAGCGTCTGACGAAGGCGGCCGCAGACAAGGGCGTCTCGCTCGACGGCATCCAGATCGCGATCTCGGGGGCGATGGCGCTCACGCCCGCGGTCGTCGAGCCGTGGGAGGCCGCGACCGGCGGCGTGCTCGTCGAGGGGTACGGCCTCTCGGAGTGCTCGCCCGTCATCTCGGCGAATCCGGTCGCCGCGAACCGCAAGGCCGGCACCATCGGCCTGCCGTTCCCGTCGACCGAGTGCCGCGTCGTCGACCCCGAGAACCCCATCGCCGACGTCGAACCGGGCGGCGAGGGCGAGCTCGTCGTGCGCGGTCCGCAGGTGTTCCAGGGGTACTGGAACAAGCCCGACGAGACCGATGCGGTGTTCGTCACCGACCCAGCCGGCGGCACGCCCTGGTTCCGCACGGGCGACATCGTCTCGATCGACGACGAGGGCTTCGTGCACGTCGTCGACCGCATCAAGGAGCTCATCATCACGGGCGGCTTCAACGTCGCTCCGACCGAGGTCGAGGAGGCGCTGCGCACCTACCCCGGCATCGTGGATGTCGCGGTCGTCGGCCTGCCCGACCAGCACTCGGGCGAGCAGGTGATCGCCGCGGTCGTGCTCGCCGACGGCCAGCGCCTCGACGAGGCGGCGATCCGCGAGTTCGCGCGCGAGCGCCTCACGCCGTACAAGGTGCCCAGGCGCATCGTCGAGGTCGACGAGCTTCCTCGCTCGCTCATCGGCAAGGTCCTCCGCCGCGAGGTGCGCAACCGCCTCCAGGCCGGTTGAGTCCGGGCGCGCTCGTGTCGTCGTTCCTGTCTCCGGATGCCGCGGCCGCCCTCGCGGCGCTCGCGAGCCTCGATGCGGGGTCGACGGCGGGCGATGCGGGTGGCAGGGCCGACGTCGTGCCGCCCCTCGACCGGCTGCGCGGCATCCGCTCGCTCGTGGCCGCGCTCGAGGCCGACCCCGCCTCGCTCGTCGCGGCTCGCGCCGCCGTCGAGGCCGGTGCGACGTGGGACGACGTCGCCGAGGCCGCGGGGCTCAGCGCGTCAGCGGCCAAGTACCGCTGGGCGGGCGACGACGACGCGATCGCCGAGCGTCAGGAGGCGAGTCGGCGCCGCAAGCGCGAGCGCCCCTCGAGCTCACCCACCGACCTGCCGGGCGAGAGCGTCTCCGAGGCCGCGAAGCGTCTCGGCGTGACGCCGAACGCGATCTACCAGCGCGTGAACCGGGGCCTCGTCGAGGCCCGCACCGTCACGCTGCCCGACGGGCGCTCGTACAAGCGCGTGTTCTTCGAAGCCGAGGCCGAGGCGGGAGCGGAAGCCGACTGACGCGGCCTGCCCTGGTCGCGGGGTCGCTCGCGCGCTCGGATCCGATCAGGTCGGCGTGCCGACGCCGTAACGAGGTGCGGCCGGGAAGAGGCCGAAGTTCGCGATGTGGTGTCTGGCGCCGTTCTCGGTCGTGACGTAGCACTGCCAGCCGGGCCCGCCGTCGGCGAAGAGCTCGAACGGGGCATCCGTCGACAGCTCACCGCCCGTGGCGCCGGCGGCCGCGAGGGCGAAGGTCGCGCACGAGGAGCGGGCGGTCGAGGTGGCGACCGAGAACGTGGAGAGCACGATCGGCAGCACCATGGCGGCGAGCGCGAGGCTCACCGCGATGCGCATGGCCCGCTGGCGGCCGGGGCGGCGGGGGCGGTCGACGGGCTCGTAGCCCGCGAGTTCGGGATGGTCGTCGGTCATCGGGTGGCCTCGATCGAGATGGAGATGATGCCCGCGAGGGCGGCGAGCAGCACGGTGGCGGAGAGTCCGAGCATCACCAGGGGCGACGGCGGCACGGGTTCGTGGTGGGCGTCGAGCTGCCGACGGCGCACGGTGCCGTGGGCGATCGCAACCGCGGCGAGCACGAACAGCACGACCCCTGCCGATGCGAGCGCCGGCTGGTTCGAGCTGAGCCCGTTGCGCAGCACCAGCACGGCGTTCACGGCGATGGCGAGTCCGGTGCGGCTCCAGGCCAGCGCGGTGCGCTCGGGTTGCAGGCCCGGGTCGCGCGGGAGTGCTGCGTGCGTCTCGGCGGTCATGCGGCGCTCATCGGGAGACCAGGATCAGTACGGCGATCACGGCTGCCGCCAGGAGTGCGACGGCCGAGAGGAGCGGGATCACGATGCTCCGGGGGAGAGGCCGGCCGGTGCGCATGGCGATCTCGTTGCCGCGCCACCGCACATAGGAGAGGGCGCCGAGCACGGCGGCGACCACGGCGAGCGCCATGGCGAGGACCAGCACGACGATGCGCGGTCCGATCTGCTGGGCGAACTCGAAGAGCAGCACACCGCCGGCGAGCAGCGCGAGCGCCGTGCGGATCCAGGCGAGGAAGGTGCGCTCGTTCGCCAGGGTGAAGCGGTAGTCGGGGTCTTCGCCCTCGCTCTGCCAGTTCGGCTTGCGCATGCACCCTCACTCGTCGTCGGTTCGGTCGGAACCCGGGACGGCCGGGCTGGAACGCACTTGGCCCCGGGCTTTCGCCCGGGGCCAAGATTACCCGCGAGGCGGGGTCAGTGCGTCAGTGCGTCGAGGGCGTCGTGGCGATCTCGGTGCGGTCGCCCGACCAGAGGGTGTGGAACACGCCCTCCTTGTCGATGCGCTTGTAGGTGTGCGCGCCGAAGAAGTCGCGCTGGCCCTGCACGAGTGCGGCCGGCAGGCGGTCGGCGCGCAGGCCGTCGTAGTACGCGAGCGACGAGCCGAACGCCGGGGCCGGGATGCCGGTCTCGACCGAGCGCACGACGACGCGGCGCCAGGCGGCCTGAGCGCGCGTGAAGGCCTCGGCGAAGTACGGCGCCGAGAGCAGCAGCTCGAGGTTCGGGGTCTCGTCGTACGCGTCGGCGATGCGGTTCAGGAACTGGGCGCGGATGATGCAGCCGCCGCGCCAGATCTTCGACACGGCGCCGAGGTCGATGTTCCAGTCGTACTCGACGGCGCCGGCGCGGATCGCGTCGAAGCCCTGCGAATAGGCGACGATCTTCGAGGCGTAGAGCGCGAGGCGCACGTCTTCGATGAACGCGTCGACCTGGTCGGCCGGGATGCGACCGGCCTCGTCGGGGCCGGCGAGGCCCTTGGCGGCGGCGCGCTGCTCGGGGTGCGACGAGAGGCCGCGGGCGAAGACGGCCTCGGCGATGTTCGACACGGGGGTGCCGAGGCTGAGAGCGGTCTGCACGGTCCAGACGCCGGTGCCCTTCGAGCCGGCCTCGTCGAGGATGACGTCGACGAGGGGGAGGCCGGTCTCGGCGTCGACCTGCTTGAGCACCTCGGCGGTGATCTCGATGAGGTAGGACTCGAGCTCGCCCTTGTTCCACTCGGCGAAGACCTCGGCGATCTCGGCGGGCGTCTTGCCCGTGCCGCGGCGGATGAGGTCGTAGGCCTCGGCGATGAGCTGCATGTCGGCGTACTCGATGCCGTTGTGGATCATCTTCACGAAGTGGCCTGCGCCGTCGTGGCCGATGTGCGTGACGCAGGGCTCGCCCTCGGCGACGGCAGCGATCGACTTCAGGATCGGGCCGAGGGTGACCCACGACTCGTCGGAGCCACCGGGCATGATCGACGGGCCGTTGAGCGCGCCCTCCTCGCCGCCGGAGATGCCGGCGCCGACGAAGTTGATGCCGGTCTCGCGCACGGCCTTCTCGCGACGGATGGTGTCGGTGAAGAGCGCGTTGCCGCCGTCGACGATGATGTCGCCGGGCTCGAAGCGGCTCGCGAGTTCGGAGATGACGGCGTCGGTGCCCTTGCCGGCCTGCACCATGATGATCGCGGTGCGGGGCTTGGCGAGCGAGGCGACGAACTCGTCGTAGGTCGAGGCGCCGACGAAGCCGGCCTCGGGGTGCTCTTCGAGCAGGGTCGAGGTGCGCTCGTAGGAGCGGTTGAACACGGCGACCGTGTTGCCTTCGCGGCTCGCGAGGTTGCGGGCGAGGTTCGACCCCATGACGGCGAGTCCCACGACTCCGATGTTGGCTACGGCTTCAGGCACGAACACACTCCTCGTGAAGTTGGGTGGGGATGTCTCAAGCGTACTGTGAGCGAGGCTCACCGTTGCGCGCTGTTGCTGAGAGGTCGTCGACGACCGCTCGCCGTCGACGCGGTCACTGCGACCGCTCGGCGATGAATCGGCGGGCGACGGAGATGTCCCGGCCGCCGAGTCCGCGTTCGACGAGTTCGTCGAACGCCGCGCGCAGGGTCGGGAGCAGCACGGGGTCGGTGCCGGTGGCCGCGGCGGCCTCGGCGGCGAAGCGCAGGTCCTTGACCATGTACTCGGCGACGCCGGAGGGGGAGTCGTCGCCCGTGACGAGCTTGTCCTTTCGGCTCGCGAGCAGGTTCGATCCGGCGTAGCCGCCGGAGAGCAGGCTGAAGAGCGCCTCGAGGTCGAGCCCGGATCGCTCGGCGAGCACGGCGGCCTCGCCGAGCGCGAGGATCGTGGCCGAGACGATGAGCTGGTTGCACGCCTTCGCGACCTCGCCCGCGCCGAGCGGCCCGAGGTGCACGGGGGTGCCGCAGGGCGCGAGCAGGGTCGCGGCGCGAGCCGCGTCGGCCTCGTCGCCGCCGAGCATGATCGAGAGCGTTCCGGCCTTCGCGCCGTCCTCCCCGCCCGACACCGGGCAGTCGACGACGTGGATGCGACCATCGGATGCCGCGGCGAGCCGCGCGGCGAGGTCGCGCACCTGCGGCGCGGACGAGGTCGATCCGACCAGCAGCAGGGCGTCGCGCGCGCCGTCGCCGTCGCGGCCGCGTTCGAGCAGGCCGGCCAGCAGGCCGTCGGATCCGTCGAGGACCTCGTCGAGCTGCGGCAGGTCGGGCAGCATCGCGAGCACGGCGTCGACGCGTCGGCCGAGCTCGCGCGGGGTCTCGGCCCATTCGGCGCCGAGTTCGACGAGGTCGGGCCGCGGGCGGCGGGCGGTGATCACGACGCGGCGCCCCGCGGCGAGGAGGCGACGGGCCATCGGTGCGCCCATCGAGCCGAGTCCGATGACGCCGATCACGGCGTCGTCGGGTGCCTCGTCGGGTGCGCCGCCCGGCGCGCCGGCGGCTGGAACGGGATGTTCGGCGTTGGACATGCGAGCAGTATACCTCAGTGACAACCTGTCGTACAGGGTTCAATATGCTGAACTTCCGCTATGCTGGGTGTGCTGACCGCGCCGGAGGGGCCCGTGGGCCCGCGCCGCTCGGTCGCCAGACCGCAATGAAGGGGAAGACCGGATGCCCGACACCCAGAACCGCCTGCGAGCCGTGGTCGCAGTGCCGCTCTCCGAAGCGCACTGCCGGCTCATCGAAGAGCTCGAGCCGCGCATCGACCTCGTGCGCGACCACTCCCTGACGCATCCGATGCGCGGCCCCGCCGACTGGTCGGGCGACCCGGAGCACGTGCGCACGACCGACGAGCAGGCCGCGTTCGACGCCATGATCGACTCCGCCGAGGTGCTCTTCGGCATTCCCGACGTCGACCCAGCGGCGCTCGCACGCACGGCGAAGGCGAACCCGAACCTCCGGTGGGTGATGACGATGGCCGCGGGCGGGGGCAGCCAGGTCAAGGCGGCCGGCCTCGAACGCGAGCAGCTCGACCGCATCGCCTTCACCACGAGCGCGGGCGTGCACGGCGGCCCGCTCGCCGAGTTCGCCCTGTTCGGCGTGCTCGCCGGCGCGAAGCACCTGCCGCGCCTGACCGCCGACCAGGGCGCCCGCGAGTGGCCCGAGCGGTGGGAGATGCGCCAGCTCGATGAGATGACGGTGCTCGTGGTCGGCCTCGGCGGCATCGGCGCCGAGTGCGCACGACGCTTCAACGCGCTCGGCGCGCGGGTCTGGGGCACCACGCGCAGCGGCGACGCCGTCGAGGGCGTCGACCGCCTCATCCCGATCGACGAGCTCGAAGACGCCGTCGCCCACGTCGACGCGATCGTGGCGACGCTGCCCGGCACCGAGGCCACGCACCACCTCCTCGGCGAGCGCGTCTTCCGCGCCGTCAGGCCCGGCGTGATCGTCGCGAACGTCGGGCG
Source organism: Agromyces aureus (assembly GCF_001660485.1). GTDB lineage: Bacteria > Actinomycetota > Actinomycetes > Actinomycetales > Microbacteriaceae > Agromyces > Agromyces aureus. The sequence goes on from NZ_CP013979.1 coordinate 1,594,905, forward strand.
CGGTACGGTGATCGACGAGGCGGCGCTCACCACGGCGCTCGACGACGGGCGGGTCGGCTTCGCCGCACTGGACGTCTTCGAGTCCGAGCCGCTCTCGGCGGCATCGCCGCTGTGGTCGCACCCGTCGGTGCTCGTGAGTCCGCACACCGCGGCGCTCTCGCGCAAGGAGGAGGAGCGCATCGCGCGGCGGTTCGCCGACGACGCCTCCCGGTTGCTCGACGGCCTGCCGATGCGCAGCGTGGTCGACACGGTCGAGTTCTACTGATCCCGCGGGTCCCGCGGACGAGAGGGGCGGCATGTCCGAGGAGTCCGACGCGAAGGCCGACCGTCAGGGGCGCGACCCCGCGCCCGCCGTCACGCGCAGCCTGCGCATCCTCGGACTGCTGGCCGAGGCATCCGGGCCCCTGACCCTCACCGAGATCGCGAGCGGCCTCGGTCTCGCGAAGTCCTCGACCGCGAACCTCTGCCTCGCGCTCGAGGCGGCCATGATGGTGCAGCGCGTGCCGCTGGGCTATCAACTCGGTCGCCGCACGATCGAGCTCGGCGGGGCGTACGCGTCGCAGTTCAGCCAGGTGCGCGAGTTCTACACGGTCTGCGAGACCTCGCCCGTGCTCGTGCACGAGGTCGTGCAGGTCGCGATGCTCGACGACACCGAGGCGCTCTACCTCGCCAGGCACGAGGGCTCGCGCAGCGTGCGCTTCGGCACGCCGCTCGGGTCGCGTCTGCCGGCGGCCCTCAGTGCGACGGGCAACGCCCTGCTCATGCCGATGGACGATGCGGATGTCGCGACGCTCCTCGCCGACCAGGCGCCGTTCCCGCGGCTCACCGATCGCAGCATCCGCGACATCCCCGACCTGCTCGTGAAGCTCGCCGCGGCGCGCGATCGCGGTTGGGCGCTCGACGACGGGGAGTCCTTCCCGGGCATCGTCGGGGTCGCCGTGCCGCTCGAGGGCTGGGCGCCGAGCGACCCGAGCCTCGCGCTCGGCGTCGCGCTGCCGGTCGCCGAGGCGACGCCGGGACGGGTCGCGTCGGTCGCCGCCGCGCTCGTCGACGCCGCCGCGCGGCTCACGAACCCGCTGAGCGCGGGGCGCAACCGGGCCTGAGCGCGGGGCGCACCCGGGCTGAGGCCGGCCCGCGGCATCCGCTCGCCCTGATCACGCCGTGCGCGCCACGGCGTGCTTCGTCGCGCCCTGACGCACGCCTCCGGCATCCGCTCGCTCGATCGCGTTCAGCCGAATTGCGTCCAAGGGGTTGAACTGGGTACAACGCGTTGGTACAGTGGCCGTCATCGCGACTCGTGCGAGCCGATCAAAGGAGATGGCACATGACCGGTACAGCCCCCAGTCCCACCGCGGTGAAAGACGATCCCGAGTACGCTGCGAACCTCAAGCGCGCGACCTACGCCTCGAGCATCGGCAGCGCGCTGGAGTACTTCGACTTCGCGCTCTACGGGCTCTCGACGGCGCTGATCTTCAACGTGCTGTTCTTCCCTCAAGACGACCCGGCCATGGCCACGGTCGCCGCGTTCGCCACCTACGGCGTCGGCTTCCTCGCCCGCCCGTTCGGTGGCCTCTTCTTCGGCCGGCTCGGCGACCGGCTCGGCCGCAAGTGGGTGCTCGTCATCACGATCATGCTCATGGGCGGCGCCTCGACCGCGATCGGCCTGCTGCCGACCTACGAGGCCATCGGCATCTGGGCGCCCATCCTCCTCGTGACGATGCGCCTGCTGCAGGGCTTCGGCGCCGGCGCTGAGCAGGCCGGCTCGACCGTGCTCATGGCCGAGTACGCGCCGGTGCGGCGCCGCGGCTTCTTCTCGTCGCTGCCGTTCATCGGCATCCAGGCGGGCACGCTGCTCGCCGCGCTCGTCTTCAGCCTTATCACGCTGCTGCCCGAGGAGGCGCTGCTCACCTGGGGTTGGCGCGTGCCCTTCCTCGCCTCGTTCCTCCTGATCATCGTCGCGCTCTTCATCCGCATGCGCCTCAAGGAGACCCCGACCTTCGTGCAGCTCGAGAAGCACGAGCAGATCGCCGAGAAGCCCGTCAAGGAGATCTTCACGAAGGGCCTGCCCGGCGTCATCGTCGGCATCGGCCTGCGCATGGCCGAGAACGGCGGCTCCTACATGTTCCAGGCGCTCGCGCTCGCGTTCTTCGTCTCGGTCGTCGGCCCGGACACCGACAAGAGCCTGCTCACCTGGGGCGTGACCTTCGGTTCGCTGCTCGGCATCTTCACCGTGCCGCTCACGGGCGCCATCTCCGACCGCGTCGGCCGGCGCACCGTGTACCGCTTCGGCGCCGTGTTCATGCTCCTCTACGCCGTGCCCGCATGGTGGCTCATCTCGCTCGGCAGCTACCCGATCGCCATCGCCGCGGTCGCGGTCGGCATCGGCATCGCCGTGAACACCATGCTCGGCCCGCAGTGCGCGATGCTGCCGGAGCTCTTCGGCAACCGCCACCGCTACCTCGGCGTCGCCATGGCCCGCGAACTCTCCGCGGTGCTGGCCGGCGGCCTGGCCGGCGTGCTGGGCGCGTACCTCATCGCCGTCAGCGACGGCAACTGGGTGCTGCTCGCGATCTACATGGTCGTGCTCGCGCTCATCACGACGGCGTCCACGTTCCTCGTGCCCGAGACGCTCCGCCGCGACCTCACCCGCATGGACGACGCGATCAAGGTCTCGAGTTCCGAGTCCGGCGACGACGTCGACGCGAGCACCCTCTCCATCCGGACGATCCAGTGGTGACCGGACTCGCCGCCTTCGACCTCACCGGGCGCACCGCGCTCGTCACGGGCTCGAGTCAGGGCATCGGGCGGGCGCTCGCCGGGGGCCTCGCGGCCGCCGGGGCGACGGTCGTCGTGCACGGTCGAGACGCGGGCAAAGCGGCACGAGCGGCGGACGAGATCGCCGAGGCGACGGGTTCGCGCACGATCAGCGCGGTCTTCGACGTGACGGATGCCGCGGCGGTCGACGCGGGCATCGAAGCCGTCGAGGCCGAGCTCGGCACGCCCGACATCGTCGTGAACAACGCCGGCATCCAGCGACGCGCGCCGATCGCGGAGTTCAGCGACGCCGACTGGCACGAGCTCGTCGAGACGAACCTGTCGAGCGCGTTCCACCTCTCGCGGCGGGTGGCCCGCGGCATGATCGAGCGCGGCTCGGGCAAGCTCATCCAGATCGGCAGCGTGCAGTCGCAACTCGCTCGCCCCTCCATCGCCCCGTACGCGGCGACCAAGGGCGCGATCGTGATGCTCACCAAGGGACTCTGCGCCGACCTCGCGCCGCACGGCGTGCAGGCCAACGCGATCGCGCCCGGGTACTTCGCGACCGAGCTCACGCAGGCGCTCGTCGCCGACGAGACCTTCTCGGCGTGGGTGCGCGGCCGAACGCCGGCGGGCCGCTGGGGCGAGGTCGACGACCTCGTCGGCGCGCTCGTCTTCCTCGCGAGCAGCGCGAGCGACTTCGTGAACGGCCAGACGATCTACGTCGACGGCGGAATGACGGCGGTGGTCTGATGCGCATCGCCAGGATCGCCACGCCCGCCGGGCCGGTTCACGTTCGGGAATCCGTCGACGGCTGGGTGCCGATCGAGGACCCGTACCCCGCGTTCGCCGAGGGGAGGCGCCCGGTCGACGCCGGAACGCCGCTCCTCGGCGAGCTCCTCCCTCCGTGCGAGCCGCTCGTCGTCGTGGGCATCGCCCAGAACGGGCCGGAGCACGCCTCGCCCGTGCAGGCGTGGCTGAAGAGCCCGCGCTCGGTCGTGGCATCCGGAGTGCCGGTCACCCTGCGTCGCGACGCGGGTACGACGGTCGCCGAGGGCGAGATCGCGATCGTGATCGGGCGCGAGACGACCGGCCTGACGGCGGCGAACGCGCACGAGTACGTGCTCGGCGTGACCGCGGTGAACGACCTGTCGAGCCCCGACCGGGCTGCGATCGACCCGCGCAACTTCGAACCGAAGGCGGGGGAGGGCTACACGCCCCTCGGCCCGGTGATCGACACCGAGGCCGATCTCGACGACGTGTCGCTCGAGTTCTTCGTCGACGGCGTGCTCACGGGCGCGACCAGCAGCCGCGCACTGCCGGCGTCGCCGCGCGAATGCCTCGCCTACCTCGCCGCCTGGACCACCCTCGGCCCAGGAGACGTCGTCATGACGGGCGCCCCGACCTCGCAGGCCCCGATCGACCCCGGCGCCCTCGTCGAGATCGAGGTCGCCGGCATCCGGCTCGTCACCCCCACCCGCTAGCCCCGCTCCAGCCCACCGTCGTTCTCCGGAGGACCCCATGCCGAACCTCGGCGTCGTCGCCCACGCGGCCGACGACCTGCGCGTCGAAGCGCTGCCAGAACCCTCGCCCGCTGCAGATGAGGCGGTGCTCGAGATCGCCTTCGGCGGCGTGTGCGGCTCCGACCTGCACTACTGGCGCCACGGTGCCGCCGGCGCCTCGGTGCTGCGCGAGCCCATGGTGCTCGGGCACGAGATCTCGGGCACCGTGGTCGCGGCCGCCGCCGACGGCAGCGGGCCCTCGGCCGGCACCCGCGTCGCCGTGCACCCGCTCACCCCCCATGGCGACGGCATCACGCCGTGGCCCGCCGACCGCCCGAACCTCGCGCCCGCGTCGAGCTACCTCGGCTCGGCGCTGCACCTGCCGCACACGCAGGGCGGATTCGCCAGGCGGGTCGCGCTGCCCACCCGCCTGCTGCACGCCGTGCCCGAGACCCTGCCGCTCGAGGTCGCCGCGCTCGCCGAGCCGGCCGCCGTCGCCTGGCACGGGCTCGAACGGGCCGGCGACGTGAGCGGCAAGCGGGTGCTCGTCATCGGCGCCGGCCCCATCGGCCAGCTCGTCGTCGCGGTCGCGCGCCACCACGGCGCGGCCGAGGTCTTCGCGACCGACCTGCACGCACTGCCGCGGCGCATCGCCGAGCAGCACGGCGCGACGACCCTCGCAGCGGCGGATGCCGCGGCGCTCGCCGCGCTGCACGCCGACGTCGTCGTCGAGTCCAGCGGCACCGTGCCGGGCCTCGCGAGCGCGATCGAGGCGGCCCGTCGCGGCGGCACCGTCGTGCTGCTCGGACTCCAGCGCGCCGGCGACGTGCCCGCCGCCGTGGCCACTGCGATCACGCGCGAGCTCACGATCGTCGGCTCGTTCCGCTTCGCCGACGAGTTCGACGACGTCATCGCGGCGCTCGCCGATGGCTCGCTCGACGTCTCGGGCGTCGTCACGCACGTGCTGCCCGCCGACCGCGCGCTCGAGGCGTTCGGCGTCGCGGCCGACGCATCCGTCTCCTCGAAGGTGCTGCTCGACTTCACCGGCGAGTGAGCGTCGCGACGCGGGCGATTCCGCGCCGCGCGACATCGGGTAGACTTGCCTGCGAACTTCGGCGAGGGATGCCCGAACACCCGAGAGATCGGGCGGCATACGGCATCCGTGATCGACGCGGTGGGAGCAGGCTCCACGGCTATTTCCTCACGCATCCGCGCATCGTGCATGCAGCGGCGTTCGAGTTGAAGACATCAGACACACGATCTGGGCCGAGTGAGCCCGCAAGGAGAAGAACCATGGCTGAAGACAACAAGGTCGTCGCGGACATCCGCGAATCGTTCGGCAAGGGCGCCGCCCGCAAGATCCGCGCCGTGGGCAAGATCCCCGCCGTGATCTACGGCCACGGCACCGAGCCCCAGCACGTCACGCTGCCCGGCCACCAGGTCGCGCTGCTCATCCGCAAGGCGAACGCCGTGCTCGACCTCGACATCGCGGGCAAGAGCCAGCTCGTGCTCGTCAAGGACGTCCAGAAGGACCCCGTGCACCAGATCATCGAGCACATGGACCTCATCGTCATCAAGAAGGGCGAGAAGGTCCAGGTCGAGATCCCCGTGCACGTCGAGGGCGAGCCCGCCGCCGGCACGATCGCCGCCGTCGAGTCGCACACGCTGCTGCTCGAGGTCGAGGCGACCCACATCCCCGAGCGCGTCGTCGTCTCGGTCGAGGGCCTCGAAGAGGGCAGCCAGATCCACGCCAAGGACGTCGAACTGCCCAAGGGCGCCTCGCTCGTCACCGACGAGGAGTCGCTCATCGTCGCCGTGCACACCCCGCAGAAGGCCGACCTCGGCGAGGAGGCCGCCGAGGCCGAGGCCGAGACCGAGGCTGCCGAAGAGGCTGCGGCCGAAGAGGCTGCCGCCGAGTAATCTCAGCGCACGCACGCCGATCGGGCCTGCGGCATCGCATCCGGGTACGCTCGGATGCGGGCCGCGGGCCCGTTCCCGTTCCACCCGCGAACTCCCCACCCGACCCCGCCCGACCATCGAACGGAGACGCACCCATGGGTCTGCTCGACCTGCTCCGCCTCCGCCGGAAGGAAGACCCCACCGTGGCCGCGAACACCTGGCTCGTCGTGGGCCTCGGCAACCCCGGAGCCCAGTACGCCGCGAACCGGCACAACGTCGGCCAGATGGTCGTCGACGAGCTCGCCGCACGCATCGGCGCGAGCTTCAAGACGCACAAGACGCCGTCGCGCGTGGCCGAGGGCTTCCTCCGACCGGGCGGGCCCAAGCTCGTGCTCGCGAAGTCGAACGGGTTCATGAACACCTCCGGCGGCCCGGTCTCCGCGCTGCTCAAGTTCTACGGCCTCGAACCCGACCGGCTCATCGTCGTGCACGACGAGCTCGACATCCCGTTCGACACGGTTCGACTGAAGGCCGGGGGTGGGCATGGCGGCCACAACGGCCTCCGCGACATCCTGAAGGCCACCGGCAACGTCGACTTCACGCGCGTGCGCGTCGGCGTCGGCCGCCCTCCGGGTCGCCAGGACGCCGCCGATTTCGTGCTCAAGGACTTCTCCGGCACGGAGCGTGCGACGCTGCCCAATCTGATCTCGGATGCCGCTGACGCCGTCGAGGCGATCGCCGACCTGGGTCTCGTGGCGGCGCAGCAGAAGTTCCACTCGCCGGCCTGATCGTGGGGTCGACCGTCAGCCGGTGAAGACCGGCAGCCGCCAGTCGAACGCGACCGCGGCGAGCCGGGCCGCGAGGCACACGACGAACCCGACGGCCATCGCCCAGCGCGGATCCAGGCGCAGTCGCGCCGCGAGCACCAATGCGAGGGCGCCCAGGATCGCCGCGCTGGCGTAGAAGCTCTCCGTGAGCACGATCGGCGTCCGGCCGATGAGCACGTCGCGCACGACGCCCCCACCCACCGCGGTGATCGCGCCGAGCGCGACGGCGACGATCGCGTTCGCGCGGAGCGAGAGCGCCTTCTCGGCGCCCGCGACCGCGAAGAGCGACAGGGCGATCGCATCGAGCACGACGACGACGCCCGAGCCGGCCCCGAGCAGCGGGCGCAGCGGGATCGCCGCGAGCGAGCCGAGGATCGCGACGGTCAGCCGCAACGGCGAGCGGAACGCGGCCGGCGGCGCATCGCCAAGGAGCAGATCCCGGAGGACGCCGCCGACGAGTGCCGTCGAGAATCCGACGACGACGACCCCGAGCAGATCGAGGCCCGCGGCCATGCCGATCGCGGCCCCGCCGACCGCGAAGACCGTGGTTCCCGCGATGTCCGCGAGGTCGAACGCGAGCCGCGCCGCGCGCGTCCGCGAGGTGCGACCCGTCGCTGCCGTTCGATCCATGGGGCCAGTGTCGACCGCGAGCCTCGTCCGTCGCCGGAGGCGCACCGAGGCGCGGGGCGGGTCGCGCTCAGATCAGGCGGCGCAGGTACTCCTCGGGCGAGGTGCCCGCGTCGCGGGCCAGGCGGTGCAGCCGGTCGTGCTCCTCGGTCGAGAGCTCGACCGTGAGCTGGTGCCAGGCGTCGGGCGCGTCGTCGAACGAGAAGAGCGCGTCGTCGTCGGCGTCGGGGGCCGATTCGGCGGCGACCGGAACCGAGTCGTCGATGACGGATGCCGCGTCGAGCTCGAGCTCGACGGCATCGATCGGCGCGGCGGCGGGCGCGGCATCCGCACCATCGACCCCGTCGCGCCAGCCTGGACCCGACGGAACCGCCGTGCCGCTGCGGTAGGCCTCGGCGACGGCGCGGGCGCGCGTGTCGGCGGCCTCGTTCATGGGGTGCCCGACGTGGCCCTTGACCCACTCGAAGCGGTAGCGGCGGCCGGCGAGCTCGTCGTCGAGCTCCTTCAGCAGCTCGACGTTCAGCACGGGCTTGCCGTCGGCCTTGCGCCAGCCCTTCCGCTTCCAGCCGGACATCCACTTGGTGATGCAGTTGATGACGTACTGGCTGTCGCACAGCACGAGGAGCTCGTCGTCGAGGTGGGCGGTCGCGCGGAACAGCTCGAGCACGGCCTTCAGTTCGCCCTGGTTGTTCGTCGCGTGCTTCCAGCCGCCGGCGCCCCAGTGCTCGTCGTCGACGTACCAGGCCCATCCGGCGGGGCCGGGGTTTCCGAGGGCGGATCCGTCGGCGGCGGCAGTGATCACGGGATGTCCTCCAGGGGGTTCGGTGCGGCGCCCATCGTATCGGGCGGCACCGACGGCACCGCGACCACGGCACCGCGACCACGGCGCCGACCACGGCGACGTGCGCACCTGGCCGAGGCACCGCCCGCGGCCTCGAGCGGTCGGTTCCGGAGCAGGGCGGAGGTCGTGTCGGAGGCCGCGCGTAGACTCGCATGGTGATTCTGCAGGGCTTGAACACGGCGCTTTCGCGCGCCTCCACCATCGAACGCGCCCTCGGCGAGGCCCTGCGGAGCGCCGATTTCTCGGCGCCCGACGGCATCGACGCGCCACTGCTCGCGGGGCTCCTCCAGCGCCGCACCGAGGCGGGGCTCGCCCCGGCGCTGCTCGTCGTCACCGCGACCAGCCGCGAGGGCGAGCAGGTCCGCACCGCGATCGCCCCGTACCTCGACGGAGCAGAGGTGCTCGAGTTCCCCGCATGGGAGACGTTGCCGCACGAGCGCCTGAGCCCCTCGGCCGAGACCGTCGGTCGCCGGCTGCACGCCCTGCGGCGCATGCACGACTGGCAGGAGGCCGGCTCGCGGCATCCGCTCGTCGTGGTCGCGTCGGTGCGCGCCGCTCTGCAGCCGCTCGCCGACAACCTCACCGCGCACGCGCCCATCGAGCTCGTACCCGGCGGGCGGGGCTACGACCTGCCCGAGATCTCCCGCACGCTCGTCGACCTCGCCTACGCGCGCGTCGACATGGTCTCGAGGCGCGGCGAGTTCGCGCTGCGCGGCGGGATCCTCGACGTGTTCCCGCCGACGGCCGACCACCCCGTGCGCGTCGAGTTCTTCGGCGACGAGGTCGAAGAGCTGCGCGCGTTCTCGGTCGCCGACCAGCGTTCGCTGCCCGAGGTCGTCGAGCGGGTCGTGCTCGCGCCGAGCCGCGAGCTGCTGCTCACCCCGGCCGTGCGCCAGCGCGCCCGTGAGATGGTGCACGAGTTCCCGAGCATGGCGGGCATGCTCGAGAAGGTCGCCGAGGGCATCCCGGTCGAGGGCATGGAATCCCTGGCGCCCGCGCTGCTCGAACGACTCGTGCCGCTCGCGCACTACCTGCCGGTCGGCGCGGCCGTCGCCGTGCTGCAGCCCGAGCGCGTCTCCGGTCGCGCGGTCAGCCTCGCCGAGACGAACCGCGAGTTCCTCGGCGCGGCGTGGAGCGCGGCCACGGCCGGCGCCGACGCGCCCATCGACCTCGCGTCCGGCGACTTCCTCACGGTGCGGGCGTTCCGCGAGGCCGTGCTCTTCAGCGCGCCCGGCGAACCCGACCCGCAGCGCGTGTGGTGGACCTTCACGAACTTCGACATGGGCGATGCCGCGGCCGTCGTGGCGGCGTCCGCGGGCAGTGAGGCGGCCGAGGCCGCGTCCCGCCTCGCCTCCGAGTACGTTCGCGTCGCCGCCGATGCGATGCCGAGCTTCGCGGGCAACGTCGCAGGTGCCGTCGAGCACGTCGGTCAGCGCCTGCGCGACGGCTGGAGTCTCGTCGTGGCATCCGAGGGTCAGGGGCTCGTCGAACGCGCCCGTGACGTGCTCGCCGAGGCCGGGCTCGCGGCGCGCACCGTCGAGGTCGTGCCCGACGAACTCGAGCCGGGCGTCGCCTACCTCGTCCGCGCCGGCGCAGCCCGCGGGTTCGAGGTGCCCGAGGCCAAGCTGGGGCTCGTCTCCGAGGCCGAGTTCTACGGGCGAGCGGCCGGCTACGACGCGCGACGGGCCACCAAGCTCGCAGCCCGCCGACGCAACGTCGTCGACCCGCTGCAGCTCAAGGCCGGCGACTTCGTCGTGCACCAGACGCACGGCATCGGCCGCTTCGTCGAGATGGTGCAGCGCGAGGTCGCGACCGGCAGCCGGCCGACGGGTCCGAGCCGCCGGGCGGGCATCGCCCAGCAGCCGAAGGCCGTGCGAGAGTACCTCGTGCTCGAGTACGCGGCCTCGAAGCGGGGGCAGGCGGGCGACCGGCTCTTCGTGCCGACCGACCAGCTCGACCTGCTCTCGCGCTACGTGGGCGGCGAGGCCCCTTCGCTCTCGAAGATGGGCGGCAGCGACTGGGCACAGGCGAAGGGCAAGGCACGCAGAGCCGTGCGCGACATCGCCGTCGAACTCGTGAAGCTCTACTCGGCGCGCATGGCGGCCAAGGGCCACGCCTTCGGCCCCGACACTCCGTGGCAGCACGAGCTCGAGGAGGCGTTCCCGTTCACCGAGACGCCCGACCAGCTGCAGACGATCGACGAGATCAAGGCCGACATGGAGCGGCCGATCCCCATGGATCGCCTGCTCGCGGGCGACGTCGGCTTCGGCAAGACCGAGGTCGCCGTGCGTGCGGCCTTCAAGGCGATCCAGGACGGCAAGCAGGTCGCGATGCTCGTGCCCACCACGCTGCTCGTCAAGCAGCACTTCGAGACCTTCACCGAGCGTTTCGCCGGGTTCCCCGTGCACGTGCGCGCCCTCAGCCGGTTCCAGAGCGACAAGGAGGCGCGCGAGACCGTCGCCGGGCTCGGTGACGGCACGGTCGACATGGTCATCGGCACGCACCGCATCCTCACCGAGAAGGTGAAGTTCAAAGACGTGGGCCTCGTCATCATCGACGAGGAGCAGCGGTTCGGCGTCGAGCACAAGGACGCCCTGAAGAAGCTCAAGACCAACGTCGACATCCTGGCGATGAGCGCGACGCCGATCCCGCGCTCGCTCGAGATGGCCGTCACCGGCATCCGCGAGATGTCCACCCTCGCCACGCCGCCGGAAGACCGGCATCCGATCCTCACGTTCGTCGGCCCGTACTCCGAGCAGCAGGTCGCCGCCGCCATCCGTCGCGAGATGCTTCGCGAGGGGCAGGTCTTCTTCGTCCACAACCGGGTCTCGTCGATCAACCGGGTCGCGGCGCAGCTGTCGGAGCTCGTTCCCGAGGCGCGCATCGCGGTCGCGCACGGCCAGTTGAACGAGCACGTGCTCGAGCAGATCGTGAACGACTTCTGGGAGCGCAAGTTCGACGTGCTCGTCTCGACGACCATCATCGAGACCGGCCTCGACATCTCCAACGCGAACACGATCATCATCGACCGGGCCGACAAGTACGGCCTCAGCCAGCTGCACCAGCTTCGCGGCCGCGTCGGCCGCGGGCGCGAGCGCGCCTACGCGTACTTCCTCTGGGACCCGGCGAAGCCGCTCAGCGAGACGGCGCACGACCGGCTCTCGACCATCGCGGCCAACAACGACCTCGGCTCCGGCATGCAGGTGGCCCTGAAGGACCTTGAGATCCGCGGGGCGGGCAACCTGCTCGGCGGTGAGCAGGCCGGGCATATCGCGGGGGTCGGCTTCGACCTGTACCTCCGCATGATCGGCGAGGCCGTCTCGACCTTCCGCGGCGACGTCGCCGAAGGGCAGACCGAGCTGCGGCTCGAGCTGCCCATCGACGCGCACATCCCCGAGGAGTACGTCGACTCCGAGCGCCTGCGCCTCGAGGCCTACCAGAAGCTCTCGGCGGCGAGCGGCCCGGCCGCGAAGGACGAGCAGATCGGCCAGGTGCTCGACGAGCTCGTCGACCGCTACGGCGCCCCGCCCGAGGCGGTGCAGAACCTCGTCGCCGTCTCGAGGCTGCGTCGGCTCGCGCAGTTCGCCGGGCTCTCCGACGTCATCGCCACGGGCACCAAGCTCCGCATCGGGCCCGCGAACATCCCCGATTCGCGCCGCGTACGCCTCGAGCGCATGTACCCGGGCGCGAAGCTCGTCACGGCGAGCGACGTCATCCTCGTGCCGTTCCCGGTGCGCGGCGGCGAGATGCCGGGCGACGCCGACCTCATCGAGTGGGTGACGAACCTCATCACCGCGATCTTCCCGATTCCCGAGCGGGCGGATGCCGCGGGTTCGGCGCCCGCCGCGGGCGGCGCCGCCTGACCGGGGCGGCCGTCCGCGGCATCCGCTCGTCCTCGCTCAGGGCCGCAGGTGACCCCACTCGTCGAGGAACTCCTCGACGCTGAGACGGGCGAGGTCCTCGTTGATCGTGCGCAGCAGGGCATCGGCCTCGTCGAGGGTCCCGGCCTTCGTGCGGATCACCGGTGTGCTCGTCGCGCGTCGCACTACGACGAGGTCGGCGACCGACGGGCCGCCCGCGCCGGTCACCTCGCCGGCGAGCAGCAGGGTCGTGTGCATGAACTTGCGCATGCCGGTGCGTCGGCGTTCGCGGAGTTCGGCCCGCAGGTGCAGTGCGGCCGGCTCGGCGGGCGAACCGCCCGGTCGGTGGTCGGTCATCGTGAGAACGGCCCTCCGGGTCCGCCGAGGGCGCCCTTGGCCCGGTACTGCCGCGACCGGACCGTCACGGCGATGCCCGCCAGCACGATCGCGATGCCCGAGCCGAGCAGCACGGCGAGGGTGCCCTCATCGGCGACCTCGGGGTTTCCGGCGAAGGCGAGCTCGTTCATGAGCAGCGACACCGTGAAGCCGATGCCGCCGAGAGCGCCGACCATGGCGAGGTCGCCGACGGTCAGCGCGGCACCCGTTCGATGCCTCGCGAAGAGCATGCCGACGCCGCCGGCGAGCATGATGCCGACGATCTTGCCGACGGGCAGGCCGACGACGATGCCCCAGAACGCGGGGGAGAGGTCGCTGACGGCCACCTGCGGAATCGCGACCATCGCCGCCGTGAGCGCGAACAGCGGCAGGATGACGCCGTTCGAGACCGGCTCGAGCCCGTGCACCGCGCGGCCGCCCGGTCGTCGTGCCATGACGAAGCCGAGCGCGACGCCGGCGATCGTCGCGTGCACGCCCGACTGGTAGATGAAGTACCAGCTCAGTGCGGCGAGCACCCAGAGCACCGCCATGATCGGCCACTGCGGTCGACGAGCGAGGATCCACGCCGATCGCGGCTTCAGCATGCGGCTGACCGCGCCGAACAACGCGATCGTGATCGCGCCGAGCCCGATGAACGCCATGCTCGCGTCGGCGGTGAAGAAGAACGCGATGATGAGGATCGCGATGAGGTCGTCGAGCACCGCGAGCGCGAGGAGGAACACCCGCACGCGGGTCGGGATGAACCGCCCGAACACGGCGAGCACGCCGAGCGCGAACGCGATGTCGGTCGCCGTCGGGATCGGCCAACCGCCGACCGTGTCGGTGCCCGCGGTGAAGGCCACGTAGATGAGCGCGGGCACGATGACACCGCCGAGCGCCGCGATCGCCGGCAGCAGCGCCTTCGACGGCGAGTTCAGCTCGCCGATGACGAGTTCGCGCTTGAGCTCCACGGCCACGATGAAGAAGAACACCGCGAGCAGCCCGTCGCTGATCCAGTGGCCGACCGAGAGGTCGAGCCCGAGCCACGGCAGGTCGAGGTGCGCGTCGAGCCCGTCGATGAGGGCCGAGCCGAACGGCAGGTTGGCGAGCACGAGCCCGAGCACGGCGGCGATGAGCAGCAGCACGGCCGCCCAACGTTCGGACCTGAGGATGTTCATGGGGCACTCCGATCATGAGTGCGACGCGGATGCGGCGGTGTGCAGGCGTCGACGGGACGGTTGCGGCGGTCTCCCGCCGGCCGACCAGACTTCCCGGCACTCCTCGTGGAATCCTATCGGCGCGTACACTCGTGCGGTGTCGTTCTCGGTGTGGGTCGCGTTGCTCGCGGCGAGCGTGGTCATCTCGTTCACCCCCGGCGCCGGCGCGATCAACACCATGGGTAACGCCCTGAAGGTCGGCCTCGGCCGCGCGTTCTGGGGCATCCTCGGGCAGCAGGCGGCGCTCGTCGTGCACATCGTCATCGTCGCGGCCGGCCTCGGCGTGCTCGTGGCGAACTCGCCGCTCGCCTTCGACGCGATCCGGTACGCGGGCGCGGCGTACCTCGTGTACCTCGGCATCCGGCAGTTCCTCGCGAAGCCCGTGGTCGCGGCAGACGACGGGGCGGATGTCGCGGCCGCCGTCGATGCGCCCGCCGGCGAGTCGGGCTGGTCGCTGTTCCGACGGGGGCTCCTGGTGAACCTACTGAACCCGAAGGCGATCGTGTTCTTCCTCGCCTTCCTGCCGCAGTTCATCCGGCCGGGCGAGCCATTGCTGCCGCAGTACCTCGTCGTCGCCGCGACCGTGATCCTCGTCGACGTCGCGGTCATGTGGGGCTTCTTCGCGGTCGCCGCGCGATCGTTCCACCGGGTGACGCGATCGGCGCGCGGGCAGACGGTGCTGAATCGGGTCTTCGGCTCGCTGTTCCTCGCCGTGGGCGTCGCGCTCGCGGCGATCCACTGAGGCGGTCGCACGCCACCGCCGCATTTGCGGTGCGTGGTCGATCGGGCGAGGCTTGCCTAGGCTGAACGGATGACGCACACAGCCGCATCCCCGGCCGACTCGACGCACCCCGGGCTCGACGAGCTCATCGCCACGGTCGCCCTGCTGCGCGCGCCAGGCGGATGCCCGTGGGACGCCGACCAGACGCACGAGTCCCTCGTGCAGTACCTCGTCGAGGAGAGCTGGGAGCTCATCGACGCGATCGAGTCGGGCGACCGCGCCGAGATGATCGAGGAGCTCGGCGACGTGCTCTACCAGGTGCTCTTCCACGCCGACATCGCCGCGCACACGGCGGGCGAGGGCTTCGACATCGACGACGTCGCACGGCACATGACGGCGAAGATGGTGTCGCGACATCCGCACGTCTTCGGCGATCGCGAGGCCGAGACGGCCGACGACGTCGTCGCCTTCTGGGAGGACCTGAAGGCCGAGGAGAAGCCGCACCGCACGAGCGTGCTCGACGGCGTTCCGCGCGGCATGCCCGCCCTCGCACTCGCGCAGAAGGTGCTCGGCAAGGCCGAGAAGGTCGGGGTCGGCGCGGATGCCGCGGGCGACGTCCGGGCGCCGGCCACCGAGGCCGAGCTCGGCGACCTGCTGTTCGCCCTCGCCGCCTCGGCGAAGGAGCAGGGGCTGGACGCCGAGCGCGCGCTGCGCGGGGCGGTGCGCGCGTTCGAGGCCGACGTGCGCTCGGCGGAGGTCGCCGCGGGTTCGTGAGCCGCGCCGCGGTGCTGGAAGAATGATCGGCATGGCTGCAACCGTCACCCCTCCGCGCGGAATGCGCGACTTCCTCCCCGCCGAGAAGGCCCGACGTGAGCACGCGCTCGGCGTGATCCGGGGTGTGTACTCGTCGCACGGGTTCGACGAGATCGAGACGCCCGTGATGGAGGACGCCTCGCGCCTGCACGCGGGCCTCGGCGGTGACAACGAGAAGCTCGCGTTCGCGGTGATGAAGCGCGGCCTCACGCCCGACGACCTGACGGCAGCCGCGGCATCCGGCGACGCGCTCTCCCTCGCCGATCTCGGCCTGCGCTACGACCTGACCGTGCCGCTCGCGCGCTTCTACGCGACGCACCGCGCTGCCCTGCCCCCGGTGTTCCGCTCGGTCCAGATCGCGCCCGTGTGGCGCGCCGAGCGGCCGCAGAAGGGCCGCTACCGCCAGTTCGTGCAGTGCGACATCGACATCATCGGCGAGGCCGGCCAGCTCGCCGAGCTCGAGCTGCTCACGGCGACGGTGGCGGCGCTCGACGCGCTCGGCCTCGGCGGCTGCACGATCCGCCTCAACGACCGGCGCATCCTGCAGGGCATCCTCGGATCGTGGGGCGTGGCCGACGAGCTGCGCGAGCGCGCGCTCATCACGATCGACAAGCTCGACAAGATCGGCACCGGGGGAGTCGCGGCCGAGCTGCGCGACCTCGGCATCGTCGACGAGGGGGCGGATGTCGCGGCCGAGCTCGAGGCGCTCACCACCGCCGACTGGCACCTGGCCTCCGGCGTCGTGCCGCCACCGTCCTGGCTCGACACCGACGCCTACGCCGACCTGCTCGCCCTCCGGGAGGCCCTGCCCGACGCGGACATCGAGTTCGACCCGACGCTCGTGCGCGGCATGGGCTACTACACGGGCACGATCTTCGAGATCGCGCACCCCGACTTCGGGTACTCGCTCGGCGGCGGCGGGCGCTACGACGGCATGATCGGCCGGTTCCTCGGTCAGGACGTGCCCGCGTGCGGCTTCTCGATCGGCTTCGAGCGCATCGTCGACCTGCTCGCGGTGCGCGACGAGGGCCGACCCCGATCGGTCGTGCTGGTCTACGACCCCGCCGTGGAGGCCGCGACGCTGCTGAAGCTCAAGCACGAGCTCGTGGCATCCGGAACCCGAGTGCGCTTCGAGCGCCGCGTGAAGAACGCCCGCGCCCTGTTCGAGCGCGTCACGGCCGACGGCTTCGACGCCGTCGCGAACGTGACTCCCGAGACGACGGATGCCGCGTCCCTCACGTTCCGCGACCTCACCGCCTCGGCGTCGGGCGCCTTCCGACACTGACAGAAATGCGTGAGCGAGCCTCACTAGACTGGCCTGCGGATCACGACGGAGTCGTCCAACGCACCCACCCATCACAGAGGAGTTCACTGTGGCATTCATCGAAGCTGTAGGCGCACGCGAGATCCTGGATTCTCGCGGCAACCCGACCGTCGAGGTCGAGGTCCTGCTCGACGACGGCTCCCTCGCCCGTGCGGCGGTGCCCTCGGGCGCCTCGACCGGCGCGTTCGAGGCGTACGAGCTGCGCGACGGCGACAAGGACCGGTACTTCGGCAAGGGCGTGCTGAAGGCCGTCGACGGCGTGCTCGACGTGCTCGGCCCGGCCATCGAAGACCTCGACGCGAGTGACCAGCGCCTCGTCGACGCCACCCTCATCGAGGCCGACGGCACCCCCAACAAGTCCAAGCTCGGCGCGAACGCGATCCTCGGCGTCAGCCTCGCGGTCGCGAAGGCCGCGGCCGACTCGGCCGACCTGCCCCTGTTCCGCTACCTCGGCGGCCCGAACGCGCACGTGCTGCCCGTGCCGCTGTTCAACGTCATCAACGGCGGCGAGCACGCCGACAACGGCATCGACATGCAGGAGTTCTTCCTCGCGCCGATCGGTGCGGAGACGTACTCCGAGTCGCTCCGTTGGGGCACCGAGGTCTACCACACCCTCCGCGGCGAGCTGAAGGCCGCGGGCTACGCCACCGGCCTCGGCGACGAGGGCGGCTTCGCGCCCGACCTGCCCAGCAACCGCGAGGGCCTCGAGTTCCTCGTGAAGGCGATCGAGAAGGCCGGCTTCACCCCCGGCAAGGACATCGCGCTCGGCCTGGATGTCGCGGCGACCGAGTTCTTCAAGGACGGCGTCTACCGCCTCGACCAGAAGGACTGGTCGGCCGACCAGCTGATCGGCTACTACGAGGAGCTCGTGCGCGACTTCCCGATCGTCACGATCGAGGATGCGCTCGCCGAAGACGACTGGGACAACTGGAAGTCGCTCACCGAGGCGCTCGGCTCGAAGGTGCAGCTCGTCGGTGACGACCTGTTCGTCACGAACCCCGAGCGTCTCGCCACCGGCATCGGCCGCGGCATCGCCAACTCGCTGCTCGTGAAGGTCAACCAGATCGGCACGCTCACCGAGACGCTCGACGCGGTCAGCCTCGCGCAGCGCTCGGGCTACACGGCCATGCTGTCGCACCGCTCCGGCGAGACCGAGGACACCACGATCGCCGACCTCGTGGTCGCGACGAACGCGGGTCAGATCAAGGCTGGCGCGCCCGCCCGCAGCGAGCGCGTCGCCAAGTACAATCAGCTCCTGAGGATCGAAGAAGAGCTCGGCGAGTCCGGCGTGTTCGCCGGTCGCTCGGCGTTCCCGCGGTTCACGGCCTGATCGGCTCAGACTGCACCGACTGGCGGGGGTGGCCGAACGGCCGCCCCCGCCGGTTCGCGTCCGGGGTCCGGTGAGGTCCGCGGTTCGGAGCACGGGGCGAGGTGAGGAGGGGTGATGGCGAAGAGACCGGCGAAGCCAGCGACCGCCTCGCAGTCCTCCGCCACGGCGAAGCCCTCGGGCACGGCGAAGCCCTCGGGCACCGCGAAGCCCGCGACGAGTCCTGCAGCGTCGCCGAAGCCGGCCGGCTCGACCACGGCGAAGCCGAAGGGCAAGGCCTCGGCCACGAAACAGCCGAAGCGTACGGCGCCGTCCTCGACCGCATCCGCATCCCGCGCGCGCACCGCGACCTCGGCCCAACCCGTCGTCTCGCATGCGACGTCGGGCGGCACGCCCAGGCCGCCCCGGGCTCCGGCCGGCCGCAGCGCAGCCGGGTGGCTCGGCGGCATCCGATTCTCAGGTTTCTCGCTCATCATGATGGGTGTCCTCGTGCTCGCGGTCGTGGTGCTCGCACCGACCATCGCGCAGCTCGCGGAGCAGCGTCAGCACATCGCCGAGCTGCAGGCCTCGGTCTCCGCGCAGGAGTCCGAGGTGCAGCGCCTGCGCGATGAGCGCGAGCGCTGGAACGACGAGACCTTCATCACGACCCAGGCGCGCGAGCGGCTGACGTACGTGATGCCCGGCGAGGTGAGCTACCTCGTCATCGACGATCGATCCGAGGCGGCCAGGGCGGACGCCACGACCGAGGTCTCGGCCGACGTGACCGAAACGAAGGGGGACTGGATGAGCACGATCCTCTCCTCCGTGATGACCGCGGGCCTCGCGCCCGCAGCAGGAGGTGCCGGATGACGCGTCCGCCGTTCGACCCCGTGACCCCGCGGGACATCCGCATCGTGTCCGCCCAGCTCGGCCGTCAGGCCCGAGATGTCGTGGGCATTCCGGCGCGCTGCGTGTGCGGTGCGCCGACCGTCGTGGCGACCTCGCCGAGGCTCGCCGACGGCACCCCATTCCCCACGTTCTACTACCTGTCGCACCCGGCGGCCACGGCCGCGATGTCCTTCCTCGAGGCCGCCCAGCTCATGGTCGAGTGCAACGAACTGCTCGCGGCCGATGCATCCGTCGCCGAGGGCTATGCGCGGGCCCACATCGACTACCTGGCCGACCGCGAGTCGTTCGGCGTGGTGGCCGAGCTCGCGGGCATCTCAGCGGGCGGCATGCCGACGCGCGTGAAGTGCCTGCACGCCGTCGTGGCGCACACGCTCTCGGCGGGCCCCGGTGCCAACCCGATCGGCGATATCGCCCTCGAGCGGTCGACGTGGTCGCCCGCCGTGTGCCAGTGCCCCGACTACGGGGTCGACGACCTCGATGCCGCGGCCGGCCCCGAGGGCTCCGACGGGCGCGAGTCGGCATGAGCGCCGTGCGCACGGTCTCCCGGCTCGTCGCAGCCGTCGCCGTCGGCGCCGTGGTGGCGCTCACGGGGACCGCGCCTGCGCAGGCCGACACCGTGCGCGACTACCAGTACTGGCTGGCCGACTACGGGTTCACGACCGCGTGGAACACCACGAAGGGCAAGGGCGTCACCGTCGCGGTCATCGACACGGGCGTGAACGGCAACGTCGCCGAACTGCGCGGCGTGGTCAAGGGCGGCACGGATGTCTCGGGCATCGGCACGCCCGACGGCCAGACGCCGGTCGGCGACAACCCGACGCACGGCACGATGGTGGCCTCGCTCCTCGCCGGCCGAGGTACGGGTACGGGCAACGGCGTGATCGGCGTCGCCCCCGAGGCGGACCTGCTCACCGTGTCGGTCGCGTTCGGCGTCGAGACCGGAGCCGACAAGTCGAACGACGACCAGATCGCCGAGGCCGTGAGGTGGGCGGTCGATCACGGTGCCGACGTCATCAACATGTCCTTGACCCGCAACACCCAGACCTGGCCCGAGAGCTGGGACGATGCGTTCCTCTACGCGTTCGAGCACGACGTGGTGGTGGTGGCCGCAGCCGGCAACCGGGGCAGCGGCACCAGCGAGGTCGGCGCGCCGGCGACGATCCCGGGCGTGGTCGCCGTCGCGGGCGTCGACAAGGAGAAGAACGCGAGCTTCGACGCGAGCTCGCAGGGCATCACGTTGGCCGTCGCCGCGCCGAGCGAAGACCTCGTGGGCGTGCTGCCCGACGGTTCGCACGCCGTGTGGAGCGGCACGAGCGGCGCCGCGCCGCTCGTCTCGGGCCTGGTCGCGCTGATCCGCGCCGAATACCCCGACCTCGACGCGGCGAACGTCATCAAGCGACTCATGGCGACCGCCGATCCGCACGGTCACGAAGTGCCGAGTCCGCTGTACGGCTGGGGCATCATCGACCCGGTCGCCTCGCTCACGGCGAAGGTCGATCCGGTCTCCGAGAATCCGCTCGGCAGCCTGTCGGCGTGGATCACGCTGCACCGCCGAGCCGACACCCCGGTCGAGACCGACGCCCCCGACGAGCAGGTGATCGTGCCGATCGCCGATCCTCCGCAGCCCGTCGACGTCGAGACCCAGACGCTGCTGCCGACGCCGTGGACGCTGGCCTACATCACCCTCCCGCTCTCACTGGTCGCGGGATTTGGTACGCTAGCAGCGCTGTTGGGCATCGGTGCCGCTCGGCATACCAAGCGGGCCGCTCGCACTCGCGAGCAGTGATCGCAACCACCAGAAACTGAGGAGTCCATTCACCGTGCCCAAGATTCTCATCGTCGGCGGTGGCTATGCGGGGTTCTACACGGCGTGGAAGCTCGAGAAGTGGCTCCGTGCCGGCGAGGCCGAGGTCACGATCGTCGACCCGCTGCCGTACATGACGTACCAGCCCTTCCTTCCCGAGGTCGCCGCAGGCTCGATCGAGCCGCGCCACGCGGTCGTCGCCCAGCGTCGCCACCTCAAGAAGACGAACGTCGTCACCGCCAAGGTGACCGGCATCGACCACGCGTCCAAGACCGCGACCATCACCCCCGAGGTCGGTGAGCCCTGGCAGTTCGACTACGACGTCGTCGTCGTCACCGGTGGCGCGGTCTCGCGCACCTTCCCGATCCCCGGCATCGCCGACAACGCGATCGGTCTGAAGACCATCGAGGAGGCCGTCGCGATCCGCGACCGCGTGCTCACGAACTTCGACAAGGCCTCGAACCTGCCGGCCGGCCCCGAGCGCGACCGCCTGCTCACCTTCGTGGTCGTCGGCGGCGGCTTCGCCGGCATCGAGGTGTTCGCCGAGCTGCGCTCGTTCGCGAGCTCGCTGCTCGAGTTCTACCCGCAGCTCTCGTTCGACGACACCCACTTCCACCTCATCGAGGCGATGGGCCGCATCATGCCCGAGGTCTCGCTCGAGACGAGCCACTGGGTCATCAAGCACCTCGCCCAGCGCGGCGCCGAGATCCACCTCGACACGCAGCTGCAGAGCGCGGTCGACGGGGTCATCGAGCTGTCGACCGGCGAGAGCTTCGAGTCCGACCTCATCGTCTGGACCGCGGGCGTCATGGCCAACCCGGCGATCGTGCGCACGAGCGACCTGCCCGTCGAGGAGCGCGGCCGCATCAAGACGCGCGCCGACCTCCGCATCGGCGACGAAGACGACATCGTGGCCGACGCGTGGGCGGCCGGCGACATCTCCGCGGTCCCCGATCTCACGGGCGGCGGTGTGGGCGGCTACTGCGTGCCGAACGCGCAGCACGCGGTGCGTCAGGGCAAGCTGCTCGCGAAGAACATCGTCGCGGTCCTCCGCGGCGAGGAGCCGAAGCAGTACTTCCACAAGAACCTCGGCGCGGTCGCGGGCCTCGGCATCGGCTCGGGCGTGTTCCAGTCGGGGAAGATCGCGCTCAAGGGCCTCATCGCCTGGTTCGCGCACCGCGGCTACCACGGCCTCGCGATGCCCAGCTGGGAGCGCAAGTTCCGCGTGTTCTGGGGCTGGTGGAACAACTTCTTCCTCGGTCGCGACATCGTCTCGTTGAGCGCGCTGCAGCAGCCGCGCGCCGCGTTCGAGGCGTTCGCCGCGCGTCCGAAGCCCGCGGTCGCCGCGGCTCCGGCCGAGCCGGCGGCTGCGCCCAAGGCCGTGAAGGCGCCCGCGAAGGCGAAGGCCGAGGCGAAGCCCAAGGCCGAGGCCGCTGCTGCCAAGTAGGCTCGCAGCGAACAGGTTCGACGCGACGTCGCCTTCGGGCGGCGTCGCGCTCCCGTAGCCCAATCGGCAGAGGCAGGCGACTTAAACTCGCCTCAGTCTGGGTTCGAATCCCAGCGGGAGCACCATCCTGCGAAGGCGAACGCCCACCGCGGGACACCGAGACGTCCTCGTCGCCCCGCACTCATGCGGGTCCACGAGGACGTCGTCGTTCGGCCGTCAGGCCGTCAGACCGTCAGGCGCGTGATGCGCGGGCGGCTGCGCGCCGCCTGCGGAACCACTTGTCGCCCTCGACGACGACGAGCAGGATCAGGGTGAGTCCGATGCACCCCAGCCACTGCCATCCGGTGAGCGAGACGGTGCCGAGCGCCCGCTGGAGGAAGCCGATCTCGGTCGAGGCGATGATGAGCAGCACCGGCCAGACCAGGATCTTCGCCACCGCCGCGATGGGCGCCAGCAGGCCCGACTCGGGCGTGCGGCGCATGAGCAGGGCGCTCAGCACGGTGGCCAGGCCGAGCACGACGTAGGCCATCGTCATCGACGCCGTCGGCTCGGTCGGGCTCGGCGCATCCGGCCCCCAGAGCAGCGGCACGAGCGCGATCAGGAAGATGACGGCGCCGTAGACGAGCCACTCCACGAGCGACACCCGATTGACGACGCCGATCCTCGGGTCGCGCGGCGGGTGGTCCATGATGCCGGGCGGGTTCGCGTCGGCGGCGATCGCGAAGACGGCGAACAGGGCCACGAAGAAGTTGATGAACAGCACCTGAGCCGGGAACAGTGCGACGCCTTCGGCGATCGAGAACGCGCTCGCGGCGAGGAACAGCATGATCAGGCTCAACAGCTGCGTCATCTGGAACCGCAGGTAGGCGGTGATCTTCGAGTAGACGATGCGGCCGATCTCGACGGCGTGCACGAGGGTCGCGAAGTTGTCGTCGGTCAGCACGAGCTTCGCGGCCTGCTTCGTGACCTCCGACCCCGAACCCATGGCCACGCCGATGTTCGCCTGCTTGATGGCCGCCGCGTCGTTCACGGCGTCGCCCGTCATCGCCACGATGGCACCATCGGCCTGCAGGAGGCGCACCAGCCGCAGCTTGTCGTCTGGGGTGACCCGGCCGAACACGTGCAGGTCGGGCAGCCGGCGCGACAGCTCCTCGTCGGTCATCTGCTTGAGGTCGGCGCCGCTCACGGCCCCGGTACCGAGGCCGAGTTCTGCGCCGATCGCACCGGCGGTCACGGCATGATCACCCGTGATCATGCGCACGTCGATGCCGGCGTTGTGCGCCACCGTGACGGCGTCCTTCGCCTCGGTGCGCAGCGGGTCGACGATGCCGACGATGCCGATGAGCACCAGTTCGGAGACCGACGCCATCGGGTCGGCGGCGATGCGGGCCTCGTCGGCGTCGTCGAGGAATCGGGCGGCGATCGCGAGCGTGCGGAGGCCGGTGGCCGACATCCGCTCGAGTTCGGTGGTCGCGGCATCGGATGCCACCGGTACCACCTCGCGCGTCTCGTCGAGCATCGTCGTGCAGCGCTTGAGCACCACGTCGGGCGCGCCCTTCACGATGAGCACGAGCCGCTGCTCGCCGCGGAACGGGATGCGCTGCAGGGTCGCCATGAACTTGTAGTCGGAGTCGAACGGCACCTCGGCGAGGCGCGGGTAGTCCTTGCGGGCCTGGTCGGCGTCGATGCCGAGACGGGCGGCGAGCACGACGAGCGCGGCCTCGGTCGGATCGCCGACGACGTCGCCGTCGGCCGACACCGTCGCGTCGTTCGGGAGGCCGATCGCGAGGCCGAGGGTCGGTGCGTCGATCGCCTCGTCGGAGGTGCCGAGCACCCGGCCGTCGAACGAGTAGCCCTCGCCCGTGACGCGGTACGTGCTGCCGCCGAACCACGCCGTACGCACGGTCATCATGTTGAGCGTGAGGGTGCCGGTCTTGTCCGAGCAGATCGCACTCGTCGCGCCCAGCGTCTCGACGTCGTTCAGCGAGGTGACGATCGCCCGTTCCTTCGCGAGCTTCGAGGCGCCCCACGCGAGCAGGCTCTGCACGAACACGGGCAGGCCGGTGGGGATCGCCGAGATCGCCACAGCCGTCGCGAGGAACAGCAGCTCGTCGAGGCTCTGACCGCGGGCGAAGCCGATGAGCACGATGACGAGCACCGCGCTCCAGGCGATGATGCCGAGCACCTTCGTGAGGCCGTCGAGCTCGAGCTGCAGCGGCGACTTCTTGTCGCCGACCTGGGTCAGGAGCGACGCGATGCGGCCCATCTGCGTGCGCATGCCGGTCTCGACGACGACGATGCGCGCCGTGCCGCGGGTGACGGACGTGTTCTGGAACACCATCGAGGTGCGGTCGGCGAGCGCCGTGGTCTCGGTGTTCTCGGCAGGGCCCTTCGGGATCGGCAGCGACTCGCCGGTGAGCGAGGACTCCTGGGTCTCGAGGTTCGCCGAGCGGAGGATCCGGCCGTCGGCCGGTACGAGGTCGCCTGACTCGAGGTCGACGATGTCGCCCGTCACGAGCCCCGTCGCATCGATCTGCAGCAGGACGCCGTCACGCATCACGCGCGCCTTCGGCGTCTGCAGCTTCGCGAGGGCGTCGACGCTCCGGCGGGCCTTCACCTCCTGCTGGGTGCCGGTGATGATATTGAAGAGCACGAGGACCGCCACGATGATCGCGGTCGTGACCTGCCCGATCAGCAGCGACACGATCGTCACCGCGATGAGCATGAGCGTCATGAGCTCGAGCACCTGGCTGAGCGCGATGCGCCAGACGCTCGGCGGCGGCGCGCTGTGCAGCGCGTTCGGGCCGAGCTCGGCGAGCCGACGGGCGGCCTCGGCCGCGACGAGGCCCGTGCGATCGTCGGTCTCGAGCCGGGTCGTGACGTCGGCGGGCGCGAGGGCCCACCATCCGGTCTCGGGCTGCTCGTCGCGTTGCGCCTGCTCGGCGCCGATCGTGTCCGTCACGAGCGGCGCCCGTTCGCTTCGGTGGATGCCTGCGCGAGCCGTGGGCTCCCGAGTCGTTCGATCATGCCGATTCCCCCTCGACTGCGCGCCACCGAGGGCGCTTGCGTTGATCGTAGCGTCGGGGATCGGCTCAGGGGAAGGCATCGGCCGACGACATCCGGAGTCCGATGGAGCGGGCGGCCCAGGTCATGCGGCGACGCACTGTGAAGGCGTGTTGCGCCCGTTTACCGCGGGAGTCGCGCTCGATTCCGGCGCCGATGATGCGGGGTTAGTGTCGCCCCATGCCCACCATCAACATCGTCGCCGTCTCCGGAAGCCTGCACGCGCCGTCGAAGACCACGGTCCTCACGCGCGAGATCCTCGAGGGGTTCGCGACCGCACTCCGATCCGGCAGCGGGCGCGATCTCGTGATCGAGACGCACCTCATCGAGCTCTCCGACATCGGCCCCGAGTTCGCCGGGGTGCTGAGCCGCAGCGCGCTTCCGCCCGCCGCCGAGGAGGCCCTGCGCCGTATCGAGTCGGCGACCCTGCTCATCGTCGCGAGCCCGGTCTACCGGGCGTCGTTCACCGGGCTCTTCAAGCACGTCTTCGACTTCGTCGGGCAGTACGCCCTCATCGACAAGCCCGTGCTGCTCGCGGCCACGGGCGGCAGCGATCGCCACTCGCTCATCCTCGAGCACCAGTTCCGCCCGCTGTTCTCGTTCTTCCAGGCGCTCACGCTGCCGATCGGCGTGTACGCCAGCGACACCGACTTCGTCGACTACAAGGTCGACTCGGCCGACCTCCGGTCGCGCATCGACCAGGCGATCGAGCGCGGGGTTCCCGTCGTGCGCAGCTCAGTGCTGCCGGTGTCGGAGTACGTCAACGCCTGGTGAGCAGAGCTCAGCACTGAGTGCGCCTCGGCAGTAGCATCGGCTCTGTGGGCATCGATGCCGTCCTGACCATCGCGGCGCTCGTGCTGAGCGGCGCGAGCGTCATCATCACGGGCCTGTTCTCGGTGCGCACGGCTCGCCTCGCATCGGAGCTCGACGCCGAGCGTGAGCAGCGCCTCGAGGCGCAGTCCGCACTGAAGGCCGCCGAGCGGGTCTACGAACCGCTCGCCATGGCCGCCGCCGAGTTGCAGTCGCGCATCTTCAATATCGTCGAGACCGGCTGGGTGCCGCTCGTGCAGCGGTACAAGAGCCACGGCGACTACGCGGTGACGAGCACGGCGTACCTGTTCGCGAACTACTTCGGCTGGATCGAGGCCAGGCGCCAGGCGGTGCTCTCCTCGAGCGGCGAGGGCGGCCGCGACATCGCCGTGCAGCGCCTGATCGATGTCGTGCTGCAGACGCTGCGCCGGAGCGAGCACAGCGAGGGCTTCCTCTTCTTCACGACCGAGCAGCGGGCGATCGGCGAGCTCATGCTGAGTTGGGAGACGGCCGATGCGGGTGCCCGCATTCCGCGGGTGATGGGCTACGCCTCGTTCGCCGCGCGGTTCCGCGACGACGAGGACTTCCGCGGGTGGTTCACCCCGGTCGACAGCGGCATGGCGCTCGTCGCGGGCGGCGACCACCGCCGCCTCATCGAGATCCAACGGGCGCTCGTGGCGCTCATCGACGAACTCGATCCGAAGCGCAGGTACACCGTCGGGTACGATCTGGCCCCCATCGAGCCGGATGCCGGCAGCGCCGCCCCCGGGGCGCCTGGAGCCTCGTAGCGGCGGCGGCCACTCAGGACATGCGGTCGAGGCGCCGGAGGATCAGTCCCTCGCGGAGCGCCCAGGGCGAGACCTCGAGCTCGTTCACGCCGAAGGCCCGCATGGCCTCGGAGAGCACGACGGCGCCCGCGACGATCTGGAAGGTGCGATCGGCCGTGATGCCGGGCAGCGCCGGTCGCGCGTCGGCGGGGATGCGCGCGAGGCGGGGGATCCAGTCGTCGAGGCCCTTGCGCCGCAGGATGCTGCGTTCGTCGGGGCCGACGCCCTCTTCAGTCCAGCCGGCGAGGCGGGCGAGCGAGCGGATCGTCTTCGAGGAGCCGACCACGTGCGAGGGCTTCGGCAGATGCGCGAACTCCTCGAGTGCGGGGCGCAGCACCGAGGCGGCGTGGTCGCGCAACCGCTGCACCTGCTCGGGAGAGGGCGGGTCGTCGGGGAGGAACGCGATCGTCGAGCGTCCGGCTCCGAGGGGGAGCGAGCGCGCGACATCCGGGATCTCGTCGATGCCGTTCGCGATCTCGAGGGAGCCGCCGCCGATGTCGAAGAGCAGGATGCGCTCGGCCGACCAGCCGTACCAGCGGCGCACCGCGAGGAACGTGATGCGGGCCTCGTCGGCGCCGGACAGCACCTGCAGCTCGACCCCGGTCTCCGCGGTCACCCGGGCGAGCACGGCCTCCCCGTTGGCGGCTTCGCGGATCGCCGAGGTCGCGAAGGCGAGCAGCTCGTCGATGCCCGATTCGCGGGCGACCCGCGCGGCGTCGCCGACGGCGGCGAGGATCGCCTCGACCCCGTCGGCGCCGATCGATCCGTCGGGTTCGAGGTAGCGCATGACGCGCAGGACGGACCTGTGCGAGGCTGCGGGGATCGGTCGTGCGCCGGGATGTGCGTCGACGACGAGCAGGTGGACGGTGTTCGATCCGACATCCAGGACCCCGAGACGCATGGTGCGAGCGTAGCGGGTGGTGCATACTGTTCGAACTGGGTCACCTGTCCCAGTTCGCTCGGTCGCCCGTCCGAGCCTCGGCAGCGTCGTCGGAGAGGAGCCCGAATGACCCGCATCCCCGCGCCGGAGCGCCGCGCCGCGCTCATCGAGGCAGCACTTCGGGTCGTCTCCCGCAACGGCATCGCCCAGGCCACCACGCGCGCGATCGTCGCCGAGGCCGGCATGAGCCTCGCGAGCTTCCACTACGCCTTCGACTCGCGCGACGAGCTGATCGACGAGCTCATCTCGACCGTCATCGACCGCACGCGCGGTGCCGTGATGCCCGAGGTGCTGGTCGAGGGCACGCTCGTCGACGTGCTCGAAGCCGGCATCGTGCGCTACTTCGAACACCTCAAGGCCGACCCCGAGCACGAGCAGGCGATGCTCGAGCTCACCCACTACGCGCTGCGCTCGCCCGAGCGTCACCCGCTCGCCCGCGCGCAGTACGCGCGGTACGTCGAGCTCGCCGAGCAGTCGCTCGTGGTCGCGGCCGAACGCTCGAAGTCGACGTGGACCGTGCCCGTGGCCGGCGTCGCCCGCACGCTCGTCGCGTTCACCGACGGACTCACCGTCACCTGGCTCGTCGATCGCGACGATGCCGCCGCCCTGGCGGTCGCCCATGCGGCCGCCGATGCCCTCTCGAGAATGGCCGAACCCCGATGACGAGCCTTCACCCCACGCCGACCGCGGCGCTCGACGAACCCACGCGGCGGGTGCCCGCCGGATGGATCGCGTCGTTCGCGACGATCTGGTTCGCGATCTGGATGGCCCAGCTGACGCCCGTGCAGCTGCTCCTGCCCGCGCAGATCGACGCGACGCTGCACCCCGAGAACTGGGTCGACAGCGTCGTCGCCTTCGGCGTGATCTCCGGCATCGCGGCGGTCGCGACGATCATCGCCTACCCGCTCACCGGCGCGGCCTCCGACCGCACGACCTCCCGCTTCGGCCGCCGCCGCCCGTGGATCGCCATCGGTGCCGTGCTGTTCGCCGCCTCGCTCGCGGCGCTCGGACTCCAGACGGACATCTGGGGCATCGGTGCGGCGTGGGTCGCGGCATCCGTCGGCTTCTGCATCATGACCGCGGCGCTGACGGCGACGATCTCCGACCAGGTCCCGATCGGGCAGCGCGGCTTCGTCTCCGGTTGGATGTCGGCGCCGCAGGCGGTCGGCATCATCGTCGGACTCCTGCTCGTGACCGAGCTCGTCACCGACCAGGCGCTCGGCTACGTCGTGCTCGGCGTCGTGCTGCTCGTGCTCGCGGTGCCGTTCCTGCTTCGCCACGACCAGCCGCTCGTGGCGGCCGAACGCACGCGGGTCACGGCGAAGGGCGTCATCGCGAGCCTCTGGATCAGCCCCCGCAAGCACCCCGACTTCGGCTGGACCCTGCTCAGCCGTGTGCTCGTCTCGGTCGGCAACGCGCTCGGCACCAGCCTGCTGCTCTACTTCCTCATGTTCGGGCTCGGCGACGAGAACGCCGAGGACGACCTCATCGTCCTGACGCTCGTCTACATGGTGTTCGTCGTGGGCGCCTCACTCTTCGGCGGGCGGCTTTCGGACCGGCTCGGGCGGCGCAAGGCGTTCGTGTTCGTCGCCTCCACGCTGCAGGCCATCGCGGCGCTCCTGCTCGCCCTCGTGCCCGACCTGTCGGTCGCGATCGTCGCGGCCGGCATCCTGGGTCTCGGCTACGGCTGCTTCCTCTCGGTCGACCAGGCCCTCGCCACGCAGGTGCTGCCCGACGCCGCCTCTCGCGGCAAGGACCTCGGCATCATGAACATCGCGACCGCCGTCCCGCAGGCGATCGCGCCGCTCATCGGCGCCGCGGCCGTGGTGCTGACCGGCTCGTTCGTGCTGGTCTTCGTCTTGAGCGCGGTCTTCGCGTTCGCGGGTGCGATCGCGGTCTCGCGAGTTCGGAGTGTGCGCTGATGCTCGACCTGTCGAAGCCCGAGGCGGGCCAGACCTCCAAGACGAGGACGATCACGAAGACGGATGCCGCGCCGTGGGCGACCCTGTCGCGCTACTGGCCGGGGCTCACCGCCGCGACCGCCCACCTCGACGCGCCCGTCGGCGCGCTGCACCTCGGGGCGCTCCGCCACAACGCGAACGACATGCTGCGTCGTGCGAACGGCATGCCGATCCGCGTCGCGTCGAAGTCGATCCGCGTGCGCAGCGTCATCGAGGCGCTGCTGCGCCTGCCCGGCTACCACGGCGTGCTCGCGTACACGCTCGCCGAGGCGATCTGGCTCGCCGACACGATCGACGACATCGTGGTGGGCTATCCGACCGCCGAGCGGGGCAGCATCCGTCGCCTCGCGACCGATCCGCAGCTCGCGGGCCGCATCTCGCTCATGGTCGACTCGATCGCGCAGCTCGACCTCATCGACGCCGTGATCGCCCCGAGCGAGCGCGAGCCGATCCGCATCGCGCTCGAGCTCGACGCATCATGGAACGCCCCCGTGCTCGGCCACCTCGGCGTTCGTCGCTCTCCCGTGCACGAACCCGCCGATGCGGGCGCGCTCGCGGCCTACATCGCGACCCGACCCGGATTCCGGCTCGTCGGCATGATGGGCTACGAGGCGCAGATCGCCGGCGTCACGAACCGGCCGGCCGGCAAGCCCCTCGACGGCGCCGTGAACCGGTGGATGCAGTCCCGCTCGATGCCCGAGCTCGTCGAGCGCCGCACCCGTGCGGTCGCCGCGGTGCGCGAGCACGCCGACCTCGAGTTCGTCAACGGCGGCGGCACCGGA
The DNA here is from genome assembly GCF_001660485.1 of Agromyces aureus. Classification (GTDB taxonomy): domain Bacteria; phylum Actinomycetota; class Actinomycetes; order Actinomycetales; family Microbacteriaceae; genus Agromyces; species Agromyces aureus. The sequence goes on from NZ_CP013979.1 coordinate 1,625,514, forward strand.
TCGCTCGAGGCCACCTCCGCCGACCCCTCCGTCACCGAGGTCGCGGCCGGGTCCGGCCTGTTCGGCGGCCACCTGTTCGACGGGTACGCGCACTTCACGCCCGCGCCGGCCGCCGCCTTCGCGTTCGACGTCGTCCGGCGCCCGAGCGCGCGGCACGCGACGATCCTCGGCGGCGGGTGGATCGCGTCAGGTCCGCCTGCACCCGACCGCCTGCCGCGCATCGTCTGGCCCGAGGGCCTCGAGATGCTGCCCCGCGAGGCGGCGGGAGAAGTGCAGACCCCCGTCACCGGCCCGGCCGCCGCACGCCTGCGCGCCGGCGACCGCGTGTGGTTCCGACACACGAAGTCGGGGGAGCTCTCCGAGCACCTCAACGAGTTCCAGCTCGTCGACGACGACCGCATCGTCGACGCGCTCCCCACCTATCGCGGCGAAGGCAAGGTGTTCCTGTGACGGCGACCGGAGCGACCTGGCGCAACTGGGGTCGGACCGAATCGGTGCGTCCCGTGCGGGTCGAACGACCCGACTCGACGGGGGCGGTGCAGCGAGCCGTGACGGCGGCCGCGGCATCCGGACTCCGCATCAAGCCGGTCGGCGCGGGCCACAGCTTCACCGGCATCGCCGTGGCGCCCGGGGTGCAGCTCGACCTCGCCGACGTCTCGGGGGTCATCGCGGCCGACCCGGCGACCGGCCGGGTCACGCTCGGCGCCGGTACGCGGCTCTACGACCTGCCCCGACTGCTCGCACCGTATGGGCTGGCGCTGGCGAACATGGGCGACATCGACCAGCAGACGATCGCGGGCGCGACCTCGACCGGCACGCACGGCACCGGGCTCGCGTTCGGCGGGCTCGCAACCCAGATCGTCGCGGCCAAGCTCGTCACCGGCACGGGCGAACTCGTCGAGGTGAGCGAGACGAACCGGCCCGAGCTGCTGCCGGCGATCCGCGTCGGACTCGGTGCACTCGGCGTGCTCGTCGAAGTGACCCTGCAGCTCGTGCCCGCGTTCGTGCTGCACGCCGTCGAACGCGTCGAACCGCTCGACGCCGTCCTCGGCGCCTGGACCGAGCGGGTCGCCGGCGCCGACCACTTCGAGTTCTACTGGTTCCCGCACACGGGCACCGCCATGACGAAGACGAACACGCGGCTTCCGGGCGACGCGCCGCGCGACCCGCTCGGGCGGGTCTCGCGATGGGTCGACGACGAACTGCTCGCGAACGGCCTGTACCGGGGCATCTGCGCGCTCGGCAAGGTCGCGCCGTCGACGACGCCGTTCTTCGCCCGCCAACTCGACCGCTTCACGGGCGACCGCGACTTCGCCGACCTGTCGCCCGCGGTCTTCACGACGAACCGCACGGTGCGCTTCCGCGAGATGGAGTACGCGGTGCCGCTCGAGGCCGTGCCCTCGGCGTTCGGCGCGGTGCGCTCGTTGATCGAGCGCAAGGGCCTGCGCGTGAGCTTCCCGCTCGAGGTGCGTGCTGCTGCGGCCGACGAGAACTGGCTCTCGACCGCGTACGGGCGCGACACGGGCTACATCGCCGTGCACCGGTACTTCCGCGAGGACCCGACCTCGTACTTCGCCGAGGTCGAGGCGATCATGGACGACCACGGCGGGCGTCCGCATTGGGGCAAGATGCACACCCAGACGGAGGTCACGCTTCGCGAGAAGTACCCCCGATTCGACGACTTCCTCGCGGTGCGCGACGAGTTCGACCCCGCGGGAGTGTTCCGCAACCCGTACCTCGACCGAGTGCTCGGGGTCAGGGCCTCCGTCGACGCGGTGTGATCGGGCTCATGGTGTCCGTCGACGCGGGGTGATCGGGCTCAGGGGGTCCGTCGACGCAGGGTGATCGAGCCGAGCACGATCGAGCCCACGATCCACGCGACGATCACGAGCACCTTCGTGAGGATCCATCCGGCGCTCTCGGAATCGGCGGCGACCGCCTGCAGCGCGTCGATCGCGAAGCTCAGCGGCAGCCACTCGCTGATCGCCTCGAGCACGGGGGGCAGCTGGTCGCGCGGGATGAAGATGCCGCAGAGCAGGATCTGCGGCAGCACGAGCAGCGGCATGAACTGCACGACCTGGAACTCGGTTCGGGCGAACGCGCTCGCGAGCAGGCCGAGCGCGGTGCCGAGCACCGCATCGGCGACGGCGACCGCGAAGAGCAGCCAGATCGAACCGGTGATGTCGAGGCCGCACACCCAGATCGCGAACGACACCGCGATCGCCGTCTGCGCGACCGCGAGCAGGCCGAACGCGAGCGCGTACCCGAGCAGGAAGTCGCCCTTGCCCATCGGCATCGAGAGCAGGCGCTCGAGCGTGCCGCCGCGCCGCTCGCGGAGCGTCGCGATGCTCGTCACGAGGAACATCACGATGAACGGGAAGAGCGCGATCATCGCCGGCCCGATCTCGTCGAACACCTCGGTGTCGCTGAAGATCCACGCGACGAGGCCGATCAGCAGGCTCGGCACGATGAGCAGCAGGCCGATCGTGCGCGGATCGTGGCGGATCTGCGAGAGCACGCGGCCGGTGGTCGCGAACGTGCGGGCGAGGTTCATCGGGTCGCCTCCGGTCCGTTCGCCCCGGGGGCCAGGTCCGGTTCGCCGCGCTCGATGAGGCGCAGGAACGCCGTCTCGACGTCGTCGGTGCCGGTGAAGGCGAGCAGTCCCTCGACGGTGTCGTCGGCGAGCAGTTCGCCGTCGCGCATGAGCAGCAGCCGGTCGCAGCGCTTGGCCTCGTCCATGACATGGCTGGAGACGAGCAGGGTCGCCCCGTCGTCGGCGAGGCTCCGGAACAGGTCCCAGAGCTGCACGCGCAGCACGGGGTCGAGCCCGACCGTGGGTTCGTCGAGCACGAGCACCTCCGGCTCACCGAGCAGCGCGGCCGCGAGCGAGACCCGACCGCGTTGCCCGCCCGAGAGCGAGCCGACGAGGCGGTCGGCGACCCGGCCGAGGTCGGTGCGCTCGATGACGCGGTCGACATCGGATGCCGGTGCTCCGAGCACCCGGCGGAAGTAGGCCAGGTTCTGGCGCACCGTGAGGTCGTCGTAGACGCTCGCCTGCTGCGTCACGTAGGCGACGCGCGTGCGCAGCGGCGAGCTGCCCGCCGGCAGCCCGAGCACCTCGATCGACCCCGAGGCGACGACCTGCACGCCCACGATGGAGCGCATGAGCGTCGTCTTGCCGCTGCCGCTCGGCCCGAGCAGCCCGACGATCGCCCCCGACGGCACGGTCAGCGAGAGCCCGTCGAGCACGGCGTTGCCGCCGCGGCGAACATGGAGGTCGTCGACGACGACGGCCGCGCCCGCGGCATCCGATCTGTTGATCATGGGGGTGATTCTTTCGCCCGCGCGGCCCGCGTGTCGAGTGGAACCGCCGACGCGAATGCACGCCCGCCGCAGCGACCTGTGCCCGGAGCCCGGTCGAGCCAACCGAGAGGCGACCCTCCGCTTGCTCCGAGTCTCATGAGAACCCCCGACCTGCTCTCAGGCGATCGATAGAATGATGGGCATCCGAGATCGTCGCAGCAGCGCTAGGAGTCCGTGCCATGGAATGGCTCATCCCCGTCATCATCGTCGTCGCGCTCGTGCTGATCGTCGGCATCTACCTCTGGGCCACGTACAACTCGCTCGTCACGCTCAACGTGCGGGTCGACGAGGCGTGGAGCGACATCACGGTGCAGCTCAAGCGCCGCGCCGACCTCATCCCGAACCTCATCGACTCGGTCAAGGGCTATGCGGCCCATGAGAAGGCCGTGTTCGAGAACGTCACGCGTGCTCGAGCCGAGACCCTGCAGGCGCAGGGCCCCGCCGACGCCTCTGCGGCCGAGAACCACATGCAGCAGGCGCTGAAGTCGATCTTCGCGGTGGCCGAGGCCTACCCGCAGCTGCAGGCGAGCCAGAACTTCCTGCAACTGCAGTCCGAGCTGGTCGACACCGAAGACAAGATCCAGGCCTCGCGCCGGTTCTACAACGGCGGCGTGCGCGAGCTCAACACGAAGATCAAGGTCTTCCCGAACACGTTGTTCGTGCGCGGCCTCGGGTTCAACGAGCGCGACTTCTTCGAGGTCACCGAGCCGGCGGCCATCGCCGAGCCGCCGCGCGTGCAGTTCTAAGGTTCGGCGTTGTACCGGGCGATCGCCAAGAACAAGCGAAACACCTTCTTCATCATCCTGTTCTTCCTCGCCGTCATCGGCGGGCTCGGGTGGCTGGCCGCGGCCATCTACGGCGACGTCACGATCGTCATCGTGACGGTGGTCATCGCGACCGCCTACGCCGCGCTCCAGTACTTCACCGCCGACCGTCAGGCCCTCGCGATGTCGGGGGCCGTCGAGGTGCTGAGCAAGGCCGATCATCCGCGGTTGTGGCGCACGGTCGAGAATCTCTCGATCGCCACCGGCACGCCCATGCCGCGCGTGTTCGTGGTCTCCGATCCCGCGCCGAACGCATTCGCCACCGGGCGGGATCCCGAGCACGCGGTCGTCGCGGCCACCACGGGCCTCCTCGAGATCATGGACGACGCCGAGCTCGAGGGCGTCATGGCGCACGAGCTCGGGCACGTGCGCAACTACGACATCCGCCTCTCGATGGTGGTCTTCGGGCTCGTCGTCGCCGTCGGATTCATCTCCGACCTGTTCGTGCGCATGGCGTTCTTCGGCCGCAACAACAACAACGGCAACCCGATCATGATGGTGGTCGGCCTGGTCGCGATGCTGATCGCGCCGCTCGTCGCGAGCCTCGTGCAGCTCGCGGTGTCGCGTCAGCGCGAGTACCTCGCCGACGCGACGGGAGCGATGGTCACGCGGCATCCCGACGCCCTCGCCAGTGCGCTCGAGAAGCTCGAGCAGTACGGCCGACCCATGCAACGCCAGAACTCGTCGATGGCCCACCTCTGGATCGCCGACCCGCTGAAGCCCGGCGCCCTCAGCCGGTTGTTCGCCACGCACCCGCCGATCGAGGAACGCGTGAAGCGCCTCGAACAGATGGGCGGCTCGTTCTGACGCAGCGTCAGGTCTGACCCTGTGTCAGGCGGATGCCGCGAGCTCGGGTCGCAGGGCGTGCGCGAGGTTGCCCCGATCGGCCACGACGATCTCGTCGAGCCCCTGCCACGCGGCGGCGCGGCGCAACGCCGGAACGAGCCGCGCCGCGGTGTCGGCCGGGGCCGTCGCCTCGCTCCACGCCGACTGCACCCGGAGCACCCGGTTCTTCCGGTCGTTCTTGAGGTCGACACGGCCGACCACGTCGTCGTCGATGAGCACGGGCAGCGAGTAGTAGCCGAAGACGCGCTGCGGCTCGGGCGTGTAGATCTCGATGCGGTAGTGGAAGTCGAACATGCGCTCGGCGCGCGGGCGGAACCACACGACGGGGTCGAACGGCGACAGCACCGTCGCGGTCTCGATGCGGCGCGGTCGACGGGCGTCGCGGTGCACCCACGCGGGCGCGGGGCGACCGCCGACGCTCCAGCCGGGAACTTCGACGGGCACGAGCACGCCTTCGTCTTCGAGATCGCGGACCGCCCCGCGCACCTGGACGCGCTTCATGCGCCAGTAGTCGGCGAGGTCGGCCTCGGTGGCGATGCCGAGTGCGGATGCCGCGCGCTCGACGAGCACGCGGATCGCGTCGGCCTCGGCGGGCGGTGCTGCGAGCAGCTCGGCCGCCAGCGCCTGCTCTGGCAGGGCGTAGACGCGTTCGAAGCGGCGGCGCTCGATGCAGACGACCTCGCCGACGCGGAACATCCACTCGAGGGTGCGCTTCACGGCGGACCAGCCCCACCAAGGGCCGCGACGCTCGTTGGCGTCGTGCTCGATCTCGCTCGCGCGCGTGGGTCCGTTGGTCGCGAGCTCGGCCTTCAGCCAGTCGGCGAGCTGCCGGTTCTCGGCGAGCCACCCGCCCCAGGCCCCGCCGCGCTGGCGGTACTCTTCGCGGCGGAACTCGAACAGCGGCCAGAGCTCGCGCGGCACGAACGCGGCCTCGTGCGCCCAGTACTCGAGTGTGCGCCCGCGCCTGCCGGTGGTGACCCGGTCGAGCGCGGCCTTGTCGTAGGCGCCGAGGCGGCTGAACACGGGCAGGTAGTGGCTGCGCTCGAACACGTTCACCGAGTCGATCTGGAGCAGTCCGAGCCGGTCGAGCACGCCGCCCACCTGGCGCACGCCCGGCTCGGAGGGCGCTGGGCGTCCGAACCCCTGCGCGGCGAGCGCGATGCGGCGGGCGAGTGGGGGAGCGACACGTTCGACCATGGTGCTGGAACTGTATCGAGCACCTCCGACATCGTGCATGCCGTGCAGCGCATGCCCCCCGCCTAGACTGGAGCGATGGGCCAGGGTCGGGGCAGGTTCGTCGGCAGAAGACGCGCGGTCGACCGCGCGCCCGAGCACTCCGGCGGCCCTGGCGCTCCGGCAACCGGGCCCGCGACCGCGCCGGAGCCCGATGTGAACGCCTCGATCCCGTTCGGCATGCGACTCGCGGCCGCGTGGTCGTGGCGGCTGCTGCTCATCGGCGGCGTCCTGGCAGTCGCCATCTTCCTGATCGTCCAATTGCGCTACATCGTCATCCCGCTGCTCGTCGCCGTGCTCATCGCCGCCCTCCTGGTGCCCTTCTCGAGCCTGCTTCAGCGGCATCGCTGGCCGAAGTGGCTGGCCATCACGGCCGCCATGCTGAGCGCGCTCACCGTGGTCGGCGGCCTGCTGACGCTCGGCATCTGGCAGATCGTGCGCGGCTCCGACGAGCTCGCGGCGCAGACTGTGCTGGCGTGGAACGACTTCCGCACCTGGCTGCTCGAGGGGCCGTTCCAACTCAGTGCCGCGCAGCTGAACGACGCCGTCGACCAGATCGTGGCGGCGTTGCAGGCCGACAGCGGCATCCTCGTCAGCGGGGCGCTCTCGGTCGGCTCCACCGTCGGCCACTTCTTCGCCGGCATGCTGCTGGCGCTCTTCGCGACGCTCTTCATCCTCATCGACGGCCGTGGCATCTGGGGCTGGGTCGTGCGGGTGTTCCCGCGGCGGGCCCGCGCCGCGGTCGACGGCGCCGGCATCGCCGGTTGGACGACGCTGCAGAACTTCGTGAAGGTCCAGATCCTCGTCGCGACGATCGACGCGGTCGGCATCGGGCTCGGCGCGTTCTTCCTGCAGGTGCCGCTGGCCGTGCCGATCGCCATCCTCGTGTTCCTCGGCTCGTTCATCCCCATCGTGGGTGCCGTCGTCACCGGTGCGCTCGCAGTGTTCGTCGCGCTCGTCTACAACGGACTGTGGCCCGCCGTCATCATGCTGGGCGTGGTGCTGCTCGTGCAGCAGATCGAGGGCCATGTGCTGCAGCCGCTCATCATGGGAACCGCGGTCAAGGTCCATCCGCTCGGCGTGGTCCTGGCGGTCGCGGCCGGCTCGTTCCTCGCGGGCATCCCCGGCGCGCTCTTCGCGGTGCCGATCGCCGCCGTGCTGAACGTCATGATCGTCTTCGTCGCCGGCGGGTCCTGGAAGCAGTCCGCCGGACCACCGGTCGTCCCGAGTTCGCCGCTCTGGCGCACCGTCCCGCAACGACCCGGTTACCAACGAGGAGAATGAACGCGTGATCAGCACCATCCCGGGACCCGACCTCGCCGACTTCGCCCGTGCGCGCGAGGTCGTCTCGGCGGCCGTCCGCCGAACGCCCATGGAATCGTCGCGGTTCCTCGCCGACCGTCTCGGCGTTCCCGTCTTCCTGAAATGCGAGAACCTGCAGCGCACCGGCTCCTACAAGCTGCGCGGGGCCTTCAACCGCCTGAGCGCGCTGAGCGCCGAGGAGCGAGCCCGTGGCGTCGTCGCGGCCTCTGCGGGAAACCACGCGCAGGGCGTCGCCTTCGCGGCACGCGAGCTCGGCATCAAGGCCACGATCTTCATGCCCGTGGGGGTCGCGCTGCCGAAGCTCGACGCGACGCGCGCCTACGGCGCCGACGTGGTGCTCCAAGGCGACTCGATCGGCGAGACGCTCGAGGCGGCGAACGCGTTCGCCCTCGACACCGGGGCGGTCGTGATCCCGCCGTTCGACCACGCCGACGTCATCGCCGGTCAGGGCACCCTCGGCCTCGAGGTGCTCGACGAGGTTCCGGATGCCGCGACGATCGTCGTGCCCATCGGCGGCGGCGGTCTCGCCGCCGGGGTCGCGAGCGCGGTGAAGCAGCGGGCAGCCCTCGAGGGCCGCACCGTGCGCGTGATCGGCGTGCAGGCCGAGAACGCCTCGCCGTTCGTGCCCTCGCTCGCGCAGGGTCACGCCGTGCAGGTGCCCGTCGTGCCCACGATCGCCGACGGCATCGCCGTGTACAAGCCGGGCGAGCTCACGCTCGAGATCATCCGCGAGACCGTCGACGAGGTCATCACGGTCAGCGACGACGACATCGCCCGGGCGCTGCTCGTGCTGCTCGAGCGCGCGAAGCTCGTGGTCGAACCGGCGGGCGGGGTCTCGGTCGCGGCGCTCATGAGCGGCCGCATCCAGTCCGACGGACCGATCGTCGCCCTGCTCTCGGGCGGCAACATCGACCCGCTGCTCATGCAGCGCGTGATCGCGCACGGCCTCGCGGCATCCGATCGCTATCTGACGCTCGAGATCGGCCTGCCCGACCGCCCAGGCCAGCTCGCCCGCATCGCCGAGCTGCTCGCCGAGGCCAACGCGAACGTCATCGAGGTGCTGCACACGCGGCACGGCAACGGCCTGCAGATCTCGGAGGTGGCGCTGCGCCTCTCGGTCGAGACGCGCGGCCCGGCGCATCGTGCCTCGGTGGTCGACGTACTGCGTCGCGCCGGGTACGAGCCGAAGATCGTCTCGGAGTAGGGCGCTCGGAAGCCGGCACCCGCACCGAGACGCGGGGTGGAGACGAGCAACGGCGCCGACCCTCGGGTCGGCGCCGTTCGCGTCTGCGGTGCGGAGGGTGGCTACTGGCCGCCCCAGGTGTCGACGGCCGTGACCTCGACGGCGATCTCGCGGCCGTTGGGCGCGGTGTAGCTGGTCTTGTCGCCGACCTTCAGGCCGAGGATCGCCGCGCCGAGCGGGCTCTGCTCGCTCCAGACGTCGAGCTCGGAGTCGCCGGCGATCTCGCGGCTGCCGATGAGGAAGGTCTCCTCATCGCCGGCGATGACCGCCGTGATGACGGTGCCGGACTCGACGACACCCTTCGACGCGGGCGCCTCGCCGACCTCGGCGCTCTTGAGCAGCCCCTTGAGCTGGCGGATGCGGGCCTCGATCTTGCCCTGCTCGTCTTTGGCGGCGTGGTAGCCGCCGTTCTCCTTCAGGTCGCCCTCTTCGCGTGCCGCTTCGATGCGCTTCGCGATCTCCTCGCGACCCGTGGTCGAGAGCTGCTCGACCTCGGCGGCGAGCCGGTCGTACGCATCCTGCGTGAGCCAGGTGACGGTGGCGTCCTGCGCCATGGTGCCCTCCTGCGGGGACGCGTCGTTGCGAACGCGTCCGAATAGACGTGACGCCCCGACGACTGTCGAGGCGAATGTCCCATGTTAGGTGAGCCAGCAGCTCGAAATCAAACCCGTTGCGGCGTCGCGAGCCGTGCGCACGGACTCCGTGAGGCTGCGCAGATGGCGCTCGGACGCGGGGATCTCGACGATCTTCCAGCCGACGATCGTGAACTCGTCGTCGAGCGCCTTGACGGCGCACGCCGTGGTCTCGCCGGCCGGAACCGAGAGGGTCCAGGTGACCTCGACCGAGCGTTCGTCGTTGTGCACGACGTGCGAGGTGTCGGTGGCCTGCACGTTCGCCTGCTGGCCGTCGAGTCCCGCCCACACGACCCACGAGATCAGCACGGCGGCGAACGCGATGCCCGCGCCGATCAGGATCGCGACGTCGCGCCGGCGACGCGTTCGGGTGCGCCCGTATCGCGCGGCGAGCGTGTCGTTCTCGGGGGTGGTCACTCGGATTCCTCGCGGGTCGGATCGTCTAGGCTTGCCTTTCAAGCCTAACCCGCAGGGGTGAAGCCCGAATCCGCCGTGAGAGAGAGACCGATGCGCTCCGTGCCCGCCAGTTCCACCCGCCGGATTCGTCTGTGAGCGCGGCGACGGCACTGCTCTCAGCACAGGTCGCGCTCGCCCCGCTCGTGCGTGCGGCCGACGACCAGGAGTTCGACCCCAACGACGTCACGCCCGGCGTCTGGGGCTTCGTGATCACCTTCGCGGTCATGGTCGCGGTGCTGCTCCTCGTGCTCGACATGACCCGTCGCATCCGCCGTACGAACTACCGTGCCGAGGTGCAGCAGGAGCTCGCGCGCGAGATGGCCGAGGCCGACGCCGCGAACCAGGGGCAGGTCGCGAAGACGGATGCCGCGGCATCCGTCACCGGCACCGCCCGCGTCGAGCCGCACGACGCCGACCCGAACGCGACAGGCGACGACGCGGCATCCGGAGACCGGCCGGCTCGCTGACGGGCGTCGACGACGAGCGCGTTCGACTCGACCGCGCTGGCCGACCGCCCGTGACTCAGCCGAGGTGGTACGCGGGTGCGGTCGCGATGATGAGCGTCGCCGTCCAGTGGCACATGAAGGCCAGCACCGTGCAGGTGTGGAAGATCTCGTGGAACCCGAAGACGCCCGGAACCGGGTTCGGCTTCTTGAGCGCGTAGACGATCGCGCCGCCCGAGTAGAGCAGGCCGCCGACGACCACGAGCACCATCATGGCCACGCTCACCGCGAGCAGGTCGCCGAGGTACATGACCGCGGCCCAGCCGAGCAGCAGGTAGATGGGCACGTACAGCCAGCGCGGCGCCGTGATCCAGAACACGCGGAACCCGATGCCGATCAGGGCGCCGGCCCAGACGACCGCGAGCAGGGTCCAGCCCTTCTCGGGCGGCAGCGCGAGGATCGCGAGCGGCGTGTACGTGCCGGCGATGAGCAGGAAGATGTTCGCGTGGTCGATGCGCTTGAGCAGGAGCTTGGTGCGCGGCTTCCAGTTGAAGCGATGGTAGAGCGCCGAGTTGCCGAACAGCAGCATCGAGGTGAGCGTGAACACGGCCGACGCCCACTTGGCGGGAGCGCCTTCGGCGAGCGCGATGAGCACGATGCCGGCCACGATCGTGAAGGGGAACGTGCCCGCGTGGATCCACCCCCGCCAGGTCGGCTTGACCTCCTCGGTCGGGTGCGCGAGGGAATCGTCGAGCAGGGGGATGTTCGGCAGGTCGGGGCCGTGCGCGTCGCGGTCGATCGCAGCATCCGCCAGGTCTTCCGACGCGACGGGCTTGCTCAGCTCGTGCATGAGATCTTCGGAATCGCGGTGGTGCTCAGGGGCCATGGAGCCAGCGTAGGGCTTCGCCGGTCACGGCCGGCTGTGAGTGTCGGGGCGTGAGCGTCGGGGCCCCGGTCCGGTAGCGTAGTGCCGTGCAATCCAGCGATCCGCCCCTCGGTCGCGGCATCCTCTACCGCTTGTACCAGCGCCGCCTGCGCCGCGGGCTCGAGCAGGAGTCGCTGCCACGCCATGTCGCGATGATCATCGACGGCAACCGTCGGTGGGCGAAGCAGCTCGGCTACGACACCGCCGCCCACGGCCACCGTGCCGGAGCCGCGAAGGTGCGCGAGTTCCTCGAGTGGTGCGACGACCTCGACATCCAGGTCGTGACGCTCTACCTGCTCTCGAGCGACAACCTCGGCAACCGGGCGAGCGACGAACTCGCCGCGCTCATCGAGATCATCGCCGAACTGGCCGAGGAGCTCTCGCACTACCGCGACTGGCGCGTACAGCACGTCGGGTCGGATGCCGGCCTGCCCGAGCCGCTCGTCGCCGCACTCGACGCCGCCGAGCACCGCACCGCCGACAAGCGCGGCATGCACGTCAATCTCGCGGTCGGCTACGGCGGGCGCAAGGAGATCGTCGACGCGATGCGCTCCATCGTTGCCGCGCACCACGCCGAGGGCGGCAGCCTCGACGACCTGGCCGACCGGCTCACGCCCGACCTCATCGGCCAGCACCTCTACACGGGCGGGCAGCCCGACCCCGATCTCGTGATCCGCACCTCGGGCGAGCAGCGCCTCAGCGACTTCATGCTCTGGCAGGCCGCGCACAGCGAGTTCTACTTCGTCGAGGCCCTCGGGCCCGACCTGCGACAGGTCGACTTCCTGCGGGCCATCCGCGACTACGCGAAACGGCACCGCCGCTTCGGCAGCTGAGATCCGCCGTACGCGGTTCGCCGCGGTCTGCCATGATATGGCTCGAAGAAGGGGGCATGAATGGGCATCGACGCATTCGTCGACGGGTTCCGAGAGGAGCCCGGCTATCTCGATTTCGGTCGGTTCGGCCCGCTCTCGCGCGTCGCCGCCGAAGAGAGCAACGCCCTCACCCACGTGCTGGAACGCGCGCGGCACGGCAGTTCGTCGGTCTTCCTCGAACAGGACGCCCGGGTGCGCGAGGCGGCCGCGGTGCTGACCGGGTTCCCGGCCGATCAGATCGTCTTCACCCCCAACACGAGCACCGGGCTCATGCACGCGATGTTCGGGCTCACGGGCGGGGTGCTGCTCTCGGCCGACGAGTTCCCGAGCGTGACGATCGCCGCGGTGCGCGCCCAGGAGGCGCTCAACGTCGTGCAGCCGGTGTGGCTCGAGACCGACCACGGCAAGGTCACGCCCGGTCAGATCCGCGACCAGCTCGAGCACGGCGTCGGCGCCGTCGCCGTGAGCCTCGTCGACTCGCGCACGGGTTACCTCTGCGACATCGAGGGCATCCGCCAGGTCATCGGCGACCGCCTGCTCATCGTCGATGCGATCCAGGGCTTCGGGGTCGTCGACGCCCCGTGGCAGGTTGCCGACGTCGTCGTCACCGGCGGCCAGAAGTGGTGCCGGTCCGGGTGGGGTACGGGGTTCATGGCCATGTCGGATCGTGCCATCGAACGCCTGACGCCCGTGTTCTCGGGCTTCTCGGCCACCGAGGAGGCCGAGCCCTGGGGCTTCGTGCCGCCGCCCGCGCCCGGAGCGAAGGCGTTCCGAGTCTCCAACCCCGACCCGATCGCCCAGGCGCGCTTCGCCGCTGCCATGGAGGAGCTCGCCGAGGTCGGCGTCGAGACCGTGAATGCGGCGGTCGCCTCGAACGTCAGCCGCGTCATCGACCTCGCCGACGAGTTCGCGATCGCGGTCGCGTCGTCGCGCAACGAGCAGGAGCGCGCCGGCATCGTCGTGATCGAACCGCCCGCAGACCAGCTCTCGGTGCTCACCGCGTCGCTGCACAACCACGGCGTCACCGCCTCGACCAGGCTCGGCCAGGTGCGACTCAGTGCCCACGCCGGAACGGATGCCGAGACGCTCGACATGCTGCGATCCGCGTTCGTGTCGTTCGGGTCGGCCGCGACCTACTGAGGTCGCCGTCGCCGCGCCCTGCCGCGGCATCCGCCCGCTGCGCGGGCACCCGACCGCACGGTGCGCCGCGTCGTGGACCCGCCGCTGCGGCATCCGCACGCCCTCGAATGTGAACAGTGCGTGACGCGCCCGGAATTCGCCGCGTGTCGTGCTCGGCGATTCGGCGAGGCGGACGTAGCGTCGCAGGCATCGGGCAAGGTGCCCGAACGAGTCGGCTCGTGAAGCGCTCGTGTAGGAGGATTCGCCGGCCGGCGCGAGAGCCGAGCGGAAACGCTCGGGGCAGGAGCGGTCGTGGCCTCACTCGAAACCTCCCAGTCCGACGCACAGTCCACCGGTCGCGAGCAGCGACCCGATGCCGCAGCACCAGACGGTGTCGCGCAGGACGAGCGCACCTACGTGTTGGACACCTCGGTTCTGCTGTCGGATCCGAAGGCGCTGTTCCGGTTCGCCGAACATTCGGTCGTGCTGCCGGTGATCGTCATCACGGAGCTCGAGGCCAAGCGCAACGACCCCGAGATCGGCTACTTCGCGCGCCAGGCCCTGCGGATCCTCGACGAACTGCGCATCGAGCACGAGCGGCTCGACTTCCCGATCCCGGTCGGCGACGGCGGTTCGCTGCGCGTCGAACTCAACCACTCGAGCATGTCGGTGCTGCCCAGCGGACTCCAACTGAACGACAACGACACGCGCATCCTCGCGTGCGCCGCGAACCTCGCGAACGACGGCATCGCGGTGACCGTCGTCTCCAAAGACCTGCCGCTGCGCGTCAAGGCGGCCTCGATCGGCCTCGACGCGCAGGAGTACCGGGCGGAGCTCGCGCTCGACTCGGGCTGGACGGGCATGAGCGAGCTCACGCTCGGCTCGAACGACATGGCCAAGCTCTACGAGCACGAGCGCCTCTCGATCGACGAGGCCCAGGGCGTGCCCGTGAACACCGGACTCGTGATCCACTCCGATCGCGGATCGGCGCTCGCCCGCGTCGTCGGGGATCGCGAGGTACGGCTCGTGCGCGGCGACCGCGACGTGTTCGGACTGCACGGCCGTTCGGCCGAGCAGCGCCTCGCGATCGACCTGCTGCTCGACCCCGAGATCGGCATCCTCTCGCTCGGCGGACGCGCGGGCACCGGCAAGTCGGCACTCGCGCTCTGCGCCGGACTCGAGGCCGTGCTCGAACGTCAGCAGCACAAGAAGATCATGGTGTTCCGTCCGCTCTACGCGGTCGGCGGGCAGGAGCTCGGCTACCTCCCCGGCGACCAGGGCGAGAAGATGAACCCCTGGGGCCAGGCGGTCTTCGACACGCTCGGCTCCGTCGTCTCCGACAACGTGCTCGACGAGGTCGTGGACCGCGGCATCCTCGAGGTGCTGCCGCTGACGCACATCCGCGGCCGGTCGCTGCACGACGCGTTCGTCATCGTCGACGAGGCCCAATCGCTCGAACGCAACGTGCTGCTCACCGTGCTCTCGCGCATCGGACAGAACTCGCGCGTCGTGCTCACCCACGACGTCGCGCAGCGCGACAACCTTCGCGTCGGCCGCCACGACGGCGTCGCGTCGGTCATCGAGACGCTGAAGGGGCACCCGCTGTTCGCGCACATCACGCTCACCCGTTCGGAGCGTTCGGCGATCGCCGCGCTCGTCAGCGAGATGCTCGACGGCAACGAGCTCGCCTAGCGGCGGCCGGTGCGGTGGGCGGGCGTGGCCCTCGGGGTCACGTCCGCCCTCCCGCGCGCCACGGGCGTTCGACGCATCCGGGGCGGGTGGATCGGGCAGCGGATGCGGCGAAGGACCGTGGTGCGAACGGGGACGGCGCGTTCAACCGTAGATCTTCTCGGCGTACGACGGGCCGTAGTACTCCTCGAGCGTCTCGAGGGATTCGCCCGGGCGCTCGAGCGCCTGCGCGATGACCGCACGGCGCGGCGCGGCATCCGGATGCCAGGTCTCGGGAACCCACGCCTGCGATCGCAGGAACGCCTTCGAGCAGTGCGAGAAGACCTCCTCGACGGCGATCTCGACCACCAGACTCGGCACGTGATGGCGCACGCGCATGCGCTCGGCGTACGGCGCGTCGCGCAGGATCCGGGCCGTGCCGTTCACGCGCAGGGTGTCGCCGCGCCCCGGAATCACGAAGACGAGGCCGATGTGCGGGTTCTCGAGCAGGTTGTGGAAGCCGTCGGCCCGTCGGTTGCCCGGTCGCTCGGGGATGGCGATCGTGTGCTCGTCGAGTGCGATCGCGAAGCCCGACGGGTCGCCCTTGGGCGAGACGTCCTGGTTGCCGGCCGCATCGGCCGTCGCCACGAAGCAGAGCGGTGAGGCCTCGAGCCAGAGCCGGTCGATCTCGTGCAGGAACGTGCGGGACTTGTCGCGCGCGGCGGGCAGCGGCAGTCCGACGATCTGCTCGAGTTCTGCGACGGACGTGACGGGCGTGCCTCCATGATCCATACCGCCAACCTACGCCCGGGGATCTGCGCGTGTCGCGGGCCCCACCGTCGGACTCCGGCCAGATCCCGAAAGGTTCCAGCCCGCTCGGACGCCGGAGCTGATGGGACGACGGATGCCTCGGGCCGACGTGCGGCCCGAGGCATCCGGTTCGATCGATTCCGCCCTCGCGGCTACTTCGCCTGGGGCGGGCGGGTCATCGAGAGCAGGTCGAGTGCTGAGTCGAGCTGCGCCTCGGTGAGGTCGCCGCGCTCGACGTAGCCGAGGTCGATGACGGCCTCGCGCACGGTGATGCCCTGCTTGACCGAGTGCTTGGCGATCTTCGCCGCAGCCTCGTAGCCGATGAGCTTGTTGAGCGGCGTCACGATCGACGGCGACATGCCTGCGAGGGCCGTGAGGCGCTCGAGGTTGGCCTCGAGGCCGTCGACGGTCTTGTCGGCGAGCACGCGGGACGCGTTCGAGAGCAGGCGGATCGACTCGAGCAGTGCGGTACCCATGACGGGGATCTGCACGTTGAGCTCGAACGAGCCCGAGGCGCCGGCCCAGGCGACCGTGGCGTCGTTGCCGATGACGCGCGCCGCGACCATGAGCACCGCCTCGGGGATGACCGGGTTGACCTTGCCGGGCATGATCGACGAACCGGGCTGCAGGTCGGGGATGTGGAGTTCGCCGAGACCCGTGTTGGGGCCGGAACCCATCCAGCGGATGTCGTTGCAGATCTTCGTGAGGCTGACGGCGATGGTGCGCAGCGCGCCCGACGCGTCGACCAGGCCGTCGCGGTTGGCCTGCGCCTCGAAGTGGTCGGCCGCCTCGGTGATCGGCAGCTCGGTCTCGCGCTGCAGGATCTCGATGACGAGCTGCGGGAAGCCGGCGGGGGTGTTGATGCCCGTGCCGACGGCGGTGCCGCCGAGCGGAACCTCGGCGACGCGGGGGAGCGCCGTGCGAACGCGCTCGATGCCGAGGCGGACCTGCCGGGCGTAGCCGCCGAACTCCTGGCCGAGCGTGACGGGCGTGGCGTCCATGAGGTGCGTGCGGCCCGACTTGACGACCTCGGCCCAGGCCACGGCCTTGGCCTCGAGGGCGACCGCGAGGTGGTCGAGCGCGGGGATCAGGTCGTCGATGAGCGCCGCGGTGACGGCGATGTGCACCGAGGTCGGGAAGACGTCGTTCGAGGACTGCGACGCGTTGACGTGGTCGTTCGGGTGCACCTCGGCACCGAGCTTGCCCGTCGCGACGGTCGCGAGGACCTCGTTCATGTTCATGTTCGACGACGTGCCGGAACCGGTCTGGTACGTGTCGACCGGGAAGTGCTCGACGAACCCGTGGGTGCCGGCGATGACCTCGTCGGCGGCCGCGACGATCGCGTCGGCGACGGCACCGTCGAGCACGCCGAGTTGGGCGTTGGCCTGCGCGGCCGCCTTCTTGATGCGCGCGAGTGCGGCGATCTGGGCCGGCTCGAGTCCCTTGCCCGAGATGGGGAAGTTCTCGACCGCGCGCTGGGTCTGGGCACGGTACAGCGCGGCCGCGGGAACCCGCACCTCGCCCATCGTGTCGTGTTCGATGCGGTAGTCGGCGGTGTTGTCGACCAAGGTGTTCCTTCCGGTTCGCGTGCCCGTGGACCTCGTGCGGCGGGCGGGATGAGGGTGGCGGATGCCTCGGACGAGTCTGGCCGGGCCGCAGTCCTGACGGCTGTCAGATCTGCCCGACGACGACGTCGGTGTCGACCAGTCCCTCGGCGAGGCGGTAGTTCGCGCCCACGATGGCCAGCGTACCCGCTGCGATCGCGTCGCTGATCATCTCGGATTCCTCGAGCAGGCGGGACACCGACGAGCGCAGGTGCTCACGGCCGACGAACCCGGCGTCGACCTTCGAGGTGTCGATGGGGGCGGCCGGGTCGCCGCCGGCGACGCGCCGCACCGAGGGGATGATGCTCGAGATGAGGCTCGCGATGTGCGGCGGCAGCTGCTCGGCGTCGGCGGTCTGCGACGCGATCGCGGCATTGACCGCGCCGCAGGCGTCGTGGCCGAGCACGATGATGAGCGGCACGTTCAGCACGCCGACGGCGTACTCGAGCGAGCCGACGACCGACGAGGAGATGACCTGGCCGGCGTTGCGCACCACGAACGCGTCGCCGAGGCCGATGTCGAAGATGATCTCGGCCGCGAGGCGCGAGTCGCTGCAGCCGAAGATCGCGACGAGGGGTCGCTGCCCGTCGGCGAGCGAGGCCCGCCGCTCGACGTCTTGATGGGGGTGCTGCGGCTTGCCCGAGACGAAGCGCACGTTGCCGCCGCGCAGTTCACGCCAGGTCTCGGCCGGTGAGGTGGGACGAGCGGGGGATTGGGTCACAGCGGCTCCTCGTGAAGATGCGGGCGGTGCTCAGCGGGTGGTGCGTGGTGCAGTCGTGCAGTCGTGCAGCGTGCAGCGTGCGGCGGTGCGGAGATCGGAAGCGCGGAGCCCGACGGCGCGGCTCACCGCTGCGCCTTCACGGTGTCGGCGATCGCGGCCGCCATGGTCGCGAACTCGGCGTCCGGCGCGGTGCCGATGAGCACGAACGTCGTGCTGCCGGACTCGGTCATGAGGCCGTAGCGGGCGTTGCCGACGTCGTCGGTCGAGTCGCGGTTGTCGTAGATGGTCCAGTCGACGCCGTCGATCTGCACGGTGCCCGTGGCCAGGGTGCGTGCCAGCAGGTCGGACGACCACGTGGCGTTCGCGTCGAGGCCCTGATTCAGCCCGATGAACTCGTCGCTCGGCGTCAGGTAGCCCGTGTACCACGCGGTGATGCCGTCGACCTGGCTGCGGCGCAGCTCGGCGGCGTTCGCGCTCCACCCCTCGGGAAGCTCGGGAACGGCGAGCGGTTCGTCGGTGCCGGCCTGCGCCTGCGCGGCGATGGACGCGACATCCACGTCGGGGTGCATCGGCTCGTTGCTGCGGGGCACGGCGAGCACGATGACGACGACGACGGCGACGCACGCGACGAGCGCGTAGACGAGGTTGCTCACGGTCTTGCGCTCGCGGTACTCGCGGGAGTTCTTCGCCTTGCGGGCCGCCGTCTCCTGCGGCGTCTCGGGCCGGCCGAGCTCGGCGACGACTGGGCCCCGACCGGGTTCGGTCATCGGAGCGCTCCCTCGTCGGATGCCGCGGCGCGGCCGTCCGCGCCCGTCACCGCCGCGGTGCGCGCCGCGTCGAGCCTGGCCTTCGCGCCGACCAGCCAGGCTTCGCAGCGCGCGGCGAGCGCCTCGCCGCGCTCCCAGAGGGCGAGCGAGTGCTCGAGGGTCGCGGACCCCTGCTCGAGCTCGGAGACGACCTGCACGAGTTCGTCGCGCGCCTGCTCGTAGCTCAGCTCGGAGACATCCGTGGTGGGGGGCATGGCCGACATTCTATTCGGCGCCGCTGACAGCTTCGTCTTGGGCGTGCGACGGCGCGAGCCCGTCGTCGAGCGCACCGTCGAGCGCCTCGTCGGGCGCGTGCGGCGTCGCCCCGGCGTCGAGCGCCCCGAGCGAGTCGGCCGCGATCGTGCCGTCGGCGAGCGTCACGGTGAGGCGGGTGGCCGCGGGAGCGCCGGCCGGGCCCCGTACGACGTGCCCGTCGGGCCCCTGCACGATCGCGTAACCGCGGTCGAGGGTCGCCTGCGGCGAGAGCGCCCGCAGGTGCCCGCGGAGCTCGCCGATGCGCGAGGACTGGCGTTCGATGTGGCGATCGACCAGCTCGGACCCCCTGGCCACCCAGCGCGTGAGCTCCTCGGCCCTGCGATCGACGATCCACGCGCCGTCGGCGAGCACCGGGCGCTGGCGCAGGTGCCCGATGCGGTCGATCTCGCGGGCGAGGATCGACGACAGTCGCATGCCGAGCCGGGCGCGCACCTGGTCGACGCGGGCCAGTTCTTCGCCGACATCGGGGATGACGCGCTTCGCGGCATCCGTCGGCGTGGAGGCCCTGAGATCGGCGACCTCGTCGAGCAGCGGACGGTCGGCCTCGTGCCCGATCGCCGAGACGATCGGCGTGGTCGCCGCCGCTGCGGCGCGCACCACGCGCTCGTCGCTGAAGCCGAGCAGGTTCTGGAAGTCGCCGCCGCCTCTCGCGATGATGATGACCTCGACCTCGGGGTCGGCATCGAGCTTCTGGATCGCCGCGACGACCTCGGCGGGGGTGCGATCGCCCTGCACGGTCGCATAGGCCGTGCGGAACTCGACCGCGGGCCAGCGCAGGCGGGCGTTGCGCAGGACGTCCTTCTCGGCGTCGCTGTCGCGGCCCGTGATGAGGCCCACCACACCGGGCAGGAACGGCAGCGGTCGCTTGCGGGATGCCGCGAACAGGCCCTCTGCGGCCAGGGTCGCACGGAGGCGCTCGAGGCGCTCGAGCAGGTCGCCGAGTCCGACGTGCTTCATGTCATACACCTGGAACGAGAGCGAGCCGCCCTTGACCCACCAGGTGGGCTTGACGAGCAGCACGGCGTGATCGCCCTGCTTGAACTGCTCGGTGAGCTTGGCCTTCACCGACGACCACATGGTGAACGAGATCGTGGCGTCG
The DNA here is from genome assembly GCF_001660485.1 of Agromyces aureus. Taxonomy (GTDB): domain Bacteria; phylum Actinomycetota; class Actinomycetes; order Actinomycetales; family Microbacteriaceae; genus Agromyces; species Agromyces aureus. The sequence goes on from NZ_CP013979.1 coordinate 1,645,777, forward strand.
GCCTCGAGGTCCTTCAGCTTGCCGTAGACGTTGCCGCCCGAGCCGCCCCACTGCGTGATCTCGCCCTCGACCCAGACCATGCCGAGCCGCTCGATCCAGTCCTTGAGCTTGCCCGAGAGTGTGGAGACCGGCCACGGGGCATCCCGCGTCGCCGTGGCATCCGTCATCGTGCGCTCCTCAGGTTCGTGCTCGGATCGTGCTCGGGCCGTGCTCGGGCCGTGCTCGGTTCGTGCGCTTCGGGCGAGCGGACCGGTCGCGGTCGGCGGTCGCCCGGCCGTGCGCACGTAGACTGGCGTGGTGACGACCACCACCCCCAGAATCGGCCTCGGCATGCCTCGCGTGCCCGGCCTGCGCGGCCGGCTCAAGGATATCCCCGTCCTCGGACAGAAGCGCGTGCTGCTCGCCGCCCCTCGCGGATACTGCGCGGGCGTCGACCGCGCCGTGATCGCCGTCGAGAAGGCCCTCGAGCACTACGGCGCCCCGGTGTACGTGCGCAAGCAGATCGTGCACAACATCCACGTCGTGACCGAGCTCGAGGCCAAGGGCGCGATCTTCGTCGACGAGGTCGACGAGGTGCCCGAAGGCGCCCACATCGTCTTCAGCGCCCACGGCGTCTCGCCGGCGGTCGTGAACGAGGCCGCCGACCGTGGACTGCACGCGATCGACGCGACCTGCCCGCTGGTCACGAAGGTGCACCGCGAGGCCGTGCGCTTCGCCCGCGACGACTTCGAGATCCTGCTCATCGGCCACGAGGGCCACGAAGAGGTCGAGGGCACGGCGGGCGAGGCGCCCGACCACGTCACGATCGTGAACAGCCCCGACGACGTGCCGAACATCGACGTGCGCGACCCCGACAAGGTCGTGTGGCTGTCGCAGACGACGCTCTCGGTCGACGAGACCATGGAGACCGTGCGCCGCCTGCGCGAGCGGTTCCCGAACCTCGCCGATCCGCCCAGCGACGACATCTGCTACGCCACCCAGAACCGCCAGGTCGCGATCAAGAAGGTCGCGCAGGATGCCGAGCTCGTGATCGTGGTCGGCTCGGCGAACTCCTCGAACAGTGTTCGCCTCGTCGAGGTCGCCCTCGAGTACGGCGCGAAGGCGGCCTACCGAGTCGACTACGCGAGCGAGGTCAAGCAGGAATGGCTCGACGGCGTCGCGACCGTCGGCGTCACGAGCGGCGCCTCCGTTCCCGAGGAGCTCGTGCACGAGCTGCTCGAGGCACTGGCGGATGCCGGCTACGGCGACGTCAGCGAGGTGAAGACCGCCGAAGAGGACCTGATGTTCTCGCTCCCGAAGGAGCTGCGCCGCGATCTCGCCGGCAACCGCGAGGAGCGCGCGCTCGGCGGGCGCACCCGCACGGCACCGTCGGCCTGACCGACGGCGACGACCGAGACTCCGACGCCCGCGGCAGCTGCGTTCTGCCGCGGGCGTCGTGCTGTCCGGATGGGGCGCGGAGCCCAACGGCCTCGGTGGCGAGGCTCGGAGCCCTACGGCCTCGGTGGCGAGGCTCGGAGCCATGGCGCCTCCGACCCTGCGGCCTCCGACCCTGCGGCCTAGACGTTCGCGGCGCTGAGCGAGGCCAGGAAGTCGGGGTCGCTCGCGAACACGAGCATGCCGATGATCGTCACGACGAAGAACGCGACGACGCCCGCGACGAGCGGGATCCACCACGAGAGCCGTCCGGCGCGCAGTCGTGCGCGCGACCAGAGCAGGGCACCGATCCAGAGGACGATCTGGAGCACCACGCCGGTCGCGATGATCGACGGCACCGCGGGGCCGGGCGTGAACGTGGTCGGCCCGTCGAGGCCGAGCATCTGCGACGAGAGCTTCGCCGATTCGAGCGCCGTCGCGGGAAGCTGCACGAGCGCCACGATGTTGTAGATCAGGCCGAACACGCCGAAGACGAGCAGCGCGATGGTCCAGAGGCGGTCCCGCGCCGGGGCTGCAGCGTTCGGCCGCCCCGCGACGGGTGCCGGGGCGGGCGCGACGGCGGAGGCCGCGGACGGCCCGGTCGCCTCGGCGTCGGCCGCGGCATCCGGAACCGCGTTCGGGTCGACGGGCGGCTGCCAGGTCCACCCTTCGGGCGCGTATTCGCCGTACCGCGGACGAGGCCGCTCGTCGATCGGGGGAGTCGTGGGCGAATCCTGCCCTGCGGCTCCGGTCGTGCGAGCGGCCTCGTCGTGCGTCATGCGATCGCGCCTTACGCCGAGATGGAGTTGCCGGCGGAGCCGAGCTGACGGGTCGACTCGACGACGCGAGCGGCCATGGCGGTCTCGGCGACCTTGCCCCAGGCGCGGGGGTCGTAGAGCTTCTTGTTGCCCACGCCGCCGTCGACCTTCAGCACGCCGTCGTAGTTCTTGAACATGTAGTCGGCGATCGCACGCGTGTAGGCGTACTGCGTGTCGGTGTCGATGTTCATCTTCACGACGCCGTTCGCGACGGCCTCGGCGATCTCGGCGTCGGTCGAGCCGGAGCCGCCGTGGAAGACGAGGTCGAGCGGCTTCGGGCCGGTGCCGTACTTGGCCTGCAGGCCGTCCTGGATGTCCTTGAGCAGCGACGGACGCAGCTTGACGTTGCCGGGCGCGTAGACGCCGTGCACGTTGCCGAACGTGAGGGCGGCCATGTAGCGGCCCTGCTCGCCGAGGCCGAGGGCCTCGACGGTCGAGATCGCGTCGTCGAGCGTCGTGTAGAGCGCCTCGTTCGAGCCCTCGTGCTTCACGCCGTCCTCTTCGCCGCCGACGACGCCGATCTCGACCTCGAGGATCGCGTTGATCGCCTTCATACGGGGGAGGATCTGCTGCGCGATCTCGAGGTTCTCGGCGAGCGGCACGGCCGAGCCGTCCCACATGTGCGACTGGAAGATCGGGTTGCCGCCGGCCTTCACGGCCTCTTCGGATGCCGCGAGCAGCGGGAACACGAAGTCCTCGAGCGCGGGCTTCGGGCAGTGGTCGGTGTGCAGCGCGACCGTGACGGGGTAGCTCTTCGCGATCTCGTGCGCGGCCGCGGCGAAGGCGAGGGCGCCCGTGGCGCGGGCCTTGACGGTGTGGCCGGCGAAGTAGTCGGCGCCGCCGGTCGTGACCTGGATGATGCCGTCGGAGCCGGCCTCGGTGAGGCCCTGCAGCACCGCGTTGAGGGTCTGCGTCGACGAGACGTTGAACGCCGGGAAGGCGAACGCCTTCGCCTTGGCGGTGTCGAGCATCTGTGCGTACTGCTCGGGGGTGGCGATGGGCATGGCGCTCCTTCGGAAGGCAACAGGATTCACTGCGAGTCTACCGAGGTCGCGAGGAGTGCTCACGTGCGTTGCGCGGGGTGCGGATGCCGCGGGCTGGGCGATGATGGGTCGGTGACCCGGTTCCCCGCGCCCTCGCCGTTCGACCCCGCCGTGCGCGAGGCGCTGCTCCTGGCCGTGCGGGCCGCCTCCACCGCGGCTCGCCCGCTCGTGGGCGGCGGCGACGGCGATGCGGTCGACGCCGCGGCCGTCGATGCGCTGCGCATCGCCCTCGCCGTCGTGCCGGCCGACATCCGGGTGGTCTCGGGCGAGGGCGAGAAGGACGACGCGCCGATGCTGCATCCGGGCGAGTGGTTCGGCACCGGCGCGGGCCCGGCCCTCGATCTCGTGGTCGACCCCGTCGACGGCACGCGTCTCGCGGCGGCCGGGCGCCCGGGTGCCATGGCGATCCTCGCCGTGGCGCCGCGCGGCTCGTACGCCGACCCCGGTCCGGCGTTCTACCTCGACAAGCTCGTACATGCGCGGCCTGAGCGGTCTGCGGGCGGCACGAGCACGGACCCGGGCCTCGCGCTCGACCTCTCCGTCGAGGAGAACCTCGCACGGCTCGCCGCCGCGCACGGCCGGCCGGTGTCGACCCTGCGCGTCGCGGTGCAACGACGCCCCCGCAACGCGGCCGTCGCCGACGCCGTGCGCGCGGCGGGCGCGAGCCTGCACGAGTTCGAGCACGGCGACATCGAACGCGTCGCGCACGCGGCCGCGCCCGGCGGCGACCTCGACCTGCTGCTCGGCATCGGCGGTGCTCCGGAGGGGCTGCTCGAGGCGGCGCTCGTGCGCGCGCACGGCGGGGTCATGCTCGCTCGGTTCGCGCCGCAGTCGCCCGACGAGCAGGCGCGCGTCACGGGCTTCGGGGCAGGCTTGGCCGAGCACGCCGTCGAGCGCGGGTTCACCGCAGCCGCGGGGGTCGAGCTCGCCGGGCTGTGCGCGGCATCCGCCCTCGTCGTGATCTCGCCCGTGACCGCGTGCGCCCTCGCACCGGCTCGTGCCCATCTCGTGCTCGTCGACCGAGCCATTCGCGGCCTGGTGACCGCGGCCTTGACTCCCGGTTAAGAATCGAGGTTCTTTCAGCGCACGTTCGTGCAGAACCCCTCGGAATCGGCACCTGCGTGCCTAGGCTTGAAGTCGAGCGCACACGGATCCTCGGCTCGCGAGGGGCTACCAGGGCCGGGCGCACGAACCGGAGGACCACCCGATGATGATGACCCCTGCCGACGACAGCCTCTATCTCCACCCCGATCGCAACATCGCGCTCGAGCTCGTGCGGGCCACCGAGGCCGCGGCGATCCGCTCCTACCCGTGGATCGGCCGGGGCGACAAGCTCGGCGCCGACGGTGCGGCGGTCGACGCGATGCGGGCCTTCCTCGGCACGGTGAACTTCGACGGCGTCGTCGTCATCGGCGAGGGCGAGAAGGACGCCGCCCCCATGCTCTTCAACGGCGAGCGCGTCGGCACGGGCCGCGGCCCCGCCTGCGACATCGCGGTCGACCCGATCGACGGCACCTCGCTCACGGCCGCGGGCCGCCACAACGCCCTGTCGGTCATCGCGGTCGCCGATCGCGGCACCATGCTCGACGCGTCGTCGGTGTTCTACATGGACAAGATCGTGACGGATGCCACGGGCATCGGCGTCGTCGACATCCGCCGCCCGATCGGCGAGAACCTGCGCGCGCTCGCCGCGGCGAAGGGCAAGGAGGTCGGCGAGCTGCGCGTCGCCGTGCTGAACCGCGAACGCCACGAGCAGCTCATCGCCGACATCCGCGAGGCGGGCGCCGGAACGCGCCTCATGAGCGACGGCGACGTCGCCGGCGGCATCAACGCCGCGCGGTACGAGTCGCGCATCGACATGTGCGTCGGCATCGGCGGCAGCCCAGAGGGCATCACCACCGCGTGCGCGATCAAGGCGCTCGGCGGGTTCATGCAGGGGGTCCTCGCGCCGAAGGACGACGCGGAGCGCGCTCGCGGCGAGGCCGCCGGACTCGACTGCGACCGGGTGTACGAGCTCGACGAACTCGTGCGCGGCGACAACACCTTCTTCGTCGCCACCGGCGTCACCGACGGCGAACTCCTCGAAGGCGTGCGCAAGAAGGGCCCGATCATCCGCACCGAGTCGATCGTGCTGCGCGGCAAGTCGGGCACCATCCGCCGCATCGTCGCCGACCACCTCGTGGAGAAGTGGCTGCACGACACCGACCGTTGACCGTCCGACGGTCGCGGCGCGCCACGGCGGCGCCGACAATGGAGGCATGAGCGACCGTTCCACGCTGCCGCGCGCCCTGCGCCCCTTCGGCATCGCGCAGTACCGCCTGCTCGCGCTCGCCCTCGCGGCGTCGCTGCTGTCGGCGGGCGCGTGGCTCGTCGCGGCGGTCTGGCAGGTCGTCGAACTCGGCGGCACGCCCATCGACCTCTCGCTGGTGGCGGTCGGGTCGAGCCTCGGGCTCGTGCTCGCAGTGCTCATCGGCGGGGTCGCGGCCGACCGGATCCCGCAGCGCCGCATCCTCATCACGGTCGAGGTCGTGCGCGGACTCGCGTTCGCGGTCGCGGCGGTGCTCGCCGCGACCGGCGTCATCGAGGTCTGGCACATCGCCGTGATCTCGTTCGTGCTCGGCCTCGCCGACGGCTTCTTCTACCCCGCCTACTCGGCGTGGCTGCCGGCACTCCTGCCCGCATCGCAACTGCTCGCCGCGAACGGCATCGAGGGCGTGCTGCGCCCCGCCGTCATGCAGGCGGCCGGCCCGGCGCTCGCGAGCGCGTTCATCGCGCTGCAGGGGCCGTGGTTGGCGTTCGCGGCCGTCGCGGTCATGCAGGTCGTCGCCGCCGTCGTGCTCGCGTTCATGCGCACGACGCCCGTGCGCCGCGACCCCAACGAGGTCGTGCGTCACCCGGTGCGCCAGTCGATCATCGACCTGCGCGACGGATTCCGGTACCTGGTCCGCACGAAGTGGCTGCTCGCCACGCTCGTCTTCTCGATCGTGCTGGTGTTCCTCATCATGGGGCCGATCGAGGTGCTGCTGCCGTTCGCGGTCAAGGACCAGACGGGCGGCGGTGCCGGCGCGTTCGCGCTCGCGCTCGCCGCGTTCGGCGTGGGCGGTGCGGTCGGCTCGCTCTCGGTCGCGTCGTTCCGCCTGCCGCGGCGCTACCTCACGCTGATGATCCTCGCGTGGGGCGTCGGATGTCTCCCGCTCGCGATCATCGGATACACCTCGCAGCTCTGGGTGATGGTGATCGCCCTGTTCCTGGTCGGGGTGCTCTTCGACGGCGCGCAGGTGGTGTGGGGCACGCTGCTGCAGCGCCGGGTGCCGCCCTCGATGCTCGGACGGGTCTCGAGCCTCGACTTCTTCGTCTCGCTCGCCCTGATGCCCGTGTCGATGGCCGTCGCCGGTCCGGTCGGCGAGGCGATCGGCCTCGCGCCCGCGTTCCTCATCGCCGGACTCGTGCCGCCGCTCGTCGCGTTCGCGACGCTGGCGATCGCCCGACTCGGATCGGACGAGCTCGCGCACCCGCTCGACTCGTCGCCGCCGACCGACGCGGTGGCCGTCGTCACCGGAGCCGAGGCGGCGGCCGGGTTCGCGGCGCCCGCCGACGAGCGGCATCCGCGCGCATCCGACGGCGACGCAGCGCGCGACTGACCGTCCGATCGCCGTCGCACCGGCCCTCGACGCGGCGCGTCTCGTGTGCGAGGGTGGGCGCGGAGAAGGAGGATCTCATGGTGGAGATCAGCGACGCGTTCCCGGGGTTCAGCGTCAATGACGTCGAAGCGGCGAGGGTGTTCTACGGCGAGGTGCTCGGGCTGTCCGTGTCGGAGTCGATGGGCGGGCTGCAGTTCACGCTGCCATCGGACCAGGGCGTCTTCGTCTACCCGAAGGACGACCACCAGCCAGCGTCGTTCACGATCCTGAACTTCGTGGTGCCCGACATCGGGCAGGCGGTCGACGACCTCAACACGGCGGGGGTCGTGACGAAGATCTACACCGACCCGCATGCGTTCGGCACCGATGAGCGCGGCATCGCCTGGGGCTCGCGCACGGGTCAGGGGCCGGACATCTGCTGGTTCAGGGACCCCTCGGGCAATGTGCTGAGCCTGATCCAGGGCTGAGGTCCTGAAGACCTCGAGTCCTCCGACGAGGAACTCGTGGATCTCAGTGCCAGCCCTCAGTCGGGCGGCCGCGATCAGGCGTAGACCGGTCGCATGTTGGGACAGAAACTGAACTCGCCATGGGCGTCGAGCGAGGGCGTGTACACCCACACGTGGACCTACCAGGTCACGCACCCGGGGCGCACGATCGTCGAGGTCGCCCTCACCTCGGTCAACAGCATCGACGATGACGACGGCACGTTCGCGCGCTTCGGCGTCTCGCAGATCGTGAGCGATTCGGGCGTCGAGAACTTCGGCGACGACGGACCGCCGGTGGTCGCGCGCGACGGCGTGACGAGCGTCAGCGTGCGGATGTTCGTCTTCAACTCGTACGCTCGCGGCCGTGTGTCGCGGAACTTCTGGTGAGGAGCCGACCGATGTTCGATGAGACTGCAAGCAGCGACGACGCCGTCACGCGCCAGCGCACGAGCGTGCTGTTCGATCCGGAGACCGGACGAGCGGTGTACGGCCACACCTTCGTCGGCGAGGACGACGAGTGGTCGGCCCCGGAGGGCGAGCGGGCTCGCCGGCAGGTACTGCTCGACGACGCCGGCGAAGACGACGCGCGTCGGTTGCGCTTCGCGGACGCGTCGGCCGAACTGCGGGTCGACGGCCCGGCGGAGCTGGAGGTCGTCGACGACGTGGTGCGACTTCGACGGGTGAAGACGAAGACGCGCGGTCTGCCGGATCGACTTCGCCGACGTGACTGATCAGATCGAACGGATCTCGGGGTCGATGTCGGCGCTGAAGTCGATCTCGACGGGCTCGAGGTCGAGCACCGCGTCGGTCGATTCGGGCGTCGTGCGGCCGGAGGTGCCGGCTTCGACGACGGCGGTGTCGGTCGACGCCGCCGTGAACTCGTAGGCCGTGAGTTCGCGCGGACTCTCTTCGATGCCTTCGAGCTGCGCGAGCACCTTGGTCTCGTCGAGGGCCTTGAGCTTGCGTGCGGTCGGCATGACGCGCGTCTCGAGCGAGCCGACGAACGCGTTGTAGTCCTTGACGGTGCGCTCGATGGTGCGGCCGAGCTTCTCGATCTGGCCGGCGGTGACCGACAGACGCGTGTAGAGCTCGCGGCTGAGGTCGAAGAGCGTCTTCGCCTCTTTCGTCAACACGTCTTGCTGCCAGCTGAAGGCGACCGTCTTCAGCACCGACCACAGCGTGACGGGCGACGCGAGGGCCACGCGCTTCGAGAACGCGTAGTCCATCAGCGCGGGATCGGTCTCGAGCGCGCTCGAGACGAGCGACTCGCTCGGGATGAACGCGATGACCATTTCTGGGGAGGCGCCGAGCCCGGCCCAGTAGGTCTTGCCGCCGAGGGCGGTGATGTGATCGCGCACGGCCTTGACGTGCTGCTTCATGAGCGCCTCACGGCGTGCGGCCTCGGCGCCCGTCGCCGTCGCCGGGATCTGGCTCGCCTCGAGGTAGGCGTTGAAGGGCACCTTGGCGTCGACGGCGATGTTCTTGCCGCCGGGCAGGTGGATGACCATGTCGGGTCGGCCCGCGCCCGAGTCGGTGCTGATCGAGTGCTGGGTGTCGAAGTCGACGCGCTCGAGGAGGCCCGCGGCCTCGACGACGCTGCGCAGTTGGGTCTCGCCCCAGACGCCTCGCGTGCTGTTCGAACGGAGGGCGGACGCGAGCGTCTCGGCCGTGGAGCGCAGACGCTCCTCGTTCTCGGCGGCGATGCGCAGCTGCTGGCTGAGCTCGCCGTGCTGGCGGTGACGCTGGGTCTCGAGTTCGGTGACCTTGGCCTGCATCTCGGTGATGGTCTGCTTCACGGGCGCGAGCGCCTGCAGCACCTTGCTGTCGGCGGCTTCTCGCGACTCGCGCTGCTGCTGCTCGGCGCGCTGGCGCTCGACGATCTCGCGGTACTGGGCGCGCGCCGACTCGATCTGCTCGCGGAGGCCGACCGTCGTGGCCTCGACGGATGCGAGCTCGGCGCGGAGCTGCGCCTGCACCTGCTGCTCCTCTGCACGGATGCGGGCCTGCTCGGCCGAACCCCCGGCCTGGAGCGCGGCGATCGCGGCCTGGTGACGGGCCTCGACCAGTGCGGGGTCTTCGATCGCGGGGGCGTCGGCCGCGGCATCCGTCGCACGCCTGGAGGCGAGGAACCACGTGGCGAGCGCGCCGAGGGCGATGCCGACGACGAGGCCGATGACGAGCAGCAGGATCTCCATGCCGCCAAGTGTGACAGCGGCCGCCGACATCGCCAGGGCGAGCGGTCGGCGTGGTCGTTACTGCAGCGCCATGGGGCCGTGCGTCGCCTTGCGCGTGGCGGTCGCCGCCTGGCCGATCGCGCCGAACGGCACGCGCGTCACGTGGGCGAGCCGGTCGAGGTCGTCGACGTCGTGGCGGGCGGCGGCGTGCACCATGATCGCGGCGCAGGCCTCGGCATCCGCCAGCGCATCGTGGTGGGAGAACCCCTCGAAGCCCGCGGCCATCGCCGCGACCGGCAGCCGGTACGACTCGAGGTGGTAGGTCTTGCGGGCGACCTGCAGGCTGCAGAGCGAGCGGTGGTTCGGCACCTCGAGGCCGAACGCCTCGGTGGTCGCCGCGATGACGCGCAGGTCGAAGCCCGCGTTGTGCGCGACGAGCACGTCGGCGCCCGCGAACTCGGCGAACACCGGCAGCAGGTCGGCCCAGCCCGCGGCATCGGCGACCATGTCGCGCGTGATGCCGTGCACGCGCACGTTCCACTCCGAGAACTCGTCGTGGGGGAACGGCGGGCGGATGTAGCGGTGCAGGCGATCGACCACGACGCCGTCGCGCACCTTCACGAGGCCGATGGAGCAGGCCGACGCGCTCGACGGGTTGGCGGTCTCGAAGTCGATCGCGGTGAAGTCCACTGGCACGCCATGCATCGTGCCATGCGCCTCCGACGGTTGACGGAAGCCTCGCCGCGGGCGTGGAATAGCGGCATGACCGAGTCACCGGATGCCGCGCCGCCCCTCGGAGACCCGGCGGCCCCGGCGACGGTCGCGGCGGCCAGATCGTTCGGCGCCGCGGCATCCGTCTACCATCGGTCGCGACCCGGCTACCCCACCGAGGCCGTCGCCTGGTTGATCGACGACGCCGAGCAGGTGCTCGACCTCGGGGCCGGAACCGGCAAGCTCACTCAGGCGCTCATCGCGCTCGATCGCGACGTCATCGCGGTCGACCCCGTGGAGGAGATGCTCGACGAGCTCGAGCTCGCGGTGCCCGGCGTGCCGCGCATCCTCGGCACGGCCGAGGAGATCCCGCTCGACGACGACTCGTTCGACGCGGTCGTCGTGGGGCAGGCCTGGCACTGGTTCGAGCCGCATCGTGCGCTGCCGGAGATCGCCAGGGTGCTCCGCCCCGGCGGGGTGCTCGGCCTCGTCTGGAACAGCCGCGACCTGCGCGCCGACTGGCTGCGGGAGGCCGGCGAGATCATGCACGAGCGGCACGATGCGAGCGCGACCTTCGAGGCGTACGTGAACCTCGGCGCTCCGTTCGGGCCGATCGAGGAGCACACGGTCGCCTGGACCGAGCGGATGTCGCGCGCGAGGTTCCTCGAACTCGTGCGTTCGCGCTCGTACTTCATCACGGCTCCGCACGGCGAGCAGGCCGCGACGATCGCCGCACTCGAGGCACTCCTCGACACGCATCCGGACGTCGCGGGTGCCGTCGACCTCGAGGTGCCCTACCTCACCCGCAGCTTCCGCGCGCGGCTCGCCGACCGAGCCGCGCGCGGACACGGGTCGACGGGGCTATCCGCGCACGGCACGCCGTGAACGCACGGCGATGACGGATGCCGCGGCGCCGGCCATGACGAGCAGCAGCGCCGCCGTGGCGGCCCCGGTGCCGACGCCCGTCTCGGCCAGCTGCGGCCCCGCGGTGTCGGCGGCTGCGGAGGCCGCGCCGTCGGCGATGAGCGGGCTCTCGGTCGTCGCGACATCGGCGAGGCACCGCTTCAGCTCGGTGGCCTTGACCCAGTTCGAGCCCTCGGCGACGGGCGTGCAGCCCGCGGCGAACGCGATCTCGCGCTCGTTGTAGAGCATGCGCACGAGCGGCGTGTATGCCGCACCGGTCTCGGGGTCGACGCCGTCGCGTGTGACGACGTCCCACTGCACGTTGGCGGCCATCGGGGTCACCTCGGCGCCGCGCCAAGGGTTGGCGGCGTAGTCGTAGACATCGGCGGATGTCGCGGGCTCCGCGACGTCGGGCGCGGCCACGGTCGACCCCGGCAGGCGCAGAAGCGCCGCGAACGGCACGATCGTCTCGGCGTGCGCGAACCGGAACGTCGCCGCGACGTCGCCGCCGGCGATGCGCGCGTCGATCGTCGCGAAGAAGTCGTCGAGCAGCGGCCGGGCGATGCGGTAGGTCTCGTCGTGCCCCGCGAGGCTCGGACCCTTCTCGTAGAAGTCCTCGCTGTCGAGCAGGTACGCGAACCACTCGGCGTCGGCCTCGTGGCCGACGAAGTAAGCGTTGAAGTCGAACGCGTGCGGCGCGACGTTCTCCTCCTGCATGTCGACGGCGATGATGTAGAGGTTGTAGAGCGTCATGGCCGCGTCGACCGAGCTCTCGATCGACTTCTCGGGGTCGCCGCAGGCGTCGGGGTCGCTCGCGGGGTCGGCGCCCGGCGCGCACGCGACGGCGCCGGCCTCGGTGCCGTCGACGGTGTTGAACCAGGTGTGCGCGTCGTCGGCGCCGATCTGCGCGATGAACTCGGGCGTGAAGATGCCCGAGAGCAGTTCGTCGGCGACCTCGACCGAGCGCGGGAGGTCCTCGATGAAGTCGGTCGCGGCTGCGATCGTGCCGCCGTCGTCGGTCTGCTCCTCGATGTACGCGTCGTACGCGTCGGCGATCTCGCGCTCGGGCGTGCCCTCGGCCTTGTCGGTGCCGTCGGGGTTCTCGACCTTGTGGAAGTACAGGCGCTCGGGATGTGCGACGAGCGGCGCGTCGAGGGCGGGCACGGGGGAGGCGGCGGTGGCCGCGGCATCCGCGAAGCCGATCAGGAAGTTCTCGCCCGACTCGGTCGCGCGCGCCTCGCCGGATGTCTCGGCGACGATGCGGTCGCCGGCCGCAGAGGCCTCGGCGAAGAGCGCCGCGTTGCGCTGGTAGGCGCGCGCGCCGATGCCTTGGTGCTGGGTCGCGCCCTGGCCCGTGAGCATGCCGTAGCCGTTCTCGACGTTGGCCGCGGTGATCGCGTCGAGGTTCGCGACGAACGTCGTGCCGATCTCGGGCGTGAGGAATCCGCCGTCGGCCTGCGCGGTCTCGGCGAGCCGGTGCAGCAGCGCGTCGTACTTGTAGCCGGACAGGCCGCGCGATCCGTGCCGGGCGACCGACTCGGTCGCGATCGTCTCGTACCCGGCCGGAGCGGGCGAGTACGCCTCGAGGTCGGCCGCGTCGGGGGCGACGTACGGCTGCTTGCTGCTGTAGAACCCGGAGGGCGTCGGCACCTCGGATGTCGCGGCGAGGGCCGGGCCGGCCAACGCGACGGTGGCGAGGGCGCCGAGCGCGCCGGCGGCGGCCGACAGGCGCAGGCCGTGGGCGGCTGCGGTGCGGCGACTGGTGGTGGACGGGCGAAGCATGGGACCTCCGGTGCGTAGGGATACCGGCCCATGACGATCGGGCCGCATCAGGACTACCGGCGGCGGGTGAACGGAATCCGACGGGCGCATGGACCGTCGGCGACGGGTCGGGGCCCGTCGGGATTCCATTTGGGTGGGGATCAAGTTTTCGCTTGACCCGCGTCCAAGACAAGAGGATTCTTCATCCATGGTGTCGAAGGCTCGGGAGTACGACATGACCGCCCGGGCGGCCGCAACGGGCCGCACCCGCGACCGGCTCCTGCGCGCCGCACGCGACCGCTTCGCGGCGGCCTCGTACGACGACGTCACGCTCGCCGCGCTCGCGGGCGACGCGGACGTCACGACCCAGACGCTGCTCAACCACTTCGGCTCGAAGGACTCGCTGTTCGCGGCGGCGATCGAGGTCTTCGCCGACGAGGTCGCGAAGCTGCGCGGCGACGTCGCGCCCGGTGATCTCGACGGCGCGGTCGATGCCCTGATGCGGCACTACGAGGTGCTCGGCGACGCCAACTGGCGTGCGGTCGCCGACGCCGAGCGCCAGCCCACGCTCGCCCGGATCCTCGTGGAGGCGCGCGCCGGGCAGCGGGCGTGGATCGAGTCGGTGTTCGGCCCAGGGCTTCCCGCCGCGTCCGACGCACCCGACGCGTCCGACGCACCCGATGCGAACGGGGTCGACGGCGCCGATGCCGGAGCCTCCGACCCGCGCGAGCTCGCGATCGCCGCGCTGTACGCGGTGACGGATGTCGGGACGTGGAAGCTCCTGCGCCGCGACCTCGGCCTTTCGGCCGAGGACACCCGTGCCGTGCTGCGCCGGCTCATCGCCGGCAGACTCGAAGGAGGATGACCATGCGCTACCTGCTCGCCGTCTGGGACGGCGGGGGAGCGACCCCGCCGAACCTCGGCGTCGCGCGCCTGCTCGTCGAGCGCGGGCACGAGGTCGTCGTCCTCGGCGACCCGACCCTCGCCGAAGCGATCGCCGACACCGGGGCCGTGCATCGCACCTGGCCGACCGCGCCGCAGCGCACGTCGACCGCGCCCGAACACGACGTGCTGAAGGACTGGGAGTGCCGCACGCAGCTCGGTGCGCTGCTCCGGGTGCGCGATCGCCTCATGACCGGCCCGGCCGCCCGCTACGCCGCAGACGTCGTGGCGGCGCTCGACGCCGAGCCGTTCGACGCGGTCCTCGCCGACGGCCTGCTCCTCGGCGCGCTCATCGGCGCGGAGGCGCGTGGAATCCCGACCGGGTTGCTGGTCGGGAGCGTGTACCTGCAGCCCTCGCGTGTGCGCCCGCCGTTCGGCCTCGGGCTCGCGCCCGCGCACAACGCCCTGGACCGGGCGCGCGACCGCGCGGCGTACGCGCTCATGTCGGCGGCCGCCCGTGCCGGGATGCGTCCGGTCAACGCGGCCCGTGCCGAGCACGGCCTCGCGCCGGTCCGCAACCCCGGCGAGCAGTGGGACCATGCCGACCGCGTCCTCGTGCTCACCGGCTCGGCGTTCGACGACCCGCCGCCCGACGCGCCCAACGTGCGGTACGTCGGGCCGGTGCTCGAGGACATCCCGGCCGACGGCCCGGGCATCGCGCTGCCGCCCGGCGACGCGCCGCTCGTCGTGGTCGGGCTCTCGAGCTCGTACATGAAGCAGGTCGACCTGCTCACGCGCATCTCCCGCGCGCTCGCGTCGCTGCCCGTTCGAGCGGTGATCACGACCGGTCCCGCCATCGACCCGGCCGAGATCCCGGCCGCACCGAACGTCGCCGTGGTGCGTTCGGTCGCGCATGCCGAGCTGATTCCGAGGGCCGCGATCGTGATCACCCACGCCGGGCACGGCACGCTCATCAAGGCGCTCGCCGCGCGCGTTCCGACCCTCTGCATCCCGCTCGGCCGCGACCAGCCCGAGAACGCGGCGCGTGCGGCGCGTCACGGTGCCGCCGTCGTCATCTCCAAGAAATCGGATGCCTCCGCGATCGCGACCGCCGTGCTCGACCTGCTCCTCGAGCCGTCGTACCGCGAGGCGGCCGCCGCGCTCGGCGAGCGCATTCGCGCCGAGATCGACTCGGGCGTGCTCCTCGCGGAGCTCGAGGGGCTCGCCGAGGTCGGGCGGCAGGCGCGCTGACGAGCACCCGCCCGCGGCGCCTGCACGCGGCATCCGCCCGCGAATGATGCCGGATGCCACGGCACCGGTACGATAGACCCCCGTGGCTCTCACTATCGGCATCGTCGGCCTGCCCAACGTCGGCAAGTCCACCCTCTTCAACGCCCTCACCAAGAACCAGGTGCTCGCGGCGAACTACCCGTTCGCGACGATCGAGCCCAACGTGGGCGTCGTGAACCTGCCCGACCAGCGCCTCGAGGTGCTCGCCGGGATCTTCGGCTCGGAGCGCATCCTGCCCGCGGCGGTGTCGTTCGTCGACATCGCCGGCATCGTGCGCGGCGCGTCGGAGGGCGAGGGCCTCGGCAACAAGTTCCTCGCCAACATCCGCGAGGCCGATGCGATTGCGCAGGTCGTGCGCGGTTTCACCGACGGCGACGTCGTGCACGTCGACGGCAAGGTCGACCCGAAGTCCGACATGGAGACCATCAACACCGAGCTGATCCTCGCCGACCTCGAGACGCTCGAGCGCGCCATTCCGCGCTACGAGAAGGAGATCAAGGGAAAGAAGCTCGACCCGTCGGTGCTCGAGGCCGCGAAGGCCGCACTGGACGTGCTGCAGAAGGGCACGCCCCTGTCTGCGGCATCCGTCGACCTCGCGCCCGTTCGCGAGCTCGGCCTGCTCACCGCCAAGCCGTTCATCTACGTCTTCAACGTCGACGAGACCGTGCTGACGGATGACGCGAAGAAGGCGGAGCTCGCCGCGCTGGTCGCCCCCGCCGAGGCCGTGTTCCTCGACGCGAAGATCGAGTCCGAGCTCATCGACCTCGACCCCGAGGACGCCGCCGAACTGCTCGCCTCGACCGGTCAGGAGGAATCCGGCCTCGACCAGCTCGCCCGCATCGGCTTCGACACCCTCGGCCTGCAGACGTACCTCACCGCCGGCCCCAAGGAGTCGCGCGCGTGGACGATCCACAAGGGCGACAAGGCACCCCAGGCCGCCGGCGTCATCCACACGGACTTCGAGCGCGGCTTCATCAAGGCCGAGGTCATCTCGTTCGCCGACCTCGTCGAGACCGGCTCGGTCGCCGAGGCCCGTGCCAAGGGCAAGGCGCGCATGGAGGGCAAGGACTACGTCATGCAGGACGGCGACGTCGTGGAGTTCCGCTTCAACGTCTGATCTGCCCGCTCGAGGCGGTCGCGGTGCTCAGTTCCAGACCGGGTAGCGCGCCCGGCGTGCGGTATTCAGGATGATCTGGCGACACGCCGAGCGTTTCCGGGCGACAGGCCGTGCGAGTGCACGAATCTCCTGAGTTTCGCGCGCCGACCACCGACCGCTGACCGCCGACACCGGCGCCGAGCGTCGGAGCCGGTGTCGTGCGGTGAGGCCGTCGCGTTCGACGGGGCCGGTCAGCGCCCCGTGTCGTCGGTTCGGCGGGGTGCAGTCCGCCCCTCGCCCGGGTCGGTCGGGTTCGTGACCGCAGGGCGAGGCGGGGCGGGCTCCGTCGTTCGCGAATCCCCCGCCGCATCGACGGTGTCGACGCGAGCGGCATCCCGTCGGGGGTCGTCGTCGAGTCGAGCGTCCGTGGAGCTGCGACCAGCGCGGGGAGCCCCGGTCGCCGCGGCATGCGTCTCGGTCTCGGTTCCGGTCTCGGTTCCGGCACGGTTCCGGGCGCCGGTCGAGCCCGGGTCCTCGGTCGACCTCAGGTCGGGGTCCACTTCGGCGGCGTGACGGGCGTGCTCGTCGGCTTCCTGCTGCAGGCGGGTCGCGCGTTCGGCGCGTTCGGCGCTCTCGCGCTCCAGGCGTTCGGCCTCGAGGCGCGCGCGTTCGGCATCCGCCTCAGCCTGCGCAGCGTTCGACCGGGCGGCGAGGCGGTCGGCCTCGGCCTGCGACGCGGCCGCGGCCTGCTCGCGAGCGTCGCGTTCCGTCGATTCGGCCTTCGCCCGCAGCTCGGCCGACCGGCGCCGGTCAGCTTCGACCTTGGCCCGCTCTCGCCGCCTGGACGACGCCACGACGACGATGACGACGATGATCGCGATCACGACGATGGCGACGACGATCCAGATCCAGATGCTCGTATCCATGATGAAACCAGCCTTTCTCGGGTTCGAGGCCATTCAACCTGCGGCGCCCGAGGGCACCAAGGGGTTGTGGCCGGCGCCGAACTCTGACATGGGTCGCGCAAGGACCGGGTCGCTCCGATCTGCAGCCGAGATCGTCGAACGGCGCGAGCGGCACGATGCCCACGGCGGCAGCGCGCAGCGGAGCGGCGAGGGCCGCGGCGCCTCAGGCGGTGACGGCCGCGAGCGTCGGCGCCGGCTCGGAGGGCACGTCGCGCAGTGCCGTGGCGTCGAGCGCGGCGGCGGCCGCCCGGCGGCCCTCGGCGATGAGGCGCGGCGCGTCGGCCATCGTCCACTGGGCCATGCGCTCCATCTCGGGCTGGATCAGCACGACGGAAGGGTCGCTGACGAGGTCGGCCGTGCGGCTCACGGTGCGCATCATGCGGACGTTCTCGAACTTGGCGTGCAACCGCACGACGATCACTCGGGAAGCACCGAGCGCGCGGGTGGCGTCGACGGGCACGTTGTCGACCATGCCGCCGTCGGCCAGCCAGCTGCCGTTGCGACGCACCGGAGCGAGCAGGCCGGGCACGGCGATGCTCGACCGCAGGGCGACGCTCAGGGGACCGCGGTCGACGGTCACCGCCCGACGCGTACGGAGATCGGTCGCGACCGCGCCGAACCGCCGGGGGAGCTGCTCGATCACGGGGTCGCGGCCGAAGACGCGCAGCACGGCGTCGTCGATCGCACGCGAGTCGAGCAGCGCCGCGCGGGGGGCGAACGACCACTTCGCGATGTCGCGCCAGCGGAACGCGAGCACGGCGCGCTCGATCTGCTGCACGTCGAATCCGGCGGCGTAGGCCGCGGCGACGATCGCGCCGGAACTCGTGCCCGCGGTGATACCGGGGCGGATGCCGCGTTCCGCGAGTTCCTGCAGCACGCCCACGTGGGCGGCACCGAACGCGGCGCCGCCGCTCAGGGTGAGGCCGAGGGTCGGGTCGTCGCTCGCGGTGACATCCGGAGCCTCGATCTGCATGCCGTCACGGTATCGCGCGCATATTGGGCGACTCTGTGCGCCGCCGGGGAGAACGCTGGGAGCGGCCTCCGCGGCATATCGTCGGAGCCCGGAGCCCGGAGCCCGGAGCCCGGAGCCCGGAGCCCGGAGCCCGGAGCCCGGTGGTCGCGAAGAGCGACGCGGCCTAGCGACCCTGACGCTTCTTGTAGGGCTTGGGCTCGCCCTTCACGATCGGAGCGCGGCCCTTGCCCTTCGACGCCTTCGCCTTGCCGCCGGCCGGCACGGCCGGCTTGGTCGTCGTCGCGGGCGCGTCGGCGATGCGCCGATGCGCCTCGTCGAGGAGCAGTGCGCCCGCCTCGGTCAACCCCCAGCCGGACTTGGCCCGCGTGAAGAGGGGCTGGCCCGTCTCCTCCTCGAGCGTGTCGATGGTCGAGTAGAGCGCGGCGAGCGGCACCCCAGTGGCATCTGCGGCGCGCGGCACGTGAAGGTCGGCATCCACGATGGCGACGAACCGCTGCAGGTGAACGAGCTTCACGAAGGCCTTTCCTCGATCGGATGTCGCGACGCGCGCATCCGCTTCCACCCCCAGACTAGGCGGAACGGCATCTCGTCGGCGCGCCGTGCAAGAAGCGAGGCGGTCACGACACAATCTGTTCGTGACGACTGCCAGCACCGACGCCGACACCGCCGAGACGACCCCGGAGGCCGCGATGCCCGATGCCGCGCAGCACGCGCCGCGCGAACCGACGCCCGAGTCGACGCCCGCGGCCGGCGATCTCGCGTGGTTCACCGAGGTCGCCCGTGAGCACTCGACCGCGCTCGTGCGCTACTTCGCCCGTCGCGGTCCGCGGCAGGACGCCGAGGACCTCGCCGCCGAGGTGTTCGCCACGGCGTGGCGCCGCCGCGCCGACGTGCCGCGCGAGGCCGTGCTGCCGTGGCTGTACCGCACGGCGGGGTTCACGCTCGCGAACCACCGACGCAAGCACGTCGACCTGGCCGTCGAGGAGGTGCCCGAGTCGGGCGCCGTGCGCGTGAGCGAAGACCCCGAGCTCAGCGCGCTGTTCGACGCCGAGCTGCGCGGCGCGCTCGAGAGCGTGGGTGAGCGCGACCGCAGCATCCTGCTGCTGCACGCGTGGGAGGGCCTCGACGGCGAGGAGCTCGCCGCGGTGCTCGAGATCTCCAGATCCGGGGCGGATGCCGCGCTGTCGCGGGCCCGCAAGCGCCTGCGAGAGGCGTGGGGCGAGCGGCTGTCGTTCTAGCGGCATCCAGCACGAGTCGGCCGATCGGGCCGCCGTGCAAGGTCGGGGCTTCCGGCGACATATCCACTGGTGAGGGCGGATTCCGGCAGGTGCCGGGCTCGACGCCACACGCTTCAGCACTGCACATCGGAGGGTGATCCCCATGAACGACGACCACGAGCCGAACGACGGTCACGAACTCGACCCCGAGGCGCGACTGCGCGCCGCCGATCCGGCCGCGGGCGTCGAGCCGCGCGCGGGCTTCGTCGACGGGGTCGTCGCGGCTGCCGCCGCGGACGCCGGTACCATGGGCGCCTCGACGGCAGACGGCTCCGCGGCCCCCGGTGCCCCCGCCGCACCCGCGGCTCCCGTCGCCGACCTGGGCGCCGAGCGGGCCCGCCGACGTCCGCGCTGGATCCCGGTCGCGGCGGTCGCGGCATCCCTCGTCGTGTTCGGCGGGGCCGGCTACGCGCTCGGCGCCGCGAACGACGGCTCGTCGAACCTCGCGGGCGGTGCGGCACCGGCGATCTCGTTGCAGGGCGTCTCGGGCGGCGCGGCCCCCGAGGTCGCGGTCGGCGCCGACGCGAGGGCGGGCGCCGGTGCTGGCGCGGCCCAGAAGATGTCGGCCGACTCGATGGCGCCGTACGCGTTCGGTCGCAACGAGTTCAGCTCGTCGGGACTCGGCACGACCTCGGGCACTGCGGCCGGATACGGCTACGACCCCCGCGCGGCATCGAACGTCGAGACGGTCGGCGGGCTCGCGGCCGCGCTCGGCGTCGAGGGCACTCCCGTGCTGGCGAACGGCTCCTGGACCGTCGGCTCGCAGGACGGCACTTCGGCCAGCCTGACCGTCGGACTCGACGGCACGCTGAGCTTCTCGTTCTACGACCCGACGCTCGACCCGTGGTCGTGCCCGGCGAACGGCGACGGCTCCACCGGGTCGGGCGGCATCGTCGGCGGCGACGCCGTCGATCCGGCGACCGACCCGAGCATCGAGCCCGGCATCGTCGAGCCGTGCCAACCCACCGGAACGGCGCCGAGCGAGGCGACCGCGATCGACGCGCTGCGCTCCGTCATCTCGGCGACGGGCCGCGACGCCGACGCGTTCGAGTACACCTCGCAGACCTGGGAGGGCTCGGTCACGCGCACCGCGCAGGCGTGGCCCGTGATCGACGGCCAGCGTCTCGACCAGAGCTGGACCGCCGAGGTCTCCGAGGAGGGCCTGCTCAACGCCTACGGCGCACTCGCCGAGGTGGTGCCGATCGGCGACTACGAGATCGTCAGCGAGCAGACGGCGTTCGAGCGCCTCTCCGACCCGCGGTTCGGCGCGCAGATGACGGCCCTCCCGATCCTGTACCGCGAGGGCGCCGTCACCGATGCGACGACCGAGTGGGTTCCGCCGACCGAGCCGCCGGCGGCGCCGACATCCGGTGCCTCGATCTCGTGGCCGGTGAACCAGGTCGAGATCGTGAGCGCGCGCCTCGGTCTCGCGAGCCAGTGGCAGCCCGACGGCAGTGTGCTCGTCGTTCCGGCCTACGAGTTCACGGATGCCGGTGGCGGCATCTGGTCGGTCATCGCCGTCGCCGACTCGAAGCTCGACTTCTCGACCACGACCGAGTAGCCCGCGTCGACGACGGCGACCACGCGTGGGTCAGACGCTCGCGGCCGTCTCGTCGCGCAGGCGGGGCTCCGTCCGGAACTCCGGACGGAGTCCCGCCTTGTCGGCGTAGAACGTTCGGATCGTGCTCATGTCGGCGCCGACGTCGCCCGTCAGGTCGATGGTCGGCCCGAGGCCGGCCGTCATGGTCGCGCGGTCGACGTACCCGAGTGTGACGGGCATGCCGGTCTCGCGGGCGATGCGGTAGAAGCCGGACTTCCAGTACGTGTTGTTGCCGCGCGTGCCGTCGGGCGTCACGACGAGCCCGAAGACCTCGCCGCCGCGGACGCGGTCGACGACCTCGCCGACGACACGGCTCGGGTCGTCGCGGTCGACCGGGATGCCGCCGAGGCTCCGCATGATCGGCCCGCGCCATCCGGTGAACAGGCTCTTCTTGCCGAGCCAGCGGAACTCGACGCCGAGGCGCCAGGCGATGGCGAGCATGAGCACGAAGTCCCAGTTCGAGGTGTGCGGTGCGCCGATGAGCACGCTGGGGCGGCCGGGCGCCGGCTCGCTGACGAGCTTCCATCGGCTGCAGGCCCAATACGCGCGGGAGAGGAGTCGTCGGAGCACCCGGCAACCGTATGCGATTGCATATGTCAGTTGTGGAATGCGCCGCCGAATGCGCCGCATGCGACACCTTCGGAGATAGGGCAGGATGTCTCGGATGAGCAACCCTGTCACCGTGCACCTGCGCTACGAGATCGATGCCGACAAGCTCGCGGAGTTCCGCGAGTACGGCGAGCGCTGGATCCGCCTCGTCAACCGCCTCGGCGGAACCCACCACGGGTACTTCCTGCCGAGCGAGGGTGACAGCGACGAGGCGTTCGCGCTCTTCACGTTCCCGTCGCTCGCCGACTACGAGCAGTACCGCATCGCGGCCGCCACCGACGCCGAGTGCGTCGAGGCCTACCGGTTC
Organism: Agromyces aureus; assembly: GCF_001660485.1. Taxonomy (GTDB): domain Bacteria; phylum Actinomycetota; class Actinomycetes; order Actinomycetales; family Microbacteriaceae; genus Agromyces; species Agromyces aureus. The sequence continues at coordinate 1,667,725 of NZ_CP013979.1, forward strand.
GCCGTCGAGACGAAGTGCATCCGCCGCTACGAGCGACGCTTCCTCGCACCGGTGTTCGAGTGACGGATCGGGCGATGCCGGACCGTGCGCGCCTGCTGCAGGCCTACGACGACCAGCTGCGAACGGACGCCGAGACGCCGAGCGCGATCTCGGTCGAGCGCCTCGGGCCGCTGCGGCTGGTGACCTTCGCGGGCGGCCGCGGGTTCGTGACCTACCGCGATCTCGGTGGGGCGGATGCCGCCGGCGTCGCCGACCTCGTGGCGGGCGCGGTCGCGCACTACGAAGCGGCGCCCGAGATCACCAGGTTCGAGTGGAAGACGCGCGGCCACGACCTCGCACCCGGCCTGCACGAGACGCTGCTCGCCCACGGATTCGAGGCCGACGAGCCCGAGTCGATCATGATCGGCGAGGCCGGCGGGCTCACGGCCGAGGTCCCGCTGCCCGAGGGCGTCGTGCTGCGACGCGTCCGCGACGAGGCCGACGTGCGCGCCATGAGCGCCATGCAGGACGAGGTCTTCGGCGACCCCGTGTCGGACGCGATGGCCGAGGCGCTCCTGCGGCGTCTCGCGCTCGACGACGGCATGGAGCTGTGGGTCGCCGAGGCCTCCGACGGCGAGATCGTCAGCGCCGGGCGGCTCGAACCGGTCGCGAACACCGACTTCGCCGGTATCTGGGGCGGGGCGACGCGGGCACCGTGGCGCGGACGCGGCATCTACCGCGCCCTGACCGCGGCCCGTGCCCGATCCGCGCTCGCACACGGCAAGACGCTGATCCACAGCGACTCGACCGAGTTCTCTCGACCGATCCTCGAACGCTCCGGTCTCGTCAAGGTCTCGACGACGACGCCGTACCTCTGGCGGCGCTGACCCGCGGCCCTGAGACGCGGCGCTGACCAGCGTCGTCGACCCGAGGCCCTGACCCACGGCGCCGGGCTGGGCGTGATCGGCGCGGCGACCTCACAGCCCCGCGCTGGCTAGGGTTGACCGGTGACTGCAACACTCGTGGCCCAGGGCCTCGCCGGCGGATACGCCCACCGCACGCTCTTCGAAGGCCTCGACCTCACGGTCGCGCCGGGCGACGTCATCGGGGTCGTGGGCGCGAACGGCGCCGGCAAGTCGACGCTGCTCGGCATCCTCGGCGGGGCGGGCCAGGCCCTCGCGGGAACCGTGTCACTCGCTCCGAGCGACGCCTTCGTCGGCTGGCTGCCGCAGGAGCACGAGCGCGTCGAGGGCGAGACGATCGCGCAGTACGTGGCACGACGCACGGGCTGCGCCGAGGCATCCGCTCGCATGGATGCCGCAGCCGAACTGCTCGCGCTGCCAGAGCCACCCGCCGGCGTCGACCCCGGCGAGGAGTACTCGGTCGCCCTCGAGCGCTGGCTCGCGGCCGGGGCGGCGGATCTCGACGAGCGGCTGCCCTCGGTGCTCGCCGAACTCGGACTCGTCGTCGGATCGGGCGCGGGCGCCGGCGCCGCGACCTCCGAAGCTCCGATCATCACCCCCGACTCGCTGATGACCGGGCTCTCCGGCGGGCAGGCCGCGCGCGTCGGTCTCGCGGCGCTCATCTGCTCGCGCTTCGACCTCGTGCTGCTCGACGAGCCCACGAACGATCTCGACCTCGACGGGCTCGCCCGGCTCGAGGCGTTCGTCGCCGGACTGCGCGGGGGAGTGGTGCTCGTGAGCCACGACCGGGAGTTCCTCGCCCGCACGGTCACGAAGGTGCTCGAACTCGACCTCGCCCAGCACTCCAACCGTCTCTACGGCGGCGGGTACGACGCCTACCTCGAGGAGCGCGAGACCGTGCGCCGGCACGCGCGCGAGGACTACGAGGAGTTCGCCTCGAAGAAGGCCGACCTCGTCTCGCGCGCCCGCGTACAGCGGGAGTGGTCGAGCCAGGGTGTGCGCAACGCCATGAAGAAGTCGCCCGACAACGACAAGATCCGCCGCAAGGCCGCGAGCGAGTCGAGCGAGAAGCAGGCGCAGAAGGTGCGCCAGATGGAGAGCCGCATCGCGCGCCTCGACGAGGTCGAGGAGCCGCGAAAGGAATGGAAGCTCGAGTTCACGATCGGCCAGGCGCCAAGGTCGTCGGCCGTGGTCGCGACGCTCGCTGCGGCATCCGTGACCCGTGGCGACTTCACGCTCGGTCCGGTGTCGCTGCAGGTGCAGGCCGGCGACCGCATCGGCATCACGGGCCCGAACGGCGCCGGCAAGTCGACCCTGCTCGGACTGCTGCTCGGCCGCATCGAGCCCGACGACGGCCGCGGGAGCCTCGGCTCGTCGGTCGCGATCGGCGAGATCGACCAGGCCAGGTCGCAGCTCGCAGGGCGGATGCCGCTGGCCGACGCCTTCGAAGCGCTCGTACCCGAACTCAGCTCGGGCGAGGTGCGCACGCTGCTCGCGAAATTCGGGCTCAAGGCCGACCACGTGCTGCGACCCGTCGACGACCTCTCGCCCGGTGAGCGCACGCGCGCCGGCATGGCGCTGCTGCAGTCGCGCGGCGTCAACGTGCTCGTGCTCGACGAACCCACGAACCACCTCGACCTGATCGCGATCGAGCAGCTCGAGCAGGCGCTCGAGGGGTACGACGGCACGCTCCTGCTCGTCACGCACGACCGTCGCATGCTCGAGCGGGTGAACCTCGACCGGCGCTGGCACGTCGAGGGCGGGCGCGTCACCGAGGTGTGAGCCGCGGGCGAGCGCTCGCCCGCGACGGTCGCAAGCTCCGGTGCAACGGCAGGAAATCTGCGGACACCGGCAGTCATACAGGATGCCGATCCGGGCTCGATTCGGCACCATGAGGGCATGACCCACCTCATCGTGCCCGGCATCGGCGGCTCGGGGCCCACCCACTGGCAGACGCGCTGGGAGCTCGACCTCGAGCAGACCGTGCGCATCGCACCCACGTCGTGGAACGAGCCGCGTCTCGACGACTGGCTGGCGGCGCTCGACCGTGCGAGCGAGTCGGCCGGACCCGACGCGGTGATCGTCGCGCACAGCCTCGGATGTCTCGCGGTCGCCGAATGGCTCGGCCGCAACCCCGGCGGCGCGTCGGCCGTGCTGCTCGTCGCTCCGCCCGACCCCGACGGCGATCTCTTCCCCGAGCAGGCCAGGGAGTTCGCCCGCGACGGCGTACGTCCGCTCGGACTGCCCGCGCTCGTGGTCGCGAGCGACGACGACCCCTATGGCAGCCGGGCGTTCGCCGCCGAGCTCGCCGAACGCCTCGGAGCGGGCTTCGTCTCGGTCGGCCCGCTCGGGCACATCAACGCGGCGAGCGACCTCGGCGACTGGCAGGAGGGCCGCGAGCTGCTCGACGATCTCGTGGCGGTCGCGCAGCGGACCGCGGCGTGACGAGCACCGGGCGTGCTCCGCGCGGCGACGCGCGGTCCGTGCGTCAGACCGTCGGCGCGTCGAGACAGGTGACCTGCTGCACCCAGCCGTAGTCGTACGCGTCGTCGCCGAACACGAACGGCGTCGCCTCGTAGGCGACGACGTTCTCGACGTCGAGCGTGACCTCGTGCTCGCCCTGCCAGGCGTCCGGGTCGTCGCTGTACGCCACGACGATCTGGAGCGCCGCGCAATCGGACTCGGTGAACAGCGCGGCCTCCCAGCATCCGTTCTCGGCGTCGATGCAGAGCTCGTCGTACCGGCCGTCGTAGTAGTACTCGAGGGCGGCTGGAAACTCGAAGAGGGTCTCGCCGGACTGGTACCGGTCGACCATGGTGTTCTCGACGTCGCGCTGCGCGTCGGTGACAGCCGTGGAGAGCGCCCGGGTCGCGCCGACGGCGGCCACGACGATCAGGGCGAGAACCGCGAGCGACCCCGCGACGATGCCGGCGACGGCCGGCCAGCGCAGGCCGCGCCGTCGCGCTGGTGCGAAGGTGGGGCCACCGGGAGCGGCGACCGAGGGCGTCGGCATCGGGGGAGCGGCAGACCCGGGAACGGTGAACGAGGGCGCGGTGAACGGCGACGGCGCGGCCGGTGCGTGCGGCTCGACGGGGGCGCCGAGCCACGCCGGGCGGCCGACCTCTCGCAGCAGCACGTCGCGCGCGATCTCGAGGGACGCGGCCCACGCCTCGGCCTGCTGCCGCTGCACCGGATCGGGGTACCGCGACGGATGCCGGGCCCATGACTCGCCGGAATAGGCACGGTCGACGAGGTCGACCGTGAGCGGGGCGTCGGGGAAGATGCGCAGCAGCTGCCGCGCCGTGTACGGGTCCACGGGGCGATCGTAGTGGTCGGCGCCGACGCGGAACCACCCCGGAAACGAGACCGACGCCTCGCCGCGGACGTTCGCGTTCGCACGCCACGATGTCGCCCGCCTGTGCAAGGCTGCTGGCATGCCCGAGTCACCGGAAGTGCAGGCACTCGCCGAAGAACTCGACGCCCGGCTGACGGGTCGAACGCTCGTCGACGTCGACGTGATCGAGTTCCGCATCGCGAAGACACGCGGTCGGCCGCCCGAGTCCCTCGCGGGCGAGCGCGTGACCGGCGTGACTCGCCACGGCAAGCTCCTCGACCTGGCCTTCGGGCCGGCGGGCCATCTCGTCGTGTCGCTCGGCCGCCACGGGTGGGCGCGCTGGGCCGGTTCCATCGCCGAATCGGATGCCGCGGCATCCGACCCGCCGCCGCCCACGCTCGCGACGCTCGCCTTCGACGAGGGGCCGGCGCTCGAGCTGACCGACGCGGGCGACTGGGTCTCGCTCGGATGCTGGGTGGTCGACGACGCGTTCGAGGTACCCGCGGTGGCGAAGCTCGGTCCTGATCCGGCTTCGGCCCAGTTCTCGCGGGCCGACTTCGATGCGGCCCTCGTGGGCCGTCGCAAGCAGGTGAAGGCCGTGCTGCAGGAGCAGGAATCGCTTGCGGGCATCGGCAACGCCTACTCCGACGAGATCCTGCATGCGGCGAAGGTCTCGCCCGTCGGGCACGCCTCAGCGCTCGGGGGTGACGAGCTCGATCGCCTGTTCGACGCGACGGTCGGCGTGGTCGGTGCCGCGATCGCCGAGCGCCGGGGCGTGCCGATCGCCCGGCTCAAGGCCGAGAAGGTCGCCGCCATGCGCGCCCACGGTCGCACGGGCGAGCCGTGCCCGGTGTGCGGCGACGCGATCGCCGACTTCACGTTCGCGAGCACGACCGCGCAGTACTGCCCGACGTGCCAGACGGGCGGCGAGATACTGCCGCTCAAAGGTGCGTGATGGCCCGTCGGTCGCGGATCAGGATGCCCCGGATCAGGATGCCCCGGGGAAGCATGCTCCTGGCCGACGCGCCCCGGATCAGGCCGAGATCGGCGTGCTGCGCGACGAACTCGCGTAGACGCGGCTGAGCGACTCGGGCGCCGCGGTGAACCGCCCCGGCCGCCCCTCGGAGGTCAGGTACTGCACGCGGATGCCTCGGCCGATGCGGGTCAGCTTGGTGACCTCGTAGACATGACCGGCGACATTCACGAGGGTGTCGCCCACCTCGAGGTGGCGGGCCTGCCGCAGCTCGATCGTCTTCATAGTGAGAGCTTCTCACCAACCACCGACATTCGAACGTGTGTACGGATGCCGCGGGCGATCGCACCGCGCGGCGAGCGCTACCCGCGCGCGGCGAGTTTGTTCGCGAGCTCGGCGTCGTCGCGCACGAACCACACCTGGTCGCCGCGATTGGACTCCCACACGTAGTCGCTCAGCGCTCGGCTCGCCTCGGTGTACGCGGTCAGGTCGCCGACGATCACGAGACGCACCCGGTAGTTCACGAGCTTCTGCGTGAAGGCGCCGGCGAGCCCGGTGCTCAGGTCGAAGAACGCGGGATCGAGCCGTTCGACGGGCACCATCGCGGTCTTCGCCTCGTGCGACCAGACGCTGCCGATGAGGTCGATCGCGTCGTCTTCGGTCGAGATCGGCTCGCCCTCGGGCTCGAGGGCGAAGACGCGGAGGTCGCTGCTCTGCTCGTTCGGCATGCTCCGACCCTAACCGGAGCGGCGGCCGAGGGGAACGGCCGCGCGAACGCTGGCCGTCGTCGGCGGTCGGTGGCAGCATGAGAGCGTGCCCGAACTGCCGGAGGTCGATGCGCTCGCCGCGTTCCTCCGCGAGCGCGCGGTCGGTCACGCGGTGACCTCGGCGTCGGTCACCGCGATCTCGGCGCTGAAGACCTTCGATCCTCCGCTGCACGCGCTCGCGGGCGGCACGATCACGGCGGTCGCACGCCACGGCAAGTTCGTCGACCTGAGCGTCGGCACCGAGCCGTTGCACCTCGTCTTCCACCTCGCCCGTGCCGGGTGGCTGCGGTGGTTCGACGAGGTGTCGAAGACCATTCTGAAGCCGGGCAAGGGGCCGATCGCCCTGCGCGTCAAGCTCGACGACGGCGCGGGCTTCGATCTCACCGAGGCCGGTACGAAGAAGTCGCTCGCGGTCTACGTGGTGCGCGATCCGAACGAGGTTCCGGGCATCTCGCGCCTCGGCCCCGACCCGACGGCGCCCGAGTTCACGCTCGCCGACTTCCAGGCCGTGCTCGACGGGCGGCGCACGCAGATCAAGGGCGTGCTGCGCGACCAGTCGGTGTTCGCGGGCATCGGCAACGCCTACTCCGACGAGATCCTGCACGCGGCGCGCATGTCGCCGTACGCGCTCGCCGCGAAGCTCACGCCCGAGCAGGTCGAGACCTTGTTCACCGCGCTGCGCGACACGCTCGCCGAGGCGGTGGCCGCGGCATCCGGTCGCCCGCCGGCCGACCTCAAAGACGCGAAGCGCCGCGGCATGCAGGTGCACGCCCGCACGGGAGAGAAGTGTCCGGTCTGCGGCGACACCGTGCGCGAGGTGCGGTTCGCGGACTCGACGTTCCAGTACTGCCCGACGTGCCAGACCGGCGGCAAGCCGCTCGCCGACCGCGTGCTGTCGCGGTTGCTCAAGTAGCGGCGCGTCTTCGCACGGTGGCGATGCGCGGAACGCGGGGCTCGAGCGCATGTCGGCGGTCCGCGAGAACATCGAGGCGATGAACGTCGCGCGAACGACCAGCCGGCTCGTACTGAGCCCGCTCACCGTCGATGACGTCGACGACATGTTTCGGGTGTACGGCGACGAGCGCACCTGGCAGCACCTGCCCGCGGGCCGCCATCTCGATCGGGGCCAGACCGAACGGGCCATCGAGCAGGCGGTGCGGAGCCGGCGGGAGCACGGCTTCGGCATGAATGCCGTGCGACTCCGCGAGCCCGTCGGCTCACTCGCCGCAGGTCGCTTCATCGGCGTCGCCGGGGCGAACATGATGGCATTGGGTGCCTGGAACCTCGGGTATCGGTTCGAACCCGCTGCGTGGGGGCACGGGCTGGCCGGCGAGGCGGCCGGGTCATCGCTCGAGGCGGCCGTCGAGAGCGCACCCGACGCTCCCGTCACCGCGCGCGTGTTCGCGAACAACCCGGTCTCCATCCGCGTGCTCGAGCGGCTGGGCCTCGACCTCGCGTGGCGTGGTTCGTCGGGCGCCGAGCCGCTCGGCGGCGGCGACACGACCCACCTCGAACGGCTCGTGTTCGCCGATCGCGACCTCGACGCCGAGATCCTCGACGCCGTCATCGCGCTCGGCTGACGCGGGTGGGTCGCGCGCATGCATCGGGTCCGTTCCGTCGCGTCCGCCGCTGCTCAGCGCGCAGCGGGATCTGCTGCGACCAGCTCAGCGCACCGGGCATCGATTGCGAGCAACTCAGCGCACCTGCGGATCGGCTGCGACCAGGTCGGCCGCTCGCGCCAGCCACGTCGCGGGGTCGTCGCGGTGGTACACCCGTTCGTCGGGCTCGATGCGATCGAGGAACCCTTGATAGATGACGGCCTGCCGCAGCGCGGCGACCGGCGCCAGCAGCAACGCCGCGCGCGCCGGATCCGAACCGGGCACCGCCGTGGCCCACGCATCGGTCCAGTGCCGACGAGCGAGCTCGGCGTGCCCTGCGTCGACCCGGTCGGTGAAGGCGGCCGCGTCGAGCAGCGGATGCCCGACACCGGAGTCGCCCCAGTCGAGCAGGGTCAGGTCGAGCCCGCGGCCGCGCACGTTGCCTGGCGCGAAGTCGCCGTGCACGAGGGTGTCGGGCAGGCCGCACGCGACGACCCGGGCGGCGCGCACGTCGAGTCCGTCGACGAGTGCGCGCACGGATTCGCGCAGCGCGGGCTCGAGTCGGTCGGCGGCCGTCTCGAGCGCATGCGTCGCCGGGGCGGCGAGGGCCGGCATCCGCCAATCGGGCAGGCCGAGCGCGAGCAGGTCATCGACCGCGCCCGCCTGATCGAACTGGATACCGACGAGCAGGTCGATCATGGCGCGCTGCTGCTCGACCGTCGAGCCGTCGTGGAGGTCGTCGCCCGGGATGTCGGCCAGCAGCACGAGGCCGTCGTCCCGTGCGATCACGTGCGGCACCGGGTGACGGCGGTGCGGCTCGTCCCGCCCGAGCCGCTCGCGCCGTCCGAGCCGCTCGATGATCCCGCCCTCGTGCGCGAAGAACGGCGGCACCTGCTTGAGCCAGACATCGCCCCGGCCGGTCGGCAGGCGCCAGACACTCGAGAGGTTCCAGGTCCGCACCTGCTGGGCGGGCGCGGTGAGCGCGACGCCCCGCTCGGCGAGTTCGTGCGCGGCCCAGCGCAACGCACGGGTGGGGCCGCCGGGCTCGGCCCACGGCATGCGCAGCGGTACGGATGCCGCGACGCGCGCAGCGGCATCCGTCAGCCCGATTTGCGGCACGGCGTCGACCTCGGCGAGGTATCGCACGAGGTCGGGCACGCCGTCGGCGCGGCGCACGACCTCGAGCAGCCGCAGCACGATCACCTCGAGTCCGAGCGATGCCCGGGCGGCGGTGACGACCTCGCTCGCGAGCATGGTCCACGGCTGCTCGGCCGAGAACCGCGCGGTCGTGCCCAGCACCTCGCCCGTCGGCAGGCAGAGCACGAGCTCGACCTCGCGCGTTCGCCCGTCGCCCATGCCCGAAGGCTAGGGCACCACCGCCGTCGGTGTCAGCACGCCGTCGACCAGTCGTTCGAGCAGCGCCAGGCCGTCGGGCGAGGTCACCGACTCGAGGTGCCCCTGAACGGAGGCCACGCCACGGCCGCGAAGGGCGTGCACGATGCCCGTCGCGGCATCCGAGGCCACCTCGAAGCCGAGGCGCGGCGTGGTCGAACCGTCGGACGCGAGCGCTGAGAACGTGTTGTAGAAGCCGATGGCCGCGGTCTCGCCGAACACCTCGATCGGCAGCTGCACGCCCTGGCGGGGCGTCGGCAGGGGCGCGACCGGCAGGCCCGCGAGGTCGGCGAGCACCTGGTGGCTGAGGCAGACGGCGAGCAGTGGGCGTTCGGCTTCGAGGCGTGCGGCGATGAGCTCGCGCAGGCGGGCGATGCGCGGGTCGGTCGCGTCGCGCGGGTCGCCTGGTCCGGGGCCGAACACCACGAGATCCTCGGATGCCGCAGCCGACGCCTGGTGCCACGCCACGAGCCGCACGTCGAGCCCGAGGTGGCGCAGCTGGTGCGCGAGCATCGTCGTGAAGTCGTCGTTCGCGTCGATCACGAGCGCCGAGCGTCCGCGCGGCTCGTGCGCGTGCTGCGGCGATCTCCAGAACGCGGCGAGGTGGTCGTTGCGGGCCGCGAGCAGCGCCGCGTGCGGGTCGGCGGCGGCGTGCTCATCACTCGGCGCCGTGCCCGAGGACGCATCGCGGCCTGCCCCCGACCGGGCGGCACCCGTCGCACCGGGCCGTGCCACGGCATCCGCCCGTGGAATCGCACCGAGCGCCGTGAGCAGGCCGGCCGCCTTCGCCCGCGTCTCGGCGACCTCGCCGGCGGGGTCGGAGTGGCGCACGAGCGTCGCCCCGACGGGCACGCTCACGCGTCCGTCGCGCAGGTACGCCGTGCGGATGAGGATCGGAGCGTCGACGTCGTACCCCGTCGCGGTCGGCGTGAACCGGGCGAAGACGCCCGCGTAGTAGCCGCGCGCGGTCGGCTCGTGCCTGGCGATGACCGAGCACGCGTTCCCCATCGGCGACCCGGTGACGGTCGGCGCGAACATTGTGCGGCGCAGCACCTCGCGCGGGTCGAGGTCGGAGTGCCCCTCGAGCAGGTACTCGGTGTGGGTGAGGCGCGACATCCGCTTCAGGAAGGGGCCCCGGATGCGCCCGCCCTCCGGGCACACCGCGCTCATCATCTTGAGTTCCTCGTCGACGACCATGACGAGCTCCTCGCGCTCCTTGACGTCGTGCAGGAACGCGAGCAGGCGTTCGTCGACCGAGGTCGCGGCATCGGCCTCGGTCAGCACGTCGTGGCGGAACGTGCCGCTGATCGGGTTCATCGACACGAGCCCGTCGATCGAGGAGACGTGCCGCTCGGGCGTCGCGCCGACCGCCGAGAGCCCCGGCGTGTGCACCGCGAAGGTCCAGAACGCGCCGCGCTCGTGCTCGAGCAGCGCCCGCAGCCAGCCGAGCACCGCGACCGCCGGCGCCCCGTCGACCTCGCCCACGAACTCACGGCGGATCACGAAGTTGGCGCCCTCGCCGCGCCCGATCTCGTCGTCGATCACGCGGCGCACGATCTCGGCATAGGCCTCGTCGCTGGCGTCCACGTCGAGGTCGACGGCGATCGGATGCCGCGGCAGCACGTCGATCGCCTCCGCGACCGCGAGCTCGGCGCGCTCGCGCACCACCAGGCAGCGGATCGGCGCGCCGTCGTCGTGCGCGTCGAACCCGCGCTCGCGAACCTGCCGGAACGGCACGAGTGCGAGCACCTCCGCGCCGTCGAGCGGGATGTCGGCGAGAAGTTCGACGTCGACGACGTCGCCCACGAGCACGTCGAGCGTGGGCTCGTGCTCGCGACGGATGACGGCGAACGGCGGGGCATCGGCGCCCGCGGCGAGCAGCGAGGCGAGCAGCGCGGACGGGGCGCTCGACGGCGCCGCCGGCTGGCGCTCGGGCTGGGCGACGTTCGGGATGGCCGGGTGCGGTGCGGTCATGAGTTCTCCGGTGGTCTTCTGGCCCGGGCCGGAACCTTCCGCAGATGCGAAAACGACCGCCCTCGGGCGGTCGTCGTACGTCGAAACGTGGAGTCCGCCTAGGAGGCGGGCCACCAGCTGCAGGTCGACGTGGTCATGGGCTCGATGTTAGGGCATCCGCGCGATGCGTGCACCCTCGGTGCGTCGCGCGGCGCGCGCGGCTAGCATTCCCGGGTGATCGATGCCGCCGCGCCCGCACCCGAGCCCGACTCCGTGCTCGTCGCGCGACTGCGCGCCGCGGGCTGCGTGTTCGCCGAGGACGAGGCGGTGCTGCTCGAGGCCGCGGTCGCCGAGCGGTTCGGCGGTGGCGGCGATGTCGGTGCGCACGGCGGTGCCGATGATGCCGCGGCGGAGCTCGAGCGGCTGGTCGCCCGGCGCATGGCCGGCGAACCGCTCGAGCAACTCCTCGGCTGGGCGGAGTTCGGCGGCCTCCGCATCCTGCTCGAACCCGGCGTCTTCGTGCCGCGACGACGCACCGAGCTCCTCGCCGAGACGGCGTCGGGGTTCGCGGCGGAGGTCGCGGCATCCGGTCGAGTGCCCGTCGTCGTCGACCTCTGCTGCGGCGCGGGCGCGATCGGGGCCGTGATCGCGGATGCCGCTGGGCCGATCGAGCTGGTCGCGGCCGACCTCGACCCGGCCGCCGTGCGTGCCGCCCGGCGCAACCTCGAACCGCGCGGTGCGCGCGTCGTCGAGGGCGACCTCTTCGCACCGCTGCCGGCCGACCTCCGCGGCCGTGTCGAAGTGCTCGCCGTGAACGCGCCCTACGTGCCCACCGATGAGATCGCGATGATGCCGCCCGAGGCGCGCGACCACGAGGCTCGCGTCGCACTCGACGGAGGAACCGACGGTCTCGACGTGCACCGGCGCGTCGCGGCATCCGCCCTCGACTGGCTCGCGCCCGACGGGCGACTGCTGATCGAGACCGGTCGGCGGCAGGCTGCGGCCACCGCAGCGCTCGTCGAGGCCGGTGGGCTCGCCGCCGAGGTCGCGCACGACGACGAGCGCGGCGGCACGGTCGTCATCGGCACCGTCGGCCCCGCCGTCGACCGCCTCCGACTCACCGGTTCGCGGCGAGCAGTGCCTGCACCTCGGCATCCGTCGTCTGCGTGAAGTCGAGGTAGTACTGCCCGACTGCCATGAACCCGGCGGGCGTCGAGAGGCACACGAGCTCGTCGATCGCGGGCGAGCCCACGAGGCCGACCGCCGCGTCGGGCGAGGCGACCGGCACCGCCAGGACCACGGATGCCGCGGCTCGCGCCCGCGCGACGAGGCACGCCACGCGGGCCGTCGCGCCCGTCGCCACCCCGTCGTCGACGACGATCGCCGTGCGCCCCGCGAGCTCGATCGGCGGGGCGTCGCCGCGGAACCGACGCACGCGCGCCTCGAGCTCGGCACGCTCGCGTCGCTCCACCGCCGCGAGCGTGCGGGCGTCGACGCCGCCGAGCGCGACGACGTCGTCGTTCAGCACGCGCGCACCCTCTTCGCCGATCGCCCCCATGGCGACCTCCTCGCGGAACGGCAGCCCGAGCTTTCGCACCACGAGCACGTCGAGCGGGGCCGCGAGGGAGTCGGCGACCTCGGCCGCGACCGGAACCCCGCCACGCGGAAGCCCCAGCACGACGGGTCGCGCCCACGCGTCGCGCCCGTGTTCGCGCAGCAGCGCCGCCAGACGGCGACCCGCGTCGCGGCGGTCCTCGAACACTCGTTGCGTCATGACGGCACCTGCCGTCCGGCCTACTCCGGCGATGCGGGGGCGTCAAGCCCGCCCTCGTGAACGCGGTCGGATTCCAGACGGGAAGACGAGTATTTTTCGTCTCGGACGGTGCGTAACCTACACTGAACCAAATCCTTCCCCCTTTACCCGGGGGAAACCCGAATCGAAGGATGCGACGGTGCCCTTGCTGCCGTCGGGCTTGGAGTGTCCGTGGGGCGTCACAGCGTCACCGCATCGACGACGAAGACGTCGAGACGCGGTCTCTACCTGTCCGTCATCGCCGCAGTCGTCGTCACCGGCGTCGTCGCGTCCGGTGTGTACCTCTGGATCGGCGGTCATCTCGACCCGAACCAGGCTGCCGCCGGGTCCGACTGCGAGAGCGTCGAGGAGCTGCGTATCGTCGCCGACACGACGATCGCGCCAGTGCTGTCCGACATCGCGGCGGATTTCGACGCAGCCAACGACGGCTGCGTCAGCACCGAGATCACCTCGCAGGAGTCCGCCGACACGTCGGCCGTGCTCGCCTCCGGCGGTCTCGACGCCGACGCCTGGGTGCCGCAGTCGTCGGTGTGGGTCGACCGAGCCGGCGCCACGGCGACGTCGCTCGGCCGGTCGACCCCGAACGCCCGGGTCGGTCAGACGATCGCGGTCACGCCCGTCGTATTCGCCACGGCGTCGTCCGACGCGACCGAGATCGCCAGCGAACCACTGACGTGGGCCCGCGTGCTCGACGGGTCGCTGCCCGCGATCCTGCCCGACCCCGAGGCCTCGGCGGCGAGCCTCACGAGCCTCGTCGGGCTCGGCGCCCACGCGCCGGCCGGAGACCCGCGACCGCTGGCCGCGGCCATGATCTCGCTCGGCAAGTCGATTCCGGCGTCCACGAGCGCCGCCTTCGGCGCGCTCTCCTCGGCCGCGCAACCGAGCGTGGTGCTCACGAGCGAGGCGCAGGTCGCCGAGTACAACGGCGACGAGCCGAGCGAGACGCTCACGGCCGGCTACCCGACCGATGGCACGCTCATGCTCGACTATCCGCTCGTGCGCATCGGCGATGCCGCCGACGAGGCGGCACTTGCGGCCGAGGGCGAGACCGGCGAGGACGCCGCGGAGCCGGCGGCCGAGCCCTCGGTCTCCAAGGGGTCGACGGCGCACGTGCAGACCGTCGGCCTGGCCGGGCGGAGCTCGACCGCCTCGACGACCGAGGTCGCGCAGAGCCTGTCGGAGCGCGGTCGCCTGCTCGCGGCGTTCGAGAAGGCCGCGACGGCCTCGTACGACCGTCTCACCGCGGCCGGTTTCCGCACGGCGCTCGGCGCGGGCAAGATCGACACGCTCGGCATCGCGCCCGAGGGCCCAGTGGCCCAGGTGCTGCCCGTCGATTCGGCCACCGCCCTCACGCTGCTGCGCACGTGGGGCGTGCTGTCGCTCCGTGCCCGCTACCTCTCGGTCATCGACGTCTCGGGCTCGATGGAGGAGCCGGCCGAGAACGGCCTGCGCCGCATCGACATCTTCCAGCAGGCGGCCATGAACGCGGTCTCGAAGTTCTCGGGTGAGGTCGACCTCGGCGTGTGGGCGTTCTCGACGATGCGCAACGGCGACCTCGACTACGAGGAACTCGCCGCGATCGCACCGCTCGGAGATGCCGCGCACACCCAGCAGATCGCCGGCATCATCCAATCGCTTCCCGGCCGCCTCGGCGGGGCGACCGGACTCTACGACACCGTGCTCGCCGCGGTCGGCCGGGTGCGCGAAGGCTACGACCCCGAGAAGGTCAACGCCGTGCTGCTCATCACCGACGGCAAGAACGAGGATGAGAACGGGATCAACCTCGACACGCTCATCGCCGAGCTCGCGAAGGGCGAAGAGAGCGGGCAGCCCGTGCCGGTCATTCTGATCGGCTTCGGACCCGATACCGACCTCGAGGCCATGCAGAAGATCGCAAAGGTCACGAAGGGCGGGGCCTACTCCGCCTCGAAGCCCGAAGACCTCGGCATCGTGCTCGTCGATGCGCTCTCGCAGCGCAGCTGCCGCCCCGACTGCGGCTGAGCCCCACGGCTCGGCCGACGGAGGCCGGCCGGCCGGTGGCGGACGACCGCCGCCGATCGGTGGACGGCCGCCGCGAACGTCGATCGGCGACGGTCTGGTCGACGGTGGCCGCGAACGAACTCGGGCCCGCCCGGCGCTGATGCGCAGGGCGGGCCCGAGTCGTTCTGCGTGGGGCGGCCGATCAGTGCGCCACGAACTCGCCGCCGGTGTCGGCCGGACGCCGCACGAACGCGCTGCCGACGATCGCGAAGAGCGACAGGATCGCGCCGACCAGGAACGCGGTGTGGATGCCGGCGGCTTCGGCGGCCTCGGCCGAGCTCGCCGTCGGTGCGGCTGCGGCGCTCGCGGCGGCCATCACCGTGATGAACAGCGCGGTGCCCGCTGCACCGCCGACCTGCTGGACGGTGCCGACGATCGCCGATCCGTGCGCGTAGAAGCGCGGCTGCACCGAACCGAGGGCGGTCGTGAACAGCGGCGTGAACATGAACGCGAGTCCGGCCGAGAGCGCGATGTGGGCCGCGAGCAGCAGCCACGGCGATGTCTGCTCCGAGACGAGCGTCAGCGACCAGAGCACGCCGCTCACGAGGATGCTGCCGGGAACGAGCAGCGGCCGCGGGCCGAAACGGTCGTAGAGGCGGCCGACGGTGGGGCCGAGCAGACCCATCACGAGTCCGCCGGGCAGCAGGAGCAGGCCGGTCATGATCGGCTCGAGGTGCAGCACGTTCTGCAGGTAGATCGGCAGCAGGATGATCGTGCCGAAGAGCGCGGCCATCATGACGGTCATGAGCGCGATCGAGATCGCGAAATTCGCGGACTTGAACGGCCGCAGGTCGAGCAGCGCGCGGTCGCGACGCTGCAGCAGGAGCTGGCGGACGACGAACGCGAGGATGCCGAAGGCACCGGCGCCGAGCGAGATCCACATCTGTGCCGGCGTCGCGGTGCCGGCGGCCTCACCGCCGATGAGGCTGAGGCCGTAGACGAGCCCACCGAAGCCGATCGCCGAGAGCACGACCGAGAAGACGTCGAGCGGCAGTCGCTTGGGGGTGTTCACGTTCTCGACGCGTCGGGTGCCGATGATCAGCATCGTCACGGCGATCGGCAGCACCAGCCAGAACATGAAGCGCCACGAGAGGAAGCTGAGGATCAGGCCGGAGATCGTGGGCCCGATCGCGGGGGCCACCGAGATCACCGTCGAGACGCGGCCCATGAACCGGCCGCGGTCGGAGGGCGCGACGAGCGTCATGAGGGTGGTCATGAGCAACGGCATCATGATCGCCGTGCCGGTCGCCTGCACGACGCGACCGCCGAGCAGCATCTCGAATCCCGGTGCGAGGGCCGAGATGAGCGTGCCGGTCGAGAACAGGCCCATCGCGGCGATGAACACCGCGCGCGTCGAGAAGCGCTGCAGCAGGTAGCCGGTGATCGGGATGACGACCGCCATCGTGAGCATGAACGCCGTGGTCAGCCACTGCGCCTCGGAGATCGTGATGCCGAGATCGGTGACGAGGTGCGGGATCGCCACGCCCATGATCGTCTCGTTGAGGATCACGACGAAGGCGGCCGCGAGCAGCAGCCAGATCACCCGCGAGTTGCGGGCGCCGTGCAGGGCCTCGGCGTCGGTGTGGTGCTGGCCGGTCGAGGTGTCTGGGCCCGCCGCGGCGGCAGGGGCGGTGTCGGTCGTGGGGGAGACGTCTGGGAGGGCGCGTTCGCTCACGGAGCGGATCCAATCGGCAGAAAGTGGATGTCGCGCGGCGTCGCGCAAGAAGGTTCGTCAGCTGTGACGGGAGTCACCGACCACAGAGACAACCCGAGCGAGGCGCCGGGCTATTCCCGATCCGCACGAAGAATTGCAACGTATGGAATCGGCGCCTGGAGGCTCAGGGTGCCGGCGCGGGCCCGTCGATCGGCGTCGGGCGCGGGAGCCAGTCCTTGAACATCGACTCCTCGGGTGCGAGTTCGGAGCGGAGCCGCTCCTCGCGCTCGGCGTCGGCCGGGGAGGCCTTCGCGTCGTCGACGGCGTCGTTCTCAGGAGCGTTCGCTTCGGTCATGATCCGACGATACCGCGCACGGCCGACACCGCACGGATGACGGATGCCGCGGCATCCGCGATCTCGTCGTCGGTCGTCGCCCGGCCGAGCGTGAAGCGCACGGCGGTCAGCGCGAGGTCGGCCGGGACGCCGATGGCCGTGAGCACGTGCGACGGATCGCTGCTGCCCGCCGCGCACGCCGAGCCGCTCGAGCACGTCACGCCGAGCCGGTCGAGCTCGAGCAGCACGGCCTCGCCGCTCGTTCCGGGGAAGACGAACGACACCGTGCCCGGCAATCGGCGGTCGGGGTCGCCCGTGAGCTGCGCGCCCTCGACGCCGGCGAGGATTCGCGCCCGCAACTCGAGTCCCTGGCGCGACGCCTGCGCCGCGGCATCCGCCCGCTCGGCCTCGGCGAGGCGCAGGGCCGTGGCGAACGCGACCGCACCGGCCACGTTCTCGGTGCCGGAGCGCCGGCCGCGTTCCTGCCCGCCGCCGTGCAGCACCGGTTCGAGCGCGATCCGGCCGCGGGCGACGAGCACGCCGGTGCCCTTGGGTGCGCCGACCTTGTGGCCCGCCAGCGAGAGGGCGTCCGCGCCGAGACCGCCCAGACCGCCCGACCCCGCCGGCGCGTCGAGCCGCAGGTCGAGATGACCGGCCGCCTGCACCGCATCCGTGTGCATGCGTGCGCCGGCCTCGTGCGCCACGGCCGCGAGCTGCGCGATCGGTTGTATCGTGCCGATCTCGTTGTTCACGAGCTGCACCGAGACGAGGGCCGTGTCGGGCCTGATCGCCGCCTCGAGCGCCGAGGGGTGCACGAGTCCGCCGGAGTCGACGGCGACCTCGGTCACCGTGAAGCCGTGGTGGCGCACGAGGTACGCGGCCGACTCGAGCACGGCCTCGTGCTCGACCGGCGAGACCACGAGGTGACGACCGCGCGGACGCGCGAGCGAGATGCCCTTGATCGCGAGGTTGTCGGCCTCGGTGCCGCCGCTCGTGAAGACGACCTCGCCCGGTCGGCATCCGATCACCGCGGCGACCTCCGATCGCGCCCAGGCCAGCGCGCGCGCCGCCTCCTCGCCGAGTTCGTGCCGACTCGACGGGTTGCCGAACGAGCCCGTGAGGTACGGCCACATGGCCTCGATCGCCTCGCGGCGCACCAGGGTCGTGGCGGCGTGGTCGAGGTAGATCACGTTCTCGCACCGCGCGGCGAACCCGCGCCCGCGTCGTCCTCGGCGGCCAGTGCGATGTCGATGTCGATGTCGACGTCGAGGCCGAGATCGAGCGCGCGCGCCGAGTGCGTGAGCGCCCCGACCGAGATCACATCGACGCCGGTGGCGGCGATCGCGGCGACCGTGTCGAGGTTCACCCCGCCCGACGCCTCGACGACCGCGCGCCCGCCGATGCGGCGAACGCCCTCGCGAAGCGCGTCGAGGTCGAAGTTGTCGAGCATGATCGTGTCGGCGCCGCCGCCGAGCACCGCGTCGAGCTGGTCGAGCCGGTCGATCTCGACCTCGAGGTGGGCCGTGTGCGGCATCCGCTCCCGCGCCGATCGAAGCGCGGAGGCCAGGTCGACGCCGCCGGCCGTGAGCACCGCGAGGTGGTTGTCCTTGGCCATGATCGCGTCGGAGAGCGAGCGCCGGTGATTGCGCCCGCCGCCGTCGCGCACGGCCTGGCGTTCGAGGCTGCGCAGCCCCGGAGTGGTCTTGCGCGTGTCGACGATGCGAGCGCGAGCGCCGGCGATGCCGCTCACGGCGGCCACGTACCGCGCGGTGAGCGTCGCGACGCCCGACATGCGTTGGCTGAGGTTGAGGGCGACACGCTCCGCGGTGAGGATGCCACGGGCCGGCCCGTGCACACGGGCGAGCACGTCGCCGGCCGCGAACGAGTCGCCGTCCGCGGCGAGCCGCTCGACCTCGATCGCCGGGTCGACGATGCGGAACGCCGCGGCGAACACCTCGATGCCGCTGAGCACGCCCGGTTCACGGGCGACGAGCGAGGCGGTGGCCGTGGCATCCGCCGGAATGAGCGTCTCGCTCGTGAGGTCGCCCCAGGGCGCGTCCTCGTCGAGTGCGGCGGTGACGATGCGGTCGATCTCGCGACGGTCGGTGCTCATGCTGCCTCCTCGGCATCGGGGGTGAGGTGCACGAGTCCGTGCAGGGGCAGTGGGGCGGATGCCTCTGGCTCGCCGCCCAGGCCGGCTCCGAGCGGGTCGAGCAGGCGGGGCGTATCGACCGCGTTCGCCGCGGCATCCGACCGGAAGTGCGCGCCCAGGCTCTCGGTGCGCGCGGCCGCGGCGGCCACGGTGAGGCGTGCGAGGTCGAGCAGGTTCCGATCCTCGGCGCTGCGGCGGTCGTGCACCTCGGGCGCCCGCCAGGTCTCGAGGGCGTCGGATGCCGCGGCCAGGCCGTCGGCCGAGCGCTCGAGTCCGACGTGCTCCCACATGAGGGCCTGCAGGGCGACCCGGTCGACGGGCGCGGCGGCCCCGTGGCTCCGCTCGGGTCCGCCCGTCTTCGGCGCAACTCCGGATGCCGCGCGCGACTCGCCGAGGGGAGTGCGCAACTCGGCGGCGCGTCGTCTCCCGTCTCCGGAGTTCGGCTGCGCGAGCGCGTCGGCGTCCGCGTCGATCGCGCGCGCCGCCCGGTCGGCGAACACGGCCGCCTCGAGCAGCGAGTTCGACGCGAGCCGGTTCGCGCCGTGCACGCCCGTGCGCGCGGTCTCGCCGACGGCGTAGAGCCCGGGCAGGCTCGTGCGTCCGTCGAGGTCGGTGACGACGCCGCCCATGGCGTAGTGCGCAGCGGGCGTGACGGGCACGGGCTCCTCGGCCCAGTCGTATCCGGCATCGCGGCAGGCGGCCCCGAGCCCGGGGAATCGCCGATCGAGGAACTCCCGGCCGAGCGCGGTCGCGTCGAGCGTCACGGGCTCGCCGCCCTGGTCGAGGCTCGCGCGCCAGACGGCGCGGGCCACGACGTCGCGGGGGGCGAGCTCGGCCTGCTCCGAGATCTCCGTCATGAAGCGGCGGCCGTCGCGATCGCGCAGCACGGCGCCCTCGCCGCGCACGGCCTCGGAGATGAGGGGCGTGCCGGGGGCGGCGAGCGCGGTCGGGTGGAACTGCACGAACTCGAGGTCGGCGATCTCGGCGCCCGCACGCCAGGCCGCGGCGACGCCGTCGCCCGTCGCCACGTCGGGGTTCGTCGTGTGCCGGAACAGCTGCCCGGCGCCGCCCGTCGCGAGCACGACGGCATCGGCGCGCACGTCGATCAGGTCTCCGGATGCCGCGAGCAGGCGCGCACCGATCACGCGTACGCCATCGGTGCCGGTGCCGACCCCGCCGTCGGGCCGAACGCCGTCGCCCGCGGCGCGCAGGTCGCCCGACTCGGTCACCTCGCCGGCCTCGGTGAGCAGGTCCACGAGCATCGTCTGCTCGTGGATGCGCACCGCCCGTCGTCGCACGGTGGTCACGAGCGCGCGTTCGATGGCCGCGCCCGTGGCGTCGCCGCCGGCGTGCAGGATGCGCGCCCTCGAGTGCGCCGCCTCGAGCCCGCGCTCGAGCCCGGAGTCGCCGTGGTCGAACGCGACGCCGAACCGGATCAGGTCGCGCACGCGCGCCGGGCCCTCGTCGCAGAGCACGCGCACGGCCTCCGGGTTGCAGAGTCCGGCGCCCGCCGACAGGGTGTCGGCGAAATGCCGCTCCGCCGAGTCATCGGGAAAGAGGGCCGCCGCGATGCCGCCCTGCGCGTGGCGCGTGTTGCCGTCGGCGAGCTCGGTCTTCGTGACGAGCTCGACGTCGTGGCCGGCGTCGGCCGCGCGCACCGCGGTCCAGAGCCCCCCGATGCCGCCGCCGACGACGAGCACGTGCCCCACGGTCAGGCCCCGGTCGGCACGGCGTCGGCGGGCACGACCGCGGCCGGGGGCTTCGCGGCGAGCATGCGCTCGAGCGCGACGCGTGCGGGCTCGGCCACGTCGTCGCCGACGGTGATGCGGTTCACCACGCGCCCGGCGACGAGTTCCTCGAGCACCCACGCGAGGTAGCCGGGGTGGATGCGGTACATCGTCGAGCACGGGCAGACCACCGGGTCGAGGCAGAAGATCTCGTGCTGCGGGTACTCGGCCGCGAGGCGCTGCACGAGGTTGATCTCGGTGCCGATCGCGAAGGTCGAGCCCGCGGGAGCGGCCTGGATGGCCTTCACGATGAAGTCCGTCGAGCCCGCGGCATCCGCAGCATCGACGACCGGCATGGGGCACTCGGGGTGCACGATGACCTGCACGCCGGGGTGGTCGATGCGCGCCTGCGCGATCTGGTCGACCGTGAAGCGGCGGTGCACCGAGCAGAAGCCGTGCCAGAGGATCACGCGAGCATCGACGAGCCCATCGGCGCTCGAGCCGCCGAACGGCTTGCGCGGGTTCCACATCGGCATCTGCTCGAGCGGCACGCCGAGGGCCTTCGCTGTGTTGCGCCCGAGGTGCTGGTCGGGGAAGAACAGCACGCGCTGCCCGCGCTCGAACGCCCACTCGAGCACCGTCTTCGCGTTCGACGACGTGCAGACGATGCCGCCGTGGCGTCCGACGAAGCCCTTCAGGGCGGCCGACGAATTCATGTACGTGACCGGGATCACGGGCACGCGCCCCGAGGCATCCGTCGCCGTGAGATCGCCGTAGACCTCTTCGAGCTGGGCCCAGCACGCCTCGACCGACTCCTCGTCGGCCATGTCCGCCATCGAGCAGCCGGCGGCGAGGTTCGGCAGGATCACGGCCTGCTCGGGCGTCGAGAGCAGGTCGGCGGTCTCGGCCATGAAGTGCACTCCGCAGAAGACGATGGCCTCGGCATCCGGACGCGTGAGCGCGGCGTTCGCGAGCTGGAACGAGTCGCCCACGAAGTCGGCGTGCTCGATCACCTCGTCGCGCTGGTAGAAGTGGCCGAGCACGACGACGCGCTCGCCGAGGGTCGCCTTCGCGGCGCGGATGCGGTCGTGCAGCTCGGCGTCGGAGGCCGTCTTGTACGACTCGGGCAGCGCGCCCTGGCGGGGCGACCCCGTGGGGATCACGTCGCCCATCGACGAGCCCGGGCCGTACGCGACGGGGCCGGCGTCGAACTCCCACGGCCCCTTCGCGAGGTCGGGCGAGCAGGTGCTGCCCGCCGCCTTGCCGGTCTGGATCAACTGGATCGAGCGGTCGACGGATGCCGCGAGCCGCGTGTCGGGCTGGACGATCGTCATGGGTGTCTCCTCAGGTGCGGTGCGACGGGGATCCGGAACGAGCCGTGGATGCCCGCCTCGGCGGGATCGGCGGGCCGGTACAGCTTGGGCGGGCGGTGCGGGGTGCCGGTGCGCACCTCGCCGGTCTCGACGAGTGCGCCCGACGCCTCGACCGTGCGGCGGAAGTTCGCCGGGTCGAGGGGGCGCCGCATCACGGTCTCGTAGACCTCGCGCAGTTCGGCGAGCGTGAACGTCTCGTCGAGGAAGGCGTGCGCGATCTGCGAGTAGCCGAGCTTGGTGCGCAGGCGCCCGAGCGCGTACGCGACGATCTGGTTGTGGTCGAAGGCGAGCTCGGGCAGGTCGTCGGCGTCGAACCAGCGCACGTTCGGGTCTTCGATCGCGCCGCTCGTCTCCTCGGGTCGCACGAGCGCCCAGTAGACGACCGAGACGACGCGTTCGTCGGGGGAGCGGTCGGGGGCGCCGAACGTGAAGAGCTGCTCGAGGTAGCGGGGCGTGACGCCGGTCGTCTCCTCGAGGGTTCGCGCCGCGGCGCCCTCGAGGCTCTCGGCCGCGCCGAGCCAGCCGCCGGGGAGCGCCCAGCGGCCCTCGCCGGGTTCGCGCAGGCGGCGCACGAGCGGGATCCACAGCGATCGGTCGGCCGGCTGGAGCGCCGGCACGGGCTGCTCGCCGTGGGCGACGCCGGGCTCGCGCGCGAAGATCACGGTCGACACGGCGAGGCGGGCTTCGGCCAGTTCGATCTTGCGGGGCATCCGCCACCTCCTTCGTGTCAGCATGACTCTAAGTCTGCGATCATCTTACAGTCACCATGACACGAACAGAAATCCGGATGTCGCGGCGCGACGTCCGCGGCCGTCGGGGGACGGCTGGCGCCGATGAGGAGAGGGGTGCACCGGACCCCCATCCGATGCACCCCGAGGTGCGCGTCACGAGGCGGAGCAGGGCTCACGCCGTCGGACGGCACTTGAAGCATCCTCGATCGGATCGCTCCCGCCAAATCGACGCGACTCCCGACGACGCCGCCGGTGCGGCGGCACGGCACTGGGCGAGGCGCGCGCAGCGCTGTTAGAATCGGCGCACAATCACATACCGGGCCATCGACGCATCGCGGGAGAGCCGGAGACGTTCTGTTCACGCAGAGCCGGGCCGGCACCGAAGGAGCAAGCCTCCCCGCCAATCTCTCAGGTATCACACCGCGATGAACACGGCCGCTCTGAAAAGTGGATGCCGCACGCTGCGGCGTCCCGCCCACGGTGAAAGCGCGAACGCGTGAAACTCTCAGGCTCATGACAGAGGGGGAGTTCTCAAGCGGCATTCGCCGTTCGATGCGACGAACGCACCATTCAGGAGAACTCGTGACCCTCGATCCCGGTACCACCAGCCCCGCGGCAGCGCCCGAAACGGCGGCGCCCGAAGTCGCAGCGCCCGCCGATGCGAACGCCGCGGGCGCGCGCGAGCGACGCAGCCCGCTCGACGCCGTGCACCGTGCGGCCGGTGCGAGCTTCACCGACTTCGCCGGATGGCAGATGCCCGTGCGCTACTCGAGCGACCTCGCCGAGCACCACGCGGTGCGCACGACGTCGGGCCTGTTCGACCTGTCGCACATGGGCGAGATCGTGCTCATCGGCCCCGAGGCCGCGGCCGCCCTCGACTACGCGCTCGCCGGAAAGCTCTCGGCGATCGAGATCGGCCAGGCGAAGTACTCGCTCCTGCTCGCCGACGACGGCGGCATCATCGACGACCTCGTCGTCTACCGCACGGGCGACGACCGGTTCATGGTCGTCGCGAACGCGTCGAACGCGGCCGTCGTCGCCGACGAGCTGCGCACCCGGGCCGCCGGATTCGACACCATCGTCGAAGACGAGAGCGACGACATCGCCCTCATCGCGCTGCAGGGCCCCGACGCTCGCGCCGTGATGCTCGAGACGCCCGGCTTCGGCGTCGCCGGACCCGGCAACGACGAGGAGGACTTCGACGCGAGCATCGCGGCGCTGAAGTACTACCGCGCGTTCCCGGCCACCTTCGAGGGTCAGCCCGTGCTCGTCGCCCGCACCGGGTACACCGGCGAAGACGGCTTCGAGCTCTACGTCGCACCCGAGCGCGCGCCGGCGCTGTGGTCCGCGCTCGTCGAGACCGGCGGCCCGCGCGTGACGCTCTGCGGGCTCGCCAGCCGCGACACGCTCCGCCTCGAGGCCGGCATGCCGTTGTACGGGCACGAGCTCGGCCGCGACATCCTGCCCGTGCAGGCCGGCCTCGGCCGTGTCGTCGCCCACGCCAAGGAGGGCGACTTCGTCGGCCGCGCCGCGACCGCCGACGGCCCCGCCGACGACGCCCGCGTGCTCGTCGGGCTCACCACCGAGGGCCGCCGTGCGCCGCGCGCCGACTACGAGGTCTACGACGGCGACGGGGCGGATGCCGCGCTCGTCGGCGTCGTCACGAGCGGCGCGCTCTCGCCGACGCTCGGCCACCCCGTGGCCATGGCGTTCGTCGCGCCCTCGGCCGTCGACGCCGGCGGCCTGCACGTCGACGTCCGGGGAACGCGCATCGCGGCATCCGTCGTCGCCCTTCCCTTCTACAAGCGCACGTCCTGACCGACGTCCGCCTCCGCGTGCCCGCACGCGGAGGCGACCAGGCACCCGCGGCGCCGCGCCCCGCGCCGGCACCCACCCAGACACCGCACGACACCGCACACGATCAAGACCCCGATCCAGAGGAGCACCCCATGACCGACCAGACCGCACTGCAGTACACCGAAGAGCACGAGTGGGTGCTGGTCGAGGGCGACACCGTCACCATCGGCATCACCGACTACGCCGCCGAGAAGCTCGGCGACATCGTCTACGTCGACCTGCCCGCCGCGGGCACGGCCGTCACGCTGGGCACCGTCGTCGGCGAGATCGAGTCGACGAAGTCGGTCGGCGAGCTCTTCGCGCCCGTGAACGGCGAGGTCGTCGAGGCCAACCAGGCCGTCGTCGACTCGCCCGAGCTCGTGAACTCCGACCCCTTCGGCGAGGGCTGGCTGCTGAAGATCACCGCCCCCGAACTGCCCGAGCTGCTGAGCCACGACGAGTACCGCGCCCTCACGGGCGAGTGACCCCCGAGTAAGGAACCGCACCCGATGAGCACCTCCTCCACGTTCGACCTCGACGCCTTCGGACGTCGCCACATCGGCACGACGCCGAGCGACCACGGCATCATGCTCGCCGAGCTCGGCTACGACTCGCTCGAGGCCCTCATGGCCGCGGCCGTGCCGACGTCCATCCGCATGGGCGAGGTGCTGAACTCGGCGATCCCCGCCGCCGCGACCGAGCGCGAGGCGCTCGCCGAGCTCGCCGCGCTGGCCGACCAGAACACCGTGCGCACGTCGATGATCGGGCTCGGCTATTCCGGCACGATCACGCCGGCCGTGATCCAGCGCAACGTGCTCGAGAACCCCAGCTGGTACACGGCCTACACGCCCTACCAGCCCGAGATCTCGCAGGGCCGCCTCGAGGCGCTCATCAACTTCCAGACGATGGTCACCGATCTCACGGGGCTCGACACGGCCAACGCGTCGATGCTCGACGAGGGCACCGCGGTCGTCGAGGGCATGCTCCTGGCCCGACGCGGCTCCAAGAGCGCGAGCAACCGGTTCGTGGTCGACGCCGACGCGCTGCCGCAGACGCACGCGCTGCTCGTCTCCCGCGCCCAGGCCGTCGGCATCGAGCTCGTCGTCGCCCCGCTCGACGAGCACACGGATGTCGCCGCCCTCGGCGAGCACTTCGGCGTGTTCGTGCAGTACCCCGGCGCCTCGGGGCGCGTGTGGAACCCGGCATCCGTCATCGCCGCATCGAAGGCGCAGGGCGCGCTGGCCGTCGTGGCCGCCGACCTGCTCGCGCTCGCGCTGATCACGAGCCCAGGCGAGCTCGGCGCCGACGTCGCGGTCGGCACGAGCCAGCGCTTCGGCGTGCCCATGGGCTTCGGCGGACCGCACGCGGGCTACATGGCCGTGCGCAAGGGCCTCGAGCGCCAGCTGCCCGGACGCCTCGTCGGCGTCTCGCAGGATGCCGCCGGCCACCCCGCGTACCGCCTCAGCCTGCAGGCGCGCGAGCAGCACATCCGCCGCGAGAAGGCGACGTCGAACATCTGCACGGCGCAGGTGCTGCTGGCCGTCATGGCGTCGATGTACGCGGTGTACCACGGCCCCCGCGGCATCCGCCACATCGCCGTGACGACCGCGGCGAAGGCGAAGGCCCTCGCCGACGCGCTCACGGGCTTCGGCCTGACGCTCGCGCACGACGAGTACTTCGACACGATCCGGGTGCACGTGCCCGGCCTCGCGAAGAACGTGGTCGCCAATGCTCGCGACCTCGGCCTGAACGTCTGGGAGGCCGATGAGGCCACCGTGCACGTGGCGGTCGACGAGACGACCACCGAGCGCGAGCTCGCGCTCGTCGTCGAGGCGTTCGGCTTCGGAGAGCGAGCGGATGTCCCGGCGTCGCTTTCCGAGCTTCCATCGAGCGTTCCCGCCGACCTCCGTCGCACGAGCTCGTACCTCACGCACCCCGTCTTCAACACGCACCAGTCCGAGACGCAGATGATGCGCTACCTCAAGCAGCTCGCCGACCGCGACTACGCACTGGACCGCGGCATGATCCCGCTCGGCTCGTGCACCATGAAGCTCAACGCGGCGACCGAGATGCAGGCCGTGACCTGGCCCGAGTTCGCGAACCTGCACCCGTTCGCGCCCGAGGCCGACGTGGTCGGCACGCTCGGGCTCGTCGAGCAGCTCGAGACGTGGCTCGCCGAGGTCACGGGCTACGACACCGTGTCGCTGCAGCCGAACGCGGGCAGCCAGGGCGAGCTCGCGGGCCTGCTCGCGATCCGCGGCTTCCACCTCGCGAACGGCGAGGCCGAGCGCGACCTGTGCCTCATCCCGTCGAGCGCGCACGGCACGAACGCGGCCTCCGCGGTGCTCGCGGGCATGCGCGTGGTGGTCGTGGCCTGCGACGAGCTCGGCAACGTCGACCTCGCCGACCTGCGGGCCAAGATCGCCGAGCACGCGGCATCCATCGCGGCGCTCATGATCACCTACCCGTCGACGCACGGCGTGTACGAGCACGACGTGCGCGAGATCTGCCAGGCCGTGCACGACGCCGGCGGCCAGGTCTACGTCGACGGCGCGAACCTCAACGCCCTGCTCGGCTTCGCCCGCTTCGGCGACTTCGGCGGCGACGTCTCGCACCTGAACCTGCACAAGACGTTCTGCATCCCGCACGGCGGCGGCGGGCCGGGCGTCGGACCGGTCGCGGCCAAGGCGCACCTCGCGCCGTACCTGCCCGGCCACCCGATGGCGCAGCGCACCGACCACGCGGGCGGCTTCGTGCACGGCGGCGGACCGGTCTCGGCGGCGCCCTACGGCAGCGCCTCGATCCTGCCGATCTCGTGGGCGTACGTTCGCATGATGGGCGCCGAGGGCCTCGCGCAGTCGACCGCGTCGGCCGTGCTCGCGGCGAACTTCGTGGCCTCCCGCCTGCGCGAGCACTTCCCGGTGCTCTACACGGGCGAGAACGGGCTCGTGGCGCACGAGTGCATCCTCGACCTGCGGCCGCTCACGGCGTCGACCGGGGTCAGCGTCGACGACGTGGCGAAGCGTCTCGTCGACTACGGATTCCACGCGCCGACGATGTCGTTCCCGGTCGCGGGCACGCTCATGGTCGAGCCGACCGAATCCGAGGACCTCGCGGAGCTCGAGCGGTTCGTCGAGGCCATGGTCGCGATCAAGGCCGAGGCCGACGCGGTCGCACGAGGCGAGTGGCCGGCCGACGACAACCCGCTGCGGAACGCGCCGCACACGGCCGAGTCGGTCATCGCGGGGGAGTGGACGCACCCCTACACCCGCGAGCAGGCCGTGTACCCCGTGCACTCGCTCGTGCGGAACAAGTACTGGGCGCCCGTGCGACGCATCGACCAGGCCTATGGCGACCGCAACCTCGTGTGCGCCTGCCCGCCGGTCGAGGCGTTCGCGTAAGGAGCAGAGCGGAGCGGAGCGATCGGATGCCGCGGGCGGCCGCCCCCGGCATCCGTCGCCGCGCGTTCGGGGCGCGTGCCGACGAGCCTGTCGACCCTGTACGTGAGGTGCCCTCAGGTCTACACTGAGGGCACCTCACGAGGGGGTGTTCTGGATGCTCATGGATCTGGTCTCGATCGTCGGCGGCGTCGGGTTCGTCGCGGCGATGGTCGTCTGCAGCGCGGCGGCCTCGCGCGTGTTCGGGCTCGAGCAGCGCGCCGGCCTCATGGAGCGACGGGACCCCGGTCTCGCCGAGGCGCTGCGACGCGCCGACTCGCTGAGTTCGCTCGCGCACTCCGGCGTGTACGGCCTCGACGGCATCTCGGCCGTCTGCACGCCGTCGCGCCGCAGCGGACTCGACATGGCGCGCGTGCGCGCGAGCGACTCCGACCTGCGCGTCGAGCCGCCGGAGGAGGCACTGCCGCCGATGCCGAAGACCGTGCTCGCGCTCGCGAGCGGGTCGCACCTGGCGCCGAGGGTGCGGCCGCGGCACCCGATGCCCGAGCGGCATCCGACGACCGAACCGCAGCGCGAGCCCGTGCGCGAATCCGCGCGCGACCCTCAGGAGGCGGGCGCGGCGAACAGCCCGGGCCACCAGGCCACGGCCAGCGGGTAGCCGACGAACGACACCACGTCGAGCACGAGGTGCGCGACGACGAGCGGCATCGTGCGCCCCCAGCGCTGGTAGCACCAGCCGAAGACGACGCCCATGGCGACGTTGCCGACGAACGGCCCGAAGCCCTGGTACAGGTGGTACGTGCCGCGCAGCAGCGCGCTCGACACGATCGTGGCCCACGGTCCGACGCCCAGCTCGCGCAGGCGCGTGAACAGGTACCCGACGACGATGATCTCCTCGGTCAGCGCGGCCTCGAGCGCGCGCAGCACGAGGATCGGCACCGTCCACCACAGCCAGTTCGCCGGTGAGGCCTCCACGGCGACCGTGATGCCGAGCGCTCGGCCGGCCGCATACAGCGCGAGCCCTGGCACGCCGATCACCAGCACGAGCAGCAGGCCGGATGCCGCGTCGCGGCCCGGCCTGGTCAGGTCGAAGCCGATGCGGCGGAACGGGCTGCGGCCCGGCTGCCACAGCAGGTACAGCACGAGTGCGACCGCGAAGAGGCCGAAGAACACGTCGAGGAACTGGTACGTGAAGTCGAGCCACTCGCGTTGCGACCGGCTCGGGTTGAGGGCCACGGACTGGTCGCCGAGCGACTGCTCGGCCGT
This sequence comes from Agromyces aureus, assembly GCF_001660485.1. Classification (GTDB taxonomy): domain Bacteria; phylum Actinomycetota; class Actinomycetes; order Actinomycetales; family Microbacteriaceae; genus Agromyces; species Agromyces aureus. The sequence goes on from NZ_CP013979.1 coordinate 1,696,968, forward strand.
GAGCTTCGCGATGAGCGAGACGATCGAATAGACGGCCGAGGCGCCGAGCGAGAGCCCCAGCACGATGATGATCTCGATGCGCAAACGAGCAGCCGACATGCACTGATCCTCGCATACGAGTCGTCTGTGCAAAGATCCTGCGCGCCACGCCGGAATCCGTCGCACGTTGCCTTCCCAAGGTTGCGCGTCGGTAACAGTTTGCGCAGGAGTTTGCTTCGAGGGTTGGCGATTCATAGTCTCGACTCATCCCGCGCTCCAGGGCGGCCAGAAGCCGCACTGCCGACGCACGTCTACAGGAGGAACATTGAAGATCAAGAGAATCGGCGTTGCCGCCATTGCTCTTGCTGCGGCCGGAGTGCTCGTGCTCACCGGTTGCACGAGCGGCACGCCCGAGGCGACCGACGGTGCGAGCACTTCCGCCATCGTCACGACCAACGGCAACGAGCCTCAGAACCCGCTGGTCCCGACCAACACCAATGAGGTCGGCGGCGGCAAGATCCTCGACTCGATCTTCGCGGGTCTGGTCTACTACGACGCCGAAGGCGCCCCCCACAACGACGTCGCCGAGTCCATCGAGACCGAAGACGCCCAGAACTACACCATCAAGATCAAGTCGGGCCTGAAGTTCACCAACGGCGAAGACGTCACGGCGAACTCCTTCGTCGACGCCTGGAACTACGGTGCACTCCTCTCGAACGAGCAGCTCTCGAGCTACTTCTTCGAGTCGATCGAGGGCTTCAGCTACGACGAGGACTCCGAGCTCACCGGCCTCGCGGTCGTCGACGACTCGACCTTCACGGTCAAGCTCAAGCAGCCCGAGTCCGACTTCCCGCTGCGTCTCGGCTACTCGGCGTTCTTCCCGCTGCCCGCGTCGGCATTCGACGACATGGACGCGTTCGGTGAGAACCCGGTCGGCAACGGCCCCTACATGCTCGACGGCGAAGGCGCGTGGAAGCACAACGAGCGCATCAGCCTCGTCGTGAACCCCGACTACGACGGCGACCGCAAGGCCCAGAACGGCGGCCTCGACATCGTCTTCTACGCCACGCAGGAGGCAGCGTACGCCGACCTCCAGGGCGGCAACCTCGACGTCCTCGACGCCATCCCCGACGGCGCGCTCTCGACCTTCCAGGACGAGTTCGGCGACCGCTCGGTCACGCAGGCCGCGGCGATCTTCCAGTCGTTCACGGTTCCCGCCCGCCTCGCGCACTTCGGTGGCGAAGAGGGCAACCTGCGTCGCGCCGCCATCTCGAAGGCGATCGACCGCGATGAGATCACCGACGTGATCTTCTCGGGCACCCGCACCCCGGCCCACGACTTCACGTCGCCGGTCATCGACGGCTACTCCGAGGACATCCCCGGATCCGACGTCCTCGACTTCGACGCCGACGCGGCGAAGGACCTGTGGGCTCAGGCCGACGCCATCTCCCCGTGGAGCGGCACCTTCCAGATCGCGTACAACGCCGACGGCGGCCACCAGGCCTGGGTCGACGCTGTGGCGAACCAGCTGAAGAACAACCTCGGCATCGACGCGTCGGGCGCTCCGTACCCGACCTTCGCCGAGGTGCGCACCGCGATCACCGACCGCACGATCGAGACCGGCTTCCGTACCGGTTGGCAGGCCGACTACCCGGCCCTGTTCAACTTCCTCGGCCCGATCTACGCAACGGGTGCCGGCTCGAACGACGGCGACTACTCGAACCCCGACTTCGACGCGCTCCTCAAGGAAGGCCTCGCAGAGACCGACCTCGCGACCGCCAACGAGAAGTTCCAGCAGGCGCAGGAGATCCTCTTCAAGGACCTCCCCGCGATCCCGCTGTGGTACTCGACGGTGAACGGCGCATGGAGCCAGTCGGTCGAGAACGTCCAGTTCGGCTGGAACTCGGTCCCGCTCTACTACGAGGTCACCAAGAGCGAGTAATTCTCGATCTGGGATGCCTCGGGGTTAGACTCTGAGGCGCCCGTGGGGCGGCAGCCATCGGCTGCCGCCCCACACTCACGTATCCTCCGGTGCTCGTCAGATCGGCGTAGCATCGTGGGGTCGAACTCGCATAAGGGTGAGGTTTCTTCCACATGTCCACTAATCCGAAGCGCGAGGCCTGATCGATGGCCGGATACATCGCGCGCCGACTGCTGCAGGCGATCCCTGTACTGCTCGGAACCACGTTCCTGATCTACTTCATGGTCTTCGCCATGCCGGGCGACCCGATCGTCGCCCTGTTCGGCGACAAGACCCCGCCGCCCCAGGTGCTCGAACAGCTCCGCGAGAGGTACAACCTCGACAAGCCGTTCATCGTCCAGTACTTCATCTTCCTCGGCAACATCTTCCGAGGCGACCTCGGAACCTCGTTCTCGGGTCAGCCGGTGTCCGAGATCCTCGCGACCACGTTCCCGGTCACGCTCCGTCTCGCCCTCATGGCCGTCGTCATCGAGATGTTCTTCGGCATCACGATCGGCCTGATCTCGGGCCTGCGCAAGGGCGGCATCTTCGACGCCAGCTCCCTGGTCGTGAGCCTCATCCTCATCTCCCTGCCGGTGTTCGTGGTCGCCTTCGTGGCCCAGTACATCTTCGGCATCCAACTCGGATGGTTCAGAACCACGGTCGGGCCAGGCGCACCGACCCAAGACCTGATACTCCCGGCCATCGTGCTCGCGACGATCAGCTTCGCGCAGATCACCCGACTGACGAGGGCGTCAGTCATCGAGACCGATGGTCAGGACTTCGTTCGCACCGCCGCGAGCAAGGGTCTGTCCCGCAGCCGCATCGTCCCCGTGCACATCCTGCGCAACTCCCTCATCCCGGTGGTGACCTACCTGGCCGTCGACTTCGGCGTGCTCATGGTCGGCGCGACCGTCACCGAGGGCATCTTCAACGTGCCCGGTGTGGGACGCACGCTCTACCAGGCGATCATTCGCGGTGAGGGCCCCACGGTCGTCTCGTTCGTGACCGTGATGGTGCTGATCTACCTCGTGGTGAACCTGCTGGTCGATCTTCTGTACGCCGTTCTCGACCCGAGGATCCGCTATGCCAAGTAACACCAGACCCGATCAGCAGCACTTCGTCGCTCCGATCGAAGAGACCCCGCTCGTCGCGATCGACAAGGTCAAGGCCGAGGGCAAGCCCACCAACCTCTGGACCGATGCGTGGGCCGACCTCCGCGGTCGCCCGATGTTCTGGATCTCGTCGGCGCTCATCGTGCTCGTCGTGATCGTCGCCCTGTTCCCCGGCCTGTTCACGCAGGTTCCGCCGAACAACGACTGCCAGCTCTCGAACAGCAACGGCGGGCCGGCCGACGGACACCCGCTCGGCTTCACCAAGCAGGGCTGCGACATCTACTCGCGCATCATCCACGGCACCTCGACCTCGCTCTCGGTCGGCATCATCGTGACCGTGCTCGTGGCCGTCCTCGGCATCACGTTCGGCGCGTTCGCGGGCTTCTACGGCGGATGGATCGACTCGGTGCTCTCGCGCCTGGGCGACATCTTCTTCTCGATCCCTTACATCCTCGCGGCCGTGGTCATCATGTCGGTGTTCTCGAAGTACGCGAACGTGTGGGTGATCTCGCTCGCCATCGGCCTCTTCGCGTGGCCAGCCACGGCACGTGTGCTGAGAGCCGAGATCCTCAGGGTGAAGAACGCCGACTACGTCATGGCGGCCACCGCCCTCGGCGTCTCGCGATTCCGCATCCTCCTGCGTCACGTGCTGCCGAACTCGATCGCCCCGGTCATCGTCATCACCACGATCTCGCTCGCCTCGGCGATCGTCGCGGAGGCGACCCTGTCGTTCCTCGGCGTCGGCCTGCCGTCGAGCACCATGTCGTGGGGCAATGACATCAGCGCCGCCCAGACCGACCTCCGTACCGCGCCGCAGGTGCTGATCCTCCCGTCGATCGCGCTGTCGATCACGGTGCTCAGCTTCATCATGCTCGGCGAGGTCGTCCGCGACGCGCTCGACCCGAAGGCGAGGGCCCGTCGATGACCGACATCACCAACGAGACCGAACCGACCGCACGCCGTGACGGCGACGAGCGCCCGATCCTCGAGATCAAGAACCTCGAGGTCGGGTTCAGCACGCAGAACGGCCTGGTCAAGGCCGTCGACGGCGTGAACATCACGCTCTACCGCGGGCAGAGCCTCGCGATCGTCGGCGAGTCCGGCTCGGGCAAGTCGACGACCGCGCACGCGATCATCAACCTGCTTCCCGGCACCGGCAAGGTCACCGGCGGCCAGATCCTCCTCGACGGCCAGGACCTGACCAAGGCGTCGAAGAAAGAGATGGAGCGCGTCCGCGGTCGCAAGATCGGCTTCGTGCCCCAGGACCCGATGTCCAACCTCAACCCGGTGTGGTCCATCGGCTTCCAGGTCGAGGAGGGCATCAAGGCCAACGGCATCGCGACCGGCCGCAAGGAGATCAAGAAGCGCGCGATCGAGGTGCTGAAGCAGGCCGGCCTCCAGGACGCCGACCGTCGCCTCAAGCAGTTCCCGCACCAGTTCTCCGGCGGCATGCGTCAGCGCGTGCTCATCGGCATGGGCCTGGCCGCCGACCCGCAGCTGCTCATCGCCGACGAGCCCACCTCGGCGCTCGACGTCACGGTGCAGCGCGTGATCCTCGACCACCTCGAGTCGTTGACCCGCGAGCTCGGCACGACCCTGCTGTTCATCACGCACGACCTCGGTCTCGCGGCCGAGCGCGCCGAGCAGCTCGTGGTCATGTACAAGGGCCGCGTCGTCGAATCCGGTCCGTCGGTCGAGATCCTGCAGAACCCGCAGCACCCGTACACGCAGCGTCTCGTGGCCGCGGCCCCGAGCCTCGCGTCGCGGCGCATCCAGGCCACGGGCAGCATCGCCGCGGCCGAGGCGGCGATGCAGTCCGACGCCGAGACGGCGGCGGGCGACGAGATCGACCTGCTCGCGACGGCCGAGGCGCGTGCCGAGCTGCTCGCCGCGTCCGCGTCGGCGCCGCCGGCGATCACGGTCGAGCACCTCACCAAGGTCTACAAGATCCGTGGCGCTGGCGACTTCACCGCGGTCGACGACGTATCGTTCCAGATCCCCAAGGGCACCACCATGGCGCTCGTGGGCGAGTCGGGCTCGGGCAAGTCGACCGTCGCGAAGATGCTCCTGAAGCTCGAAGACGCCACGTCGGGCAAGATCGTCGTCGGCGGCCAGGACCTGGCCAGCGTCACGGGCAAGCAGCTCTTCGACCTGCGCAGCCGCATGCAGCCGGTCTTCCAGGACCCGTACGGTTCGCTGAACCCGCTGCGCAACATCGGCAACACGATCTCCGAACCGCTCTCGACGCACGGCGTGGGCGACCGCGCCTCCCGTCGTGAGCGGGTGTTCGAGCTGCTCGACCAGGTGTCGCTCCCGCGCACCCTGGTCGGTCGCTACCCGAACGAGCTCTCGGGCGGCCAGCGCCAGCGCATCGCGATCGCGCGGGCGCTCGCGCTGAAGCCCGAGATCGTCGTGCTCGACGAGGCCGTCTCCGCGCTCGACGTGCTCGTGCAGGCCCAGATCCTGCGCCTGCTCGCCGACCTGCAGGGCGAACTCGGCCTCACGTACCTGTTCATCACGCACGACCTCGCGGTCGTGCGGGTGATCGCCGACCACGTGAGCGTCATGCAGCGCGGTCGCATCGTCGAGGCGGCGACCACCGACGAGGTGTTCGACAACCCCCAGCAGCAGTACACGCAGGACCTGCTCGCGGCCATCCCTGGCGCGAACATCGAGCTCGGGGCCTGACCCGAACCGGTCTCGCGCGGCTCGCCGCACACCGCCGAACGCCCGGCATCCGAACCTCGGATGCCGGGCGTTCGCGGTTCTCAGGCGAAGCCCGCCTCGGCACGGTAGGCTTGTCGGGCGCGGGCCGTCGATCTCGGCTGCGCATCCCCAGACCTTCACCAAAGCGCTTCCCGCGTTCCCCGTCGTGCCGCCCTCGCGGCCGAGGGGCGCGGCATCCGAAGCCCACCAGCCCAGAGGACCGAACATGGCGAACGCCACCCGCAACGACCTGCGCAATGTCGCGATCGTCGCTCACGTCGACCACGGCAAGACCACGCTCGTCGACGCGATGCTCAACCAGACGCACTCGTTCGCCGAGCACGCGCACGTCGAAGAGCGTGCGATGGACTCGAACGAGCTCGAGCGCGAGAAGGGCATCACGATCCTCGCCAAGAACACGGCGATCTCGTACAACGGCGTCCACTCGGGCGGCAACCCCATCACGATCAACGTCATCGACACCCCGGGCCACGCCGACTTCGGTGGCGAGGTCGAGCGCGGTCTGTCGATGGTCGACGGCGTCGTGCTGCTCGTCGACGCGAGCGAGGGCCCGCTGCCCCAGACCCGCTTCGTGCTCCGCAAGGCGCTCGAGGCCCGCATGCCGGTCATCCTGCTCGTGAACAAGACCGACCGTCCTGACGCGCGCATCGACGAGGTCGTCGCCGAGAGCCAGGACCTCCTGCTCGGGCTCGCCTCCGACCTGGCCGACGACGTGCCCGACCTCGACCTCGACGCGATCCTCGACGTTCCCGTCGTCTACGCGTCTGGCCGCAACGGCGCCGCGAGCCACACCAAGCCCGAGAACGGCGAACTGCCCGACAACGACGATCTCGAGCCGCTGTTCGAGGCGATCCTCGAGCACATCCCGGCCCCCGTCTACGACGACGAGCACCCGCTGCAGGCGCACGTCACGAACCTCGACGCGTCGCCGTTCCTCGGCCGCCTCGCGCTGCTCCGCGTCTTCCAGGGCACGATCAAGAAGGGCCAGACCGTCGCGTGGGTCAAGCACGACGGTTCGGTGCAGAACGTCCGCGTCACCGAGTTGTTCCTCACCAAGGCGCTCGACCGCTACCCGGCCGAGAGCGCCGGCCCCGGTGACATCGCCGTGGTCGCGGGCTTCGAGGACATCATGATCGGCGACACGCTCGCCGACCCCGAAGACGTTCGCCCCCTCCCGATCATCGCCGTCGACGAGCCCGCCATCTCGATGACGATCGGCACCAACACCTCGCCGCTCGTCGGCAAGGTCAAGGGTCACAAGCTCACCGCGCGCATGGTCAAGGACCGTCTCGACCGCGAACTCGTCGGTAACGTCTCGCTCAAGGTCGTCGACATCGGACGCCCCGACTCGTGGGAGGTGCAGGGTCGAGGCGAGCTCGCCCTGGCGATCCTCGTCGAGCAGATGCGTCGCGAGGGTTACGAGCTCACCGTCGGCAAGCCGCAGGTGGTCACCAAGCAGGTCGACGGCAAGACCCACGAGCCGTTCGAGCACCTCACGATCGACGCCCCCGAGGAGTACCTCGGCGCGATCACGCAGCTGCTCGCGTCGCGCAAGGGCCGCATGGACAACATGTCCAACCACGGCACCGGGTGGGTCCGCATGGAGTTCATCGTCCCGAGCCGCGGCCTGATCGGCTTCCGCACCGAGTTCATGACCACCACGCGCGGCACCGGCATCGCGAACGCGATCTCGCACGGCTACGACGCGTGGGCCGGTCAGATCGTCACCCGCAACAACGGCTCCATCGTCGCCGACCGCTCGGGCGTCGTCACGCCGTTCGCGATCATCGCCCTCCAGGAGCGCATGACCTTCTTCGTGAACCCGACCGAAGAGGTCTACGAGGGCATGGTCATCGGCGAGAACTCGCGCAACGACGACATGGACGTGAACATCACCAAGGAGAAGAAGCTGACGAACATGCGTCAGTCGACCTCCGACACGTTCGAGTCGATGACGCCGTCGCGCCAGCTCTCGCTCGAGGAGTGCCTCGAGTTCGCCCGCGAAGACGAGTGCGTCGAGGTCACCCCGGCCGCCGTGCGCATCCGCAAGGTCGAGCTCGACGCCACGGCGCGTGCCCGCAACACCTCGCGCCTGAAGAAGCAGGGCTAAGCACCTTCGAACGGGGCGGATGTCGCGGGCAGCAGCCCGCGGCATCCGCCCCGTTTCGCGTCTCGAGGCGCCCGCATTCTCGGCGTGCACACGGGTTGCGCAGGCGAAGTTGAGGGTTTGTACAGATTCGTTTCCTACGTTGGAACGGTTCACCTGGACGCCCCCGACCAGAAAACCTGCTCCACCCATGACCTTCCCCCACTCCGGCCGTCGTGCCGCTGCGAGATCTCGCGCGGCCGTTCGCGGCACACGCTCCCGTGTCCGCCCCGCGAATCAGGCCATCCGCGCCGCGATCGCCTCGGTGCCGCCGATGCGCGACCTGCTCCCGCGCCGGTCCGGACTGGTGCTGCTCGGACTCGGCTTCGTCGGGGCGATGGTGGTCAGCTCCAGCGTTCCCGCACTCGCGGTGAGCGTGAGCGACACCACCGCCTCCGTCTACGCGCCGGCCCAGTACACGGGCGACTCCGTGGAGCTCGAGCCGCAGCACATCGAGGTCGCGAGCGACGTCGTCATGCCGGCCGCCGTCGCGGGAGCGAGCTCCTACGCCGTCGAGGCGGCCCCACCGCCCCTGCTCTCGCAGGTCGCGAGCGTCGGCTCGATCTCGCTCATCGAGTCGGACCGCATCGTGTGGCCCGTGCTCACCCCCGAGCGCCAGAGCGACGGCTTCGGCCCGCGCTCGGCACCCTGCGCCGGCTGCTCGACCGTGCACGACGGCGTCGACTTCAACCCGGGCAACGGGACGCCCGTGATGGCGATCGCCGACGGCGTGGTCGTGCTCGCGACGGCGAGCGGGGGCGGCCTCGGCGTCAACATCGAGGTCCAGCACAACATCGCCGGCACGCTCGTGACCTCGTCGTACGCGCACATGCAGGGCGGATCGATGACGGTCGGCGTCGGCGACCACGTCACGGCGGGGCAGCAGATCGGCCGCGTGGGCACCACCGGCCAGTCGACCGGTCCGCACCTGCACCTCGAGATGTTCGGATCCGACGGGGTGCGATTCGACGGCTTCGCCTGGCTGGCGATGCGCGTCACCGGCTGACCGGCACCGCTCAGCGGCTGAAGCCGGGGGAGCGCTTCTCGAGGAACGCCGCGACGCCCTCGCGCATGTCGTCGGTGCCGAACGCCTCGCCGAATCCGCCGATCTCGATCGCGACGGCCTCGTCGGTCGAGCGACCCGCGGCGCCCACGAGCACGCGCTTCGCGTTCGCGACCGCGACGGGGGAGTTCTGCGCGACCTGCGCGATCGTCTCGCGGGCGCCCGCGAGCAGCGCGTCCCGGTCGGCGAAGCGCCGGACGACGAGCCCCGACGCGACGGCCTCCTCGATGCCGATGCGGCGTCCGCTGTAGATGAGCTCCTTGGCACGGGCCGGGCCGACGACGCGCGGCAGGCGCACCGTGCCCCCGAACCCGGGGATCAGGCCGAGGCGCACCTCGGGCTGGCCGAAGCTCGAGGCATCCGTCGCGTAGATGAAGTCGCACGACAGCGCGAGCTCGAGGCCTCCGCCGAGTGCGAACCCGTCGACGCACGCGATCACGGGGGCGTGGCACGCCTCGATGCGGGCGGCGACGCGGTGGCCGAGCTCCGCCGAGCGTCGCCCCTCCTCGGGCGTCGCGCCGGCCATGCCCGCGATGTCGGCGCCCGCCACGAACGCGCGACCGCCGGCACCCACGACGAGCACGCCCCGAATGGATGCCGCGGCATCCGCGATGCGCGCGAAGGCGTCATCGATCGCCTCGAGCACGGTCGAGGACAGCGCGTTGAGCGCCTTCGGCCGATCGATCGTCACGATCGCGACGTCGCCGTCCAAGGTCAGTTCGACCTCGGTGCGGGCGGTTTCCGGCTCGGGTGTCGTCATCTTCGTCGATCCTCTCGGGTGGCTGGGCCTCCACGCTACGGCATGGGCGCCGGTAGAATCCGAGGACACCGAATCCACCGAGGAGTCCCGATGTCATCACCTTCCTTCAGGGTCCGGATGCCGCGCGCGGCCGTTCGCACCGCGCTCGCCGTCGCCGCAGCCGGCCTCGCGGCGGGGCTGCTCACCGGCTGCGTGAACCCGGTCGAGGGCCTCGTGAAGAACGGCGTCGAGGGCGCGATCGAAGACGCGACCGGCGGAGACGTGAGCCTCGGCGGCGAACTGCCCGAGGGCTTCCCGGCCGAGATCCCGGTGGTCGAGGGCCAGATCACCGTCGGCATCGGCACCGGCGAGTCGAACAGCTGGGTCGTGGTCGTGAAGTCCACCGAGGCCGACCCGGCCGCAGCGGCCTCCGCCGCGCTCGAAGGCGCGGGCTTCACCGTGGACACCTCGATGACCCAGGAGCAGCGCGACGCGCTGACGGGCGGGCAGCTCGACGCGAACGTCTACTCGAACGGGACCTACCTGGTGCTCCTCACCACGCAGGACGACACCGTCTCGTACACGGTGACCCCCCAGTGAACGAGCTCGGTGGGGCGAGCCTCTGGAGCCGCATCGCGATGCTCGTGCTCGCGCTCGTCGTGGGCGCGATCTACGGCACGCTCGGCACGGTCGGGCATCGTCAGGTCTGGCAGGTCGGCGAGGTGCGCCTTCCGTGGGGTCTGGTCCTGGCGCTGGTCGGCGTCGCGGCGCTGCTCGTCGCGTTCCGCACGATCGGCGGGGGCCGCCTGGTCGCCGCGGTCGCCGGGCTCGGCGTGATCCTCATGGTCGGCCTGCTCACGCTTCCCGGGCCCGGCGGCTCGGTGCTCGTGGTCGGCGACCTCACCGGCACCGTCTGGTCGATCGGCCCCGCGCTCGTGACCGTGTTCGTCGTCGCCTGGCCGAGGCTGCCGCAGCGCACGCGCCAGGCCGGCGTCACGTCGAGCACGCCATCGCCGGGCCTCGGCGCGGCATAGACTGAAGACCCAGTCTTCCGAAAGGACCTCGAGCCACTGTGACCTACGTGATCGCCCTTCCGTGTGTCGACGTCAAGGACCGCGCCTGCATCGACGAGTGCCCGGTCGACTGCATCTACGAGGGTGAACGCTCGCTCTACATCCACCCCGACGAATGCGTCGACTGCGGTGCGTGCGAACCCGTCTGCCCCGTCGAGGCGATCTACTACGAAGACGACCTGCCCGAAGAATGGGCCGACTACTACAAGGCCAACGTCGAGTTCTTCGACGACCTCGGCTCGCCCGGCGGCGCCGCCAAGGTCGGCGTCATCGCCAAGGACCACCCCGTCATCTCCGCACTGCCCCCGCAGGCGCACTGACATGGCGCTCGGTGCGCTGCCCGACTACCCGTGGGACCTCATGACCCCGTATCGGGAGCGCGCGGCCGTGCACCCCGACGGCGTCGTCGACCTCTCGATCGGCTCGCCCGTCGATGAGACGCCCGCGGTGATCCGCGATGCGTTGTCGGCGGCGACCGACGCGCACGCCTACCCGCAGACGGTGGGCACGCCCGAACTGCGGCGCGCGATCGTCGAGTGGTTCGAACGTCGTCGCGGCGTGGTGGGCACCGGTCTCAGCGAGCGCAACGTGCTGCCGACGATCGGCTCGAAGGAGCTCGTCGCGCTGCTGCCGATGATGCTCGGCGTCGGCGAGGGCGATGTCGTCGTGCATCCGCGCGCCGCCTATCCGACCTACGCGATCGGCGCGGCCATCGCCGGCGCCGATGCGCTCGCCTCCGACGACCCCGCCGAATGGCCGGCCGAGACGAAGCTCGTGTGGCTGAACAGCCCGGGCAACCCCGACGGCCGCGTGCTCGGCGTCGACGAGCTGCGGGCGGCACAGGCCCGCGCCCGCGAACTCGGTGCGATCATCGTCAGCGACGAGTGCTACGCCGAGCTCGGCTGGGACGCCCCGTGGAGCACCGAGCACGTGCCCAGCATCCTCGATCCACGGGTGAGCGGCGAAGACCGCAGCAAGACGCTCGCCGTGTACTCCCTCAGCAAGCAGTCGAACATGGCCGGGTACCGTGCCGCGTTCGTCGCCGGATGCGGGCTGCTCATCGAGCAGCTCACGAACGTCCGCAAGCACGCCGGGCTCATGCTTCCGGCCCCGCTGCAGGCCGCCATGGTGGCCGCACTCGGCGACGACGCGCACGTCGCCGAGCAGAAGGAGCGCTATCGCGCCCGCCGCGAGGTGCTGCTGCCGGCGCTCGAGGCAGCCGGGTTCCGCATCGACCGGAGCGAGGCCGGCCTGTACCTCTGGGCCACCGAGGGGCGCGACGCCTGGGAGTCCATCGGCCGGCTCGCCGACCTCGGCATCGTCGCCGGCCCAGGGCACTTCTACGGCGACCACTACCCCGAGCATGTGCGGCTCTCGCTCACCGCGACCGACGAACGCATCGCCGCCGCAGCACGGCGGCTCGCGGCATCCGGCGCCTGAACTGTGGGCTGACACAGCCCTCGAGGGGTCGAACGAGCCGTCGACTGTCGAATCCCGCAACTGCTCGCCCGTTGTCTTGGCGGATGCGACAGTGTGCCCCGGCCACGTCTAGGCTGTAGTTCGGATCGCGGCCGAACCACGCCGCGAGACGGAAAGCAGGTGACCGCACATGACGATCACGGGAGGCGCCGTGAGCGACGCTCTGAACGCAGCCGAAGGCCAGAAGCCCCTTCAGGCGACCCTGAACTTCCCGGGTGGTACCGCGGAGTTCCCCATTCGTGCCGCCGTCGACGGCGCCTCGAGCATCGACCTGTCGACGCTGACGCGACAGACCGGGCTCACCGCTCTCGACTACGGATTCGTGAACACGGCCTCGACGCAGTCCGAGATCACCTACATCGACGGCAACCAGGGCATCCTGCGCTACCGCGGGTACCCGATCGAGCAGTTGGCCGAGCACTCCACGTACCTCGAGGTCGCCTGGCTGCTCATCTACGGCACCCTGCCGACCGCAGACCAGCTCGGTGAGTTCGACGAGAAGATCCGTCGCCACACGCTGCTGCACGAAGACCTCAAGCGGTTCTTCTCGGCGCTGCCGCACACGGCCCACCCGATGTCCGTGCTCTCCAGCGCCGTCTCCGCGCTGTCGACGTACTACGAGGGCCAGGACCCCGACGACGTCGAGCTCACGATGATCCGCCTGCTCGCGAAGCTGCCCGTCATCGCCGCCTACGCGCACAAGAAGAGCCTCGGCCAGGCGTTCCTGTATCCCGACAACTCGCTGAGCTTCGTCGACAACTTCCTGCGGCTGAACTTCGGCAACATGGCGGAGCCGTACGAGATCGATCCCACGCTGTCGAAGGCGCTCGACCGCCTCCTGATCCTGCACGAGGACCACGAGCAGAACGCCTCGACCTCGACCGTGCGCCTCGTCGGCTCCACGGGTGCGAACCTCTACTCGTCGATCTCGGCGGGCATCCAGGCCCTCTCCGGCCCGCTGCACGGCGGTGCCAACGAGGCCGTGCTGCAGATGCTCGCGCAGATCCGCGACTCGGGCGAGGGTGTCGGCAAGTTCGTCGAGCGCGTCAAGCGCAAGGAGGACGGCGTCAAGCTCATGGGCTTCGGACACCGCGTCTACAAGAACTACGACCCGCGCGCGACCATCGTCAAGCAGTCGGCCGACGAGGTGCTCGCGGGCCTCGGCGTGGCCGACCCGCTGCTCGACATCGCCAAGGAGCTCGAGCAGTTCGCCCTGCAGGACGACTACTTCAAGGAGCGTCGCCTCTACCCGAACGTCGACTTCTACACCGGCGTCATCTACAAGGCCATGGGCTTCCCGACCCGCATGTTCACCGTGCTCTTCGCGATCGGTCGACTGCCCGGCTGGATGGCGCACTGGCGCGAGATGAACCTCGACACGCAGACCAAGATCGGTCGCCCGCAGCAGCTCTACATCGGTGAGCCCGAGCGCCGCTACCCCGGCGCCTGAGCACCGGCCGCGCTGCCGATCCGTCCGATTCGGGCGAACGGATGCCGCGGCAACCGAGACGCCGAAGGGGCGCCGCGTTCGCGCGGCGCCCCTTCGGCGTCCGATGCGGCCGCGGGGTCGTGGGCCAGAGCAGGCCGGATTCGGCGCTACTCCGCCGCGGGCGCCTCGCTCGACGCCGGATCGGACGCCGGAGCCGAGCCGGTCACGGGGCGCAGGTCGAGGGTGTCGGTCGCGGCCTCCCGAACCGCATCGAGGCTGAACGGCCAGTCGCGAGTCTCGCCGCGCTGCCACAGCGGCGCCTGGTCGACGTAGTTCGGGTGGAACGCGTGGCCCGACGCGCCGGTGAGGTTGACCCAGGTCGAGGCGTCGAAGTCGCTCAGGTCGACGACCATGCGCATCGACGGCACCCAGTCGACGCCGTAGCCCTGCGTCGCGTCCCAGCCGGTGGCGTTCACGATCGACGATCCGCCGCCGACCTCGTAGGGGCCGCGGTTGAAGAGCCATTCGATGGGCGCGATGCCGGAGGTGCCGAAGCTCGGGTTCGTGAGCGTCAGGGTGTGCAGGCGACCCCAGCGCCACGTGTCGGCGTTGCCGCCCATGCGGCTCGTGGCCTCGCCCCAGGCCTCGTCGAGGGCGTCGGCGATCATCGCGTCCCGGCCGGCGACGCCGAGGCGCTCGTTCGTCCACCAGGCGGCGTCGGGCTCGCCCAGCAGCGTGCCGACGACCGTGTACCACCGATCGCCGCCGGTCGGGCGGGTCTGCTCGGGCAGCGAGTCGAACATGTCGGCGAGCAGGGTGCGCCAGAAGACGGCGAAGTACGCGGCCTGCGGGCTGCTCTCGTCGGCCCGGCCATCCCAGTCCGCCAGGAGGTCGGCCCCGCGCGCGGCGTCGCCCGAGAGGTCGAGTTCGGCGATCACCGGCAGGAATGCGGCGGCGTTCGCATCGCTCGTGTCGAGCTGGATGCGGGTGAAGTCGTCCGACGTGAGTTTCTCGCCCGCGTCGATGCGCTCCTTCAAGAGGCGTTCGATGGCCGTGGCCCGGTAGCCGTAGTCCCAGTCGGCGGTGAGGAACGGGCCCCCGTTCGCTACCGCGTTGTTCGCCGTCACGAGGTAGCCGCGCGGCGGATTGAAGACGCTCGGCAGGTCGTCGAACGCCACCTCGCCCGCCCATCCGACGGCGGTCGTCCAGCCGGGCTGCGGCACAGTGCCGTCGCCGGAGGTGCGGATCGGCACGGCACCCGGAGCCTGGTAGCCGATGTTGCCGTCGACGTCGGCGTAGATCAGGTTCTGCGAGGGCACGTCGAACAGGGCGGCCGCGGCCCGGAACTCGTTCCAGTCGCGGGCGCGGTCGAGCGCGAAGATCGACTGGGCGGTCGTGCCCGGCGTCAGCGCGGTCCACTGGAGCGACAGCTGGTACTCGCCCTCGGGTGCACCGGACGCCGCTGGGTACCCTTCGGCGACGGCCGCGAAGTCCGAGTCGAGGTCGGTGACGATCGGCCCTCGCCCGGTGGAGCGCACCGTCACGGTGACGGGGGAGCCTCCGGCGACCTCGATCGTCTCCTCGCGAACCTGCAGCGGCAGCTGCACGCCGTCGAGCTCGTACGTGTCGCCCGTGACGCGCTCGAGGTAGAGGTCGGCGACGTCGGGGCCGAGGTTCGTGAAGCCCCACGCGATGCGCTCGTTGTGGCCGATGATGACGCCGGGCAAGCCCGCGAAAGTGTACCCGGCGGTGTCGAACGTGCACGTCTCGGTGAGGGCGGCGCAGTGCAGGCCCATCTGCGCCCAGATCGACGGCAGGGCCGGGCCCAGGTGCGGGTCGTTGGCGAGCAGCGGCTTGCCGGATTCGGTGAGCGCGCCCGAGACGACCCACGAGTTGGAGCCGATGTCGTTGCCCTCCGGTCCGAGCAGCGCCGGGATGCCGTCGAGCGTGGCGCGCAGCGACGTGAGCGCGGCCACGTAGTCGGTCGTGACGGCCCCGGTGGCGGATGCCGCGAGGGGCCCGCCCGCGGCATCCGTCGCCGTGTCGGCGTTCGCGAGCGGGGTCGGAGTGCCCGTCGAGGCCGTCGCGGCGGCGGCCGGCAACCCGTCGACGATGGTGGGGGCGGTCGACCAGTCGAAGCCGGGATGCAGGCGCGCCACCTCCGCGGGGGGAAGCGCGGTGGCGAGCAGCGCCCGGTCGATCTCGTCGCCGAGATTGGAGCGCAGGTCCCAGGCCATGGCCTTGAGCCACGCGATCGAGTCGACGGGGGTCCATGGCTCGGGCGAGTAGCCGGGGTTCTGCAGCCCCAGTACGGCGTATTCGAGCGAGAGCTCGGAGCCGCTGCGCTCGGCGAGGTAGGCGTTCACGCCCTCGGCGTAGGCCTCGTAGTAGGCACGGGAGGCCTCGTCGAGCAGTGCGTACTCCGCTTCGGCGACGCCCCGCCAGTTCAGCGTGCGGATGAACGCGTCGGTGCCGACCTGCGTGGCGCCGAAGAGCTCGGCGAGCCGGCCGGCGGTGACGTGACGACGGAAGTCCATTTCCCAGAACCGGTCCTGCGCGTGCACGAAACCCTGCGCGTAGAACAGGTCGTGGTCGCTCTCGGCGACGATCTGGGGAATTCCGGCGTCGTCGCGGTAGACGCTCACGGGTGCGACGAGCCCGGGTGCGTCGATGCGCCCGCTCGTCGTGGGGAACGAACGCTGCACCGTCCACCAGCCGACGCCGCCCGCCACGAGGACGAGCAGCAGCACGACCGCGAGCGTCCAGGTGAGCGCTCTCAGCCAGCGATGGTGTCGGGTTCTGGGTGCGTCGGTGCCCACGTCACTCCTTCGTGATCGCCCACGGCGATGGCCGCCGCCCGGCGACCTGAGGCACAACTGTAATGGAGCGGGAGGGCGGTGCGAACGGCCCCGACGAACTCAGGCGTGCAGTGCGGTGTTCAGCGTGACGCCGTGCCCGTCGCGGGAGAGCACTTCGACCCTGCCATTGACCGAATTGCGTCGGAAGAGCAGGTTCGGCACGCCGGAGAGCTCGACCGCCTTGACCGTGCGATCGCTGCCGCCGAGCACGGCGACCTTGGTGCCGGCGGTCACGTAGAGGCCGGCCTCGACGACCGTGTCGTCGCCGATCGAGATGCCGATGCCCGAGTTCGCGCCGAGCAGGGCGCGCTCGCCGATCGCGACGCGCTGCGTGCCGCCGCCCGAGAGGGTGCCCATGATCGAGGCGCCGCCGCCGATGTCGGAGCCGTCGCCGACGACGACGCCCTGCGACACGCGACCCTCGATCATCGAGTTGCCGAGCGTGCCGGCGTTGAAGTTCACGAAGCCCTCGTGCATGACCGTGGTGCCGGGCGCGAGGTGGGCCCCGAGGCGCACGCGCGAGGCATCCGCGATGCGCACGCGCGCCGGCGTGACGTAGTCGAGCAGGCGCGGGAACTTGTCGAGGCCGGTCGCGTGGATGCCGGCGCGCTGCAGGGCGGGGCGCAGTCGGTCGAAGTCGGCGGGGTGCACCGGGCCGGCGTTCGTCCAGACCACGGCCGGCAGGTGCGCGAAGACGCCGTCGAGGTTGATCGTGTTCGGGGCGGCGAGCAGGTGCGAGAGCAGGTGCAGGCGCAGGTACGCGTCGGCCGTGCTCGCCGGGGCGGCGTCGAGGTCGATCTCGAGCTCGATGACCTCGATGTGCACGTTGCGTCGGGCGTCGTCGCCGGCGAGTGCGGCATGCTCGGCCGCGAGCGGCGTCGCCGCATCGCCGATGGCCGGCGCCGGGAACCAGGCGTCGAGCACGGTGCCGTCGCCCGCGATGGTCGTGAGACCCGAGGCGGCGGCGGTGCGGGCGTGGGCGATGGCGGTCTCGTTCGCGGGCATGCTCCAAGGGTACCGACCGGTGCCGACCCGGGCGGACGGATGACGCGGGGCGACGTCGGCGGCTCCCCGAATAGACTCGGGGAATGCCCGACGAGACGCCAGCCCCGCTCGATCCGACCGCCGACTCGGTGACGCTCACGAAGGCGATCTGCGACATCCCGAGCGTCTCGGGCGACGAGACCGTGCTCGCCGATCTCGTCGAGCAGGCGCTCGCCGCGGCATCCCACCTCGAGCTGCACCGCGACGGCGACACGATCGTCGCGCGCACGCACCTCGGGCGCGAGCGCCGGGTCGTGATCGCCGGGCACCTCGACACCGTGCCGATCAACGGCAACGTGCCGACCCGCTTCGAGCGCGAGGACGGCGTCGACTACCTCTGGGGTCGGGGCACGACCGACATGAAGGGCGGGGTCGCGGTCGCGCTCAAGCTCGCGGTCGAACTCGCCGACCCGGTCTACGACGTCACCTGGATGTTCTACGACCACGAGGAGGTCTCCGCCGACCTCAACGGGCTCAAGCGTCTCGCCGAGGCGCGGCCCGATCTGTTCGAGGCCGACTTCGCGATCCTCGGGGAGTCCTCGAACGGGCAGGTCGAGGGCGGCTGCAACGGCACGCTGCGCGTCGAGCTTCGCGCGACCGGCACGCGTTCGCACACGTCTCGGCCCTGGATGGGCGTGAACGCCATCCACGCGCTGGCTCCGGCGCTCGACCGGCTCGCCGCATTCGAGGCCGAGACCGTCGACGTCGAGGGGCTCGCGTACCGCGAAGGGCTCAGCGCGGTCGGCATCCGCGGCGGCGTGGCCGGCAACGTCGTGCCCGACGAGGCCGTGCTCACGGTCAACTACCGCTTCGCGCCCAGCCGCACGGTCGACGAGGCGATCGAGGCCATGCGAAGGCTCTTCCCCGAGTACGAGCTGACGGTGACGGATGCCTCGGCCGGCGCCCGGCCGGGGCTCCACGACCCGTTCGTGCAGGGGTTCCTGGCGGCGGTCGGCGCCGAGGCGCGACCCAAGTACGGGTGGACGGATGTCGCGCGCTTCAGCGCCCTCGGCGTGCCCGCGGTGAACTACGGGCCAGGCGACCCGAGCCTCGCGCACACCGACGACGAGCGCGTGCGCCTCGACGCCATCGTCGCGTGCGAGGTCGGACTGCGTTCGTGGCTGACCGGCGCGTGAGCCGGGCATGACCGACCCGACGGAAGCGACCGCTGCGACCGGGGCGACCCCGGGCCGGCGCGCCGACCGCGAGGCCGACCCGTTCCGCGCGACGCGGTGGTCGCCGCGCGTGCGGTGGCGCCTGGCGCCGTGGTGGCTGCGCGTGATGCTCGTGTTCGCGGGCGCCCGTGCGATCACGACGGTGTTCGTGCTCACGCTCGCGAGCGTGCAGGGCGCCAACCCGTGGACGGCCGCGAAGCCCGGCTACTTCGAGTTCGCGAACATGTGGGACGCCCGCTGGTACCAGATCATCCTGCTCTCGGGGTATCCGAGCGCGCTGCCGCAGACCGCCGACGGCCACGTCGCCGAGAACGCGTGGGCGTTCATGCCCGTGTATCCGGCGTTCGTGGGCATGCTCACCTGGCTCCAGGTGCCGTGGAACGTCGCGTCGGTCGTCATCTCGCTCGCGGCGGGCCTGGGCGCCGCGCTCGTGTTCCACCGGCTCATGTCGCGGTTCCTCGAACCCGATCGGGCGATGTTCGCCGTCGTGCTCTTCTGCGTCGCACCGGTGTCGCCGATCATGCAGTTCGGCTACGCGGAGTCGCTCGGCTACCTGCTGCTCGCGACGGCCCTGCTGCTGCTCGTCGACCGGCGCTACGGCTGGCTGTTCCCGGTCATCGCGCTGTGGTCGTTCACCCGGCCCGGAGCGCTCGCCTTCGCCCTGACGCTCGGGCTGCACTGGCTGTGGCGCTGGTGGCGGCGACGCGACGACCCGTTCCCGATGCGGGAACGGGTGCTCGCGGCATCCGTCACCGTCTTCGCCGTGGTGTTCGGCTTCGGGTGGCTGCTCGTTGCGGCGATCGGCACGGGCGACCTGCATGCCTACACCGACACCGAACTGGCGTGGCGCGCCGCGTACATCGGCTACGGCGAGCTCGTGCCGTTCACGGCCTGGTTCGAGTCGGGCGGATGGTGGCTCGGACAGCCGCTCGGCACGATCGCCGTCGTCGCGCTCGTGATCGGGTTCGCGCTCGTGCTCGTCATGCCGGCGGTGCGACGGCTCGGCGTCGACATCCGGCTGTGGTCGGCGAGCTACGCGCTCTACCTGCTCGCGGTGTTCTTCCCGCAGTCGAGCGTGTTCCGCATCGCCTCGCCGCTGTTCCCCCTGCTCGGCGCCCTGGCGGTGCCGCGAGCGAGGTGGTACCGCTGGAGTCTCGTCGTGCTCTTCCTGGCCTTGCAGATCGGCTGGCTGCTCATCGCGTGGGGAATCGACGGGCGCGACTGGACTCCGCCCTGAGTCCATTCGAGTCGTCGTCGGTCGCCCTGCGTCATCCACAGGCTCCCGGCGATTTCTCAGGACTGCTTCCGATGCGGGATAATGGATGGGTACAGCCACGAAAGGGGTAGCTCAATGGCGGCCATGAAGCCACGCACCGGAGACGGGCCTATGGAGGCTGTGAAGGAGGGTCGGCTGATCATCGTGCGGGTACCGCTCGAGGGCGGCGGACGCCTTGTCGTCTCGGTGAACGATGCTGAGGCCAAGGAGCTCTACGACGTGCTCGGCGGCGTCGTCAACCCGGCCTGATCAGATCCATTCGTTTCGAGCCGAGCCCGCCTGCGGTGCTCGGCTCGAGGCATGTCCGCTCGAGCGCATCGGCGCTCGGGCGGGCTCACGCGAAGCCGATGCCGCGTCACGAGGTCGTGACGCGGCATCCGTGATTTCCCGCGGATTCCGGATGCCGCGGGCGGGCGCTCGTGCACGGACGGGCGCTCGCGCGGACGGCGACGGGTCCGCGGCTCGCGCGTCAGGCGCCGAGCTTGACGATCTGCAGCAGCCCGTCGCCGGCGGGCGAGACCGCCGTGGCCACGGCCGCGGAGGCCGACAGCTCGGAGATCAGCGCCCGGAACGCCGTCGCCTCGTCGTCGCGGCGCGCGGGATCGGCCACGCGCCCGCGCCACAGGGCCCTGGCCACGAGCACCGACCCGGTCGGTTTCGCGAGCCGGAGGCCGTGCTCGACGTACTCGATCACCGAGCCGGCGTCGGCGTCGACGAAGACGACGTCGTAGGAGTTCTCGTTCATGCGGGGGAGCACCTCGCTCGCGCGCCCGGCGATGAGTCGCACACGGGCGGCGGCCACGCCGGCGTCCGCGAAGTTCTCGCGCGCCGCCTGGAGGTACTCGTTCTCGGTGTCGATCGAGGTGAGCAGGGCGCCGCGGGCGGCCTGCAGCATCCACAGGCCCGAGACGCCGACGCCGGTGCCGATCTCGATGATCGACTCGGCGCGCGCTGCAGCGGAGACGACCGCGAGCTGCGCGCCCACGGCGGGCGAGACGGGATCGATGCCGAGCTCCATGGACTGCTGGCGCGCGCGGGCGACGGCCTCGCTCTCGACGACGGATTCGTCGACGTACTTCCAGTTCAGGTCACGTTCGGACACGATGCGGCTCCCGGCACTCTCTCAGCTGCCAAGCCTACGTCCAGCCGGGTGTGTGTTTCGGACGCCTCGCCGCAGACTATCCTGTAACGGTGTTCGGTCTGACGTTCGAGAAACTCCTCATCATCGGGGTGATCGCCGTGTTCCTGCTCGGCCCCGAACGCCTGCCCCATTACGCGGCCCAGCTCGGCAAGTTCGTGCGCTCGGTGCGCGACTTCGCGAACGGTGCGAAGGACCGCATGCGCGAGGAGATGGGCCCCGAGTTCGACGACGTCGACTGGCAGAAGCTCGACCCGCGTCAGTACGACCCTCGGCGCATCATCCGCGATGCCCTGAGCGACGGCGACCCGTTCGCCGAGCCGGCGGCGGCGCCCGTCGTCGCGAGAGCCGCGGTCAACGAGAACTCCGCATACCTGCAGCGCAAGCGCAAGCGCGAGGCCCTGGGCGCGGGCGATGCGGCCCCGTTCGACTCCGAAGCGACCTGAGTCCCGAAGCGACCTGAGTCCCGGAGGGACCTGAGTCCCGGATCGACCGAGCCCGGCATCGACCTGAGCCGCTCGTGACGGATGCCGCGGCATCCGTCTTCGAACCGTGACGGATGCCGCAGCGAGGCGTCAGGCGCGGCGGATCGCCTTGAGCGCCTGCGAGACGAGCACCATGACCGGCACGAGCGTGCGGTACTCGGCGCCCGTGCGGGGCAGGGGGATGAGCCCGGTCGACCGGGCGACCGTGATCGGCTCGACGAAGCGCAGCAGGCCCTCGCGGCCGTTGCGGCGGCCGACGCCCGACTGCTTGACGCCGCCCATGGGCGCCGAGACGGCCGAGAACGAGCCTCGGTAGCCCTCGTTGATGTTGATGCTGCCGGCCTCGAGCGCGTCGGCGACGCGTGAGGCGTGGCGCAGCGAGCCGGAGAAGATCGACGCGTTCAGGCCGTACTGGCTGTGGTTCGCGGCGACGATGGCCTCGGCATCGCCGTCGACGAGGTAGAGGGAGGCGATCGCGCCGAACGTCTCGTCGGCGTAGACGCTCATCTCGGGCGTGACGCCGGTGAGCACGGTCGGCTCGAAGAACCAGGGGCCGAGATCGGGGCGCGGCCTGCCGCCCACCAGCACGGTCGCGCCCTTGGCGATGGCGTCGTCGAGGTGCGCCTGCACGCGGGCGACCTGGGCGGCACTCGTCAGCGAGCCGAAGTCGGGCCCGAACTCGAGCGCGGAACCGAGCGCGGCACCCTCCAAGCGTGTGACCAGCTCACGCTGGAATTCGCCAGCGACCTCGCGGTCGACGTAGAAGCGCTCGACCGACACGCAGAGCTGGCCCATGGCCGAGAACGCGGCGTGCGCGGCGCCGCGCGCGGCGTCGACGGGATCCGCGTCATCGAGCACGAGCAGGGCGTTCTTGCCGCCGAGTTCGAGCGACGCGCCCACGAGGCGGCGGCCGGCCTTCTCGGCGACCTTTCGGCCGGTCGCGGTCGAGCCGGTGAAGCAGATGTAGTCCGCGACATCCGTCACGGCCTCGCCCACTTCGGCCGCCGGACCGGTGACGACCGCCCAGAGCGCCTCGGGCACGCCGGCGTCGATGAAGGCGCGGCGCAGGGCGAGGATCGACAGCGCGCCCTGGTCGTCGGCCTTCTGCACGACCGCGCAGCCGGCCGCGAGCGCGGGCACGACGTCCATGGCAGCGAGGCTCAGCGCGTAGTTCCAGGGGGTGATGACGCCGGCGACGCCTTTCGGCTTGTACCGCACGCTCGCGGTGAGCACGGTCGGGATGCCGCCGCGTCGCGGGCCGCCGCGGAGCGTCCGGCGCGCCTCGAGCGCGTTGTAGCGCGTGACGGAGGCGGCCTGGAACACCTCCTCGAAGGCCTGCCCGCGCGTCTTGCCGCTCTCGAGCTGGATGAGGTCGAGCAGCAGTTCGCGGCGCTCCAGCACGAGGTCGTGCGCGCGCAGCAGGATCCGGCGGCGCTCGGCGAAGCCCGCGCGGGCCCACGCGAGCTGGGCGATGCGGGCTCTCGCGGTCGCGTCGAGCACGTCGGCGGCGCTCGACTGCGGCAGCGCATGGAGCGTCTCGCCGGTGCTCGGCGTCGGAACCTCGACCGTGGCGTCGCCGGTGGCGACGATCTCAGCGGTGAGGCGGGCGTACAGGTCGGGGGAGGCCAGGGTGGCGCGCATGCGGCACAGTCTAGGACAGTTGACCCACTTCGGTCTCACCGAGGTTGCGGAGCCGATTACACTATGCCTCCATGACCGCACTGGAGCGCCCCCTCTCCCGCGGCGTCGTCACCCGCTACGCGATCGGATCGCTCGGTACCGGTGGGTTCGCGACGCTGCCAGGACTCGTCCTCGTCTTCTACATGACCGACACCCTCGGCGTCACCGCGCTCGTCGCCGGTCTGGTCGTGACGGCGGCCAAGGTGTGGGACGTCGTCATCGATCCGTGGATCGGCGAGCACAGCGACCGGGCGCTCGCCCGCACGGGTTCGCGCCGCACGTGGATGCGCATCGGAGCGATCGCGCTGCCCGTCGGATTCGTGCTGACCTTCGCGGTTCCGGCCGGGCTCGCGCCCGCGGCATCGGGCGTCTGGGTGTTCCTCGCGTTCCTCGCGACGGCGACCGCGTTCAGCCTGTTCCAGGTGCCCTACATCGCGCTGCCCGCCGAGCTCACCTCCGACTACGACGCGCGCACGCGCCTGCTGTCGTGGCGTGTCGTCGTGCTGAGCCTCGCCATCCTGCTGTTCGGCGCGGGCGGGCCGATGCTCCGCCGCATGGGCGACGACGAGGCGACCGGGTACCTCGTGATGGCGATCGTGGCGGGCCTCGTCATCGGCGCCGGCATGCTCGTCGCGGTCACGACGGCCCCGCGCGGCCTGCCCGGCGTTCAGGCGCCGCGCCGCGGCATCCGCGCAGCCTACGCCGAGGGCTTCGCGGCCCTGCGTCGCAGCGCCCCGTTCCGCGCGCTGCTCGCGACCTTCGTGCTGCAGGGGCTCGCCACCGGCGTCATGCTCGCGGGCGCCAACTACGTCGCCGTCTGGGTGCTCGACAGCGAAGATGCGCTGACCCTGCTGTTCGTCGCGCTCATCGCCCCGGCGGTGCTCTGCGCGCCCCTGTGGAGCCGCATCTCCCGGAGCACTGGCAAGGAGCGGGCGTTCCGGTGGGCGAGCCTGCTGTTCGCGGTCGCCTCGCTCAGCATGGTCGGCATGATCTGGGCACCCGGCGCCTGGGTCTACCTGCCCGTCGCGCTCGCCGGCGCCGCCTACGCGGGCATGCAGACGCTGCCCATGGCCATGCTGCCCGACGTCATCTCGCACGACGCCCGCGAGCACGGCGAGGGGCGCGCCGGCAGCTTCGGCGGCATCTGGACCGCCGGCGAGACCGCGGGCATGGCGCTCGGGGCGACCGTGCTCACGATCGTGCTGGCACTGACCGGCTACCTCGAGTCGACCGGTTCGACCGTCGTCGAGCAGCCCGCGGCGGCCGTCGCCGGCATCGCCGTCAGCTTCAGCGCGCTGCCCGCGCTGCTCGTGTTCCTCAGCCTCGTGCCGCTCAGCCGGTACGCGCTCCGCCGCCACGACATCGATGCGGATGTCGCGGCGGCGCCCGCTGCGTCGGCCCCCCCGACGCAGCCGAACCCCCGGAACGACACGCAGGAGACGGTGTGACCATGAACGACTTCCGACGCGACCCCGCCGAGGTGCTGGCCGAACTCGCCGCCCTGCGCGAGGGCGACGCGCCCACCCACGGCGGCCGGGTGCTCTCGTACGTCTACGACTCCGGGCTGGCCGAGCTCGACGAGCTCTCCGCCGCGGCCGCGCGTCTCGTGCAGCCCGTGAACGGCCTCGACCCGACCACGTTCACCTCGGTCGCGGCCATGGAGGCCGGCGTCGTGGGCTTCGCCCGACGCGTGTTCCACGGCGAGGGCGACGGTTCCGACGCGGCATCCGACTCGGCCGAGGTCGTCGTCGGCACCGTCACCTCGGGTGGCACCGAGAGCTGCCTGCTCGCGGTGAAGACCGCGCGCGACGTGTGGCGTGCGGCCCGCGTCGGCACTCCGCGGATGCCGCGCATCGTCGCCCCGATCACCGTGCACGCCGCGTTCCACAAGGCGGCCGAGTACTTCGGGCTCGTCCTCGACCTCGTGCCCGTCGACCCCGCGACCGGCACGCTCGCGGCCTCCGCCATCGAAGACCGCCTCGGCGACGACGTCGCGCTCGTCGTGGTCTCGGCGCCGTCGTACCCGTTCGCGAGCCTCGACCCCGTCGCGGACGTCGCGGCGGTCTGCCGCGCGCGCGGCATCGCGCTGCACGTCGACGCCTGCATCGGCGGCTTCGCGCTCGGCTTCTGGCCCGACGAGCTGCCGGCATGGGACTTCCGCGTGCCCGGCGTCACGAGCCTCTCGGCCGACCTCCACAAGTACGGGTACGCGCCGAAGGGCGTCTCGGTGCTGCTCACGCGCGGCCGCGACCGCCAGCGCCACCAGTACTTCCGCACGACCGGCTGGCCCGGCTACCCCGTCGTGAACCCGACGATGACGGGCTCGAAGCCCGCCGGACCGCTCGCGGCCGCCTGGTCGATCACCGAGGTGCTCGGCGAGGCCGGGTTCGCCGAACTCTCGGCGAAGGCCGCTCGCGCCACGACGACGCTGCGCGAGGTCGTCGAGGGCATCGAGGGCCTGCGGGTCGTCGGGGTGCCCGTCGGGCCGTTGTTCGCCGTCGCGACCGACGAGTCCGTCGCGCCCGGGCTCCGGGTCGACCCGCATCACTGGGCGGATGCCGCGCGCGGCTCGGGCTGGCTCCTGCAGCTGCAGCCGGGGCTCACCCAGGCCGACGGCACGCGGTTGCCGCACACCACCCACCTCACGATCACGCCCGTGACCGAGCACGTCGTCGAAGACCTCTCGGCGGCGCTCGTCGCGGCGGCCGATGCCGTGCGCGGCGTTCCGCAGGTCGACGGGCAGCTCGTGCTGGCCGGCCTCGCCGAAGCGCTGCCCGGCGGGGTCGAGCCCCTGATCGCGGCCGCCGGTGAACTCGACTCCGACACCGCGGCCGGACTCCTCGGTGCGATCGGCCTGCTCGGCGGCGAGGGCGGCGGGCTTCCGGCGCAGATGGCGCCCGTGCTCGCCCTCGTCGAGGCGCTGCCGTCGGAACTCACCGGGCGTCTGCTCGTCGAGCTGCTCGCGCGGGTCGTCGAGCCGCGCGGCTGACCAGCCGCCGGCGAGACCGGCCCGACACGCCGCGACGACACGCCGTCCCATGACCGCGGGGGGTCACGATCTGCGGGAAAACCGCCCCGGATTCCAGCAGATCGTGACGCCTCGGCGGCGCAGCGCGGCGGGTCGTTCGCGTCAGTTCGAGGGCAGGCCGCAGCGCTCGGTGAAGTAGGCGAACAGGTCCTGCTTCAGCGTCGCCGAGGCGCGCACCTCGTACTGGCCCGACCAGCCCTCGCTCGTCGTCACCACGAGCGGCAGGATGGTGCCGCGCTTGTCCTCCGCGCCCGCGTGCGGGTCGCAGCGTGCGGGTCGCACGGGCAGCGAGATCGTCGACGGGGCGTCGGACGCCTCGATGTGCGCGGTCGTCGTCGACCAGTTCAGGCCGTCCTCGGCCGAGAGCAGGGTCGTGCCGAGCACCTCGGAGAGATCCACCGAACCGGATGCCGCGCCGGTGGGCTCGACCGAGATGTCGAGGAAGGCCCGCCGGTCGGTGCCCGACCCCGTCGAGCGCAGGTGCTCGGCGAGGGTGAACGCGGCGACGTCCGCGACGGCGCCGGCGAGGCATCCGCTGTTCTGCAGCCGAGGGAGCGTGTCGTAGAGGTCGTCGGCCTCGATCGTGCCGACGGCTTCGCCGCCACCGCCCCCGGACACTTCGAGCGCGACCTCGGCCGGCCCCGCGTCGCCGTCGCAGCGGGTGCCGCCCAGCTCGACCCGGTACTGCACCGACCGCCCGTCGGGGATGGTGCGCGGCCCCTCGAATCGCAGGCCCGGCTCGAGGCCGGGCGCCGAGACCTCGAACGCGGCGAACTCGAGCGCGTCGCCCGTGGCGTTGTCGAGCTGCACCACGAGCTTGCCGTCGACGACGTCCTGCCGACTCTGCAGCACGCTCGCGGTGATGCCGGCGGGCAGGGCTGCCGGTGGGGCGGATGCCGCGGGGCCGCCCGCCTGCGGCGTGCATCCGGCCATGGAGGCGACGCCGATCGCGAACGCCAGCGGAAGCAGCACGGCCCGTGCGCGCGAAGCCACTGGGGTGCGGCGCGCACGCCGGCCCGTGGGGGCGACGGCGGCGCGCGGCATCCGCATCACCGCACGGAGACGTCGAGCCGACGGCCCGAGAGCTGACGAGGACGGGAGGCGATGACTTCGGCGACGAGCTCGATCGCACGTGCCGCGGGGTCGTCGGGGGCGCCGGCGACGACGGGGATGCCGTCGTCGCCGCCCTGACGGAGCGCGATGCTGAGCGGCACGCTCGCGACGAGCGGCACGGACTCGGATTGCCCGGCCGACAGGCGTCGGGCCACCTCTTCGCCGCCGCCCGAACCGAAGAGGTCGAGCACGGTGCCGTCGGGGCCGGGCAGCCCGGCCATGTTCTCGACGACGCCGATGATGCGCTGGCCGGTCTGGCGTGCGACGACGCCGGACCGTTCGGCGACGTCGGCCGCAGCGGGCTGCGGGGTCGTGACCACGAGCACCTCGGCGTTCGGCAGCAGCTGCCCGAGCGAGATCGCGATGTCGCCGGTGCCCGGCGGCAGGTCGACGAGCAGCACGTCGAGATCGCCGAAGTACACGTCGGTGAGGAACTGGTTCAGCGTGCGATGCAGCATCGGCCCGCGCCAGGCCACCGCGGTCGACGACGCTCGCGCACCCGGCTCGGCCGGCTCCACGAACATGCCGATCGAGATGACCTTCACCCCGTGCGCGACGGGCGGCAGGATCATGTCGTTGACCTGGGTCGGCCGGGCCGCGAGCCCGTCGTCGTCGACGAGTCCGAGCAGTGCCGGGATCGAAAATCCGTGCACGTCGGCGTCGATGAGCCCGACCGAGAGTCCGCGCGCCGCGAGCGCGACGGCGAGGTTCGCGGTGAGCGTCGACTTGCCGACGCCGCCCTTGCCGCTCGTGACCGCGATGACGCGCGTCAGCGTGCCGGGGCCGAAGGGGTTGGTGCGACCCGCCTTGGCGCCGCGGAGGCGTTCGGTCAGCGCCGTGCGCTGCTCGGGCGTCATGACCGTGAGCGCGACGTCGACGAGGCCCTCGCCCGCGACCGTCTCGGCGGCCTGCCGCACGTCGCGTTCGATGCGATCGGATGCCGGACAGCCGACGATCGTGAGCCGGACGACGACCTGCACGCGATCGCCCGAGACCTGCACCGACTCGAGCATGTCGAGCTCGGTGATGGGCTTGCGGATCTCGGGGTCGATCACGGACTCGAGCGAGCGGCGCACCGCGGCCTCGAGCTCGTCAGGGGCGAGGGGCGGCATTCGCGGCATCCTCGTCGTGGGTGCGGTCGAGCTCTTCGAGCACGGCGCGGAGCTCCGACCGGATGAAGTCCTTCGACGCGAGGTCGCGCATGGCCAGCCGCAGGGCGACGACCTCGCGTGCGAGGTACTCGGTATCGGCGAGATTGCGCTCGGCGCGCTGGCGGTCCTGCTCGATCTGCACGCGGTCGCGGTCGTCCTGACGGTTCTGCGCGAGCAGGATGAGCGGGGCGGCGTACGAGGCCTGCAGGCTGAGCACGAGCGTGAGCACGGTGAACCCGTAGATCTGCGAGTCGAAGCGCAACTGCTCGGGAGCGTACGTGTTCCAGAGCAGCCAGGCGAGCACGAACAGCGAGAGCCCGGCCAGGAAGGCGGGGGTGCCCATCGCACGCGCGACCCATTCGGTGAAGCGGCCGAAGCGGTCCTTGTCGGGGTTGCCGCGGCGGAAGGGTGCACGACGGCTGCCCTTCGGGGTGTCGAAGCGCCGTTCGTCGGCGGTGTTAACGCGTGCCATCTGCTGCCCTCCTCGCGTTGCTCGGGATCGGGATGCTGCCCGTCGTCAGTTGTGCGCGGGCGGTCGCGCGTTTACTCACCTCGTCGTCGTCTTCGGGATGACTTCGCCAATCATCGGGCAGCAGGTAGTCGAGCACGTCGTCGATCGTGACCACGCCGACGAGTCGGTGCTTCTCGTCGATGACCGGCACCGAGACGAGGTCGTAGCTCGCGAGGATGCGGCTCACCTCGGCGGCCGACGTGTCGGCGCCGACAGGCTCGAGGCCCTGGTCGATGAGCGTGCCGAGTCGCTCGTGCGGGGGATACCGCAGCATGCGCTGGAAGTGCACGACGCCGAGGAACCGCCCCGTCGGCGCCTCGTACGGAGGCAGCGTGACGCAGACGGCTGCCCCGAGGGCCGGCGGGAGGTCGTGCCGGCGGATGAGCGCCAGCCCCTCGGCCACCGTGGCGTCGGCCGAGACGATGATCGGCTCGGTCGTCATGAGCCCGCCGGCCGAGTCTGGGCCGTACGTGAGCAGCATGCGCACGTCTTCGGCCTCCTCGGGCTCCATGAGCTCGAGCAGGTGCTCGCCGCGCTCTTCGGGGAGCTGGGCGATGAGGTCGGCGGCGTCGTCGGGCTGCATGTGGTCGAGCACGTCGGCGGCGCGATCGTCGCCGAGTCCCGAGAGGATCTCGACCTGGTCGGACTCGGGCATCTCTTCGAGCACGTCGGCGAGGCGGTCGTCGGAGAGCTCCTCGGCGACCTCCTGGCGGCGCGCCATGGGCAGGTCGAGCAGGGTGTTCGCGAGGTCGGCGGGCTTCAGCTCGGAGTAGGTCGCGATGAGCTGCTCGGCCGACTGTGCTTCGCCGGAGGCGGCGATCTCGCTGACCTCGCGCCACGTGACGTACGCCGACTGGCCCTTCGAGAACGGCGAGGCGCCCTTGGGGCGGCGCACGAAGAGCTGTTCGACCTCCCAATCGCCGGGCTCGCGCTCCTCGATCGAGACGTCCTCGATGGAGGCCACGCCCGAGCCGTCGTTGAAGGCGACCTTGCGGCCGAGCATCTCGGCGATGACGCGCACCTCACCGCCGCGCTGCTCGAAGCGGCGCAGGTTGATGAGGCCCGTCGTGATGATCTGCCCGCCGCCGATCGACGTGACGCGACCGATCGACAGGAACACGCGGCGTTTGCCGGGAACCTCGACGATGAGTCCGACGACCCGCGGGGGGTCGTTGCGTCGGTACACGACGAGGACGTCGCGCACCTTTCCGACCCGATCACCGGCGGGGTCGAAGACGGCGCATCCGGCGAGTCGGGCGACGAAGACTCTCGTTGCGCTCACGGTACCAACTTAGCCCGTGGGAGGATGAGGGGGTGAGCACCCCTTCGCCGTTCGGCGGCCGCATGTCCAGAGTCTTCCCGACCCTGCCGCAGGGTGAGACGGTCGCGAGCTTCGAGACGTACGCCGAGGCGCAGGCCGGAGTCGACGCACTCGCCAAGGCCGAGTTCCCGCTGAAGGAACTCGCGATCGTGGGCACCGGACTCACGAGCGTCGAGCGCATCACGGGCAAGCTCACGTGGGGTCGTGCCGCAGGTGCCGGTGCACTGTCGGGCGCCTGGTTCGGCACCTTCCTCGGCCTGCTGTTCTTCATCTTCGCGCCGACCGGCGCCTCGGTCGGCATCCTGATCTCGGCCGTGCTCATCGGCGCCGGGTTCGGCATGATCTTCAGCGTCGTGTCGTACTCGGTCAACCGCCGACGCCGCGACTTCACGTCGGTCGCGCAGGTGCTCGCCACGAGTTATTCGATCATCGCTGAGACCGCGCACGTGGAGCGCGCCCGGCAGGTGCTCGGCGTGACCGAGGCGCCTGCGCCGGCGATTCCCACGCCCGGCTCGGCTCCGGCTCCGGCTCCAGCGGCGAGCCCGACGGCTCCGCGGTACGGGGCGATGGTTCCGGATGTCGAGGCCGCCGCTGAAGCGCCCGCAGGCGACAGCGCGGCCGGCGGGGCACTGGCCCCCACGACCGATGCCGACCGTGCCGAGGGCGAGGATGCCGCTCCCGATGAAGTTGCCTCGCCGCAGGGGCTCACCTACGGCGAGGCCCTCGATGCGGCACGCCGCAAGGAGCGCGAGCAGCGCCGCACCGGCGGGGACTCCTGAGCGGTCGCCGGCCCTTGCTGCGAGGTCGCTGAGTTCGGATGCGGGCCATCTACTCGCGATATATCGTGTCTTGCATGGTGACCGAGCAGGAACTCTCCCGCGATATCGCCGCGGCCGAACGGCCCGAGCGCCCGATCCGCCGCTGGTTGCGGGCGATCCGTCGCCGCATCCACGACCGGCCGATGCTGCGTCGCACCTACCGAGTGCTCGTCGGAGTCCTCGGCGGCACGATCGCCGCGGTCGGACTCGCCCTCGTGCCGCTGCCCGGCCCGGGATGGCTCGTCGTGTTCCTCGGACTCGCGATCCTCGGCTCCGAATTCGCCTGGGCGCGCCGCGTCGCCGTCTTCGCGAAGCGCCAACTCGCGCGCTTCTGGGCCTGGTGGCAGGCCCGGCGCGCCGCGCGGGCGGCGGGCGACGCCGCGTAGCGACGACGCCCGCGCGGCGTCAGGCTCCGACGGCGCCCGCCGGCGTCAGGCCCGCTGCGCGCCCTGCACCCATGCCTCGACCTCGGCGACCGTGCGGGGGATGCCGGCCGAGAGATTCTCGGCGCCGTCGGCCGTCACCACGATGTCGTCCTCGATGCGCACGCCGATGCCGCGGAACTCCGCCGGCACCGTGAGGTCGTCGGGCTGGAAGTAGAGCCCCGGCTCGATCGTGAAGACCATGCCGGCCTCGAGCACGCCGTCCAGGTACATCTCGCGGCGGGCCTGCGCGCAGTCGTGCACGTCGAGGCCGAGGTGGTGGCTCGTGCCGTGCACCATGTAACGGCGGTGGAACTGGTTCTCGGGTCGCAGCGACTCCTCGGCCGAGACCGGCAGGAAGCCCCACTCGGCGGTCTTGCGCGCGATCACGGCCATCGCGGCGGCGTGCACCTCGCGGAAGATCGCGCCGGGGCGCACGACGGCGAACGCGGCATCCGCTGCCTCGAGCACGGCCTCGTAGACCTGGCGCTGAACGGCCGAGAAGGTGCCGTTGACCGGGAACGTGCGCGTGATGTCGGCCGTGTAGTAGGAGTCCAGCTCGACGCCCGCGTCGAGCAGCACGAGGTCGCCGGGCACGACGGGGCCGTCGTTGCGCGTCCAGTGCAGGATCGTCGCGTGCGGGCCGGCTGCGGCGATCGAGCCGTAGCCGACGTCGTTGCCGTCGAGTCGGGCGCGCGTCGCGAACACGCCCTCGATGACGCGCTCGCCGCGCACCTCGGACGTGATGCGGGGGAGCTCTTCGAAGACCTCGGTGAAGCCGCGCTTCGTCGCCTCGACGGCGGCACGCATCTCGCCGAGCTCGTAGTCGTCCTTGACGAGGCGGAGCTCGGAGAGCACGCGCGCGAGCTCAGCGTCGGGTTCGTGGTCTCCGCCGACCTCGAGCGAGAACGGGGCGTCCTGCGCATTGGTCGACAGCGCCTCCTCGGCGGCGAAGCGGATGCGGGCGTGGTCGATGCGCTCGGTGATCGCGGCATCGGCCTCGCGCAGCACGAGCGTCGACGTGTCGACCTTGCCGATCACGGCGTCGAACTCGTCGAGGCCGCGCGTCGCGATCGCGAGGTCGGTGGCGACGTGCTCGAGCGAGGGGCGTGCGCCGATCCAGAACTCGCCGATCGCGGGGTTCGCGTAGAACTCCTCGGAGTCCCGGCCCGCGCGCTCGCGGAAGTAGACAGTGCTCTCATGGCCCGCGCCCGACGGCTCGAGCACGAGCACGGCGCCGGGCTCGCTGTCGGAGCCCCAGCCCGTGAGGTGCGCGAACGCCGAGTGTGCGCGGTACGGGTAGTCGGTGTCGTTGGCGCGCTGCTTCATGTCGCCGGCCGGGATCACCAGGCGGATGCCGGAAAACGCCGCGGAGACGGCGCCGCGTCGAGCCGCGGCGAAGGCGGCCTGCTCGCGTGCCGACGGCAGCGCCTCGTCGCGCTCGGCCCATCCGTTGCTGATGAAGTCCCGGAATCCGTCGGAACCGGGCGTCGTCGAGCGGTTCGCGTTGCGCCCGCCCTCATCGGTGGAGGTGGCCGATGCCGTCGTCTCGGTGGTGGAGATGTCGCTCGTGGTCATGTGCTCCATTCTCGCACCGGAGGCGTCGTGCGGCCCTCCTCAATCCGTGCGCGAGAGGGTTGCGACGATCGGACGGTGATCGGAGCCCGACCCGTCGACCTCTCCGATCACGCGGAAGGCGTCGACGTGCCAGCCCGGCGTCGCGAGCACGTGGTCGATCGGGCTGCCAAGGATCTCGGGCAGGTCGGTCGGCCAGGTGCCGACGCCGCCCGCACCGCCCTGCACCGCGGCATCCGCGCATCGGCCGAGGTCGCCGCCGTCGACGCCGCGACCGGAGAAGTGGTCGACCGTCGCGTTGAAGTCGCCCGCCATGATGACGTTCTCGCCCTGACACTGTTCGGCGAGCCAGTCGAGATCGCTGCGCCAGTTGCGCAGCTCCCAGCGGATCGGGGCGACCGCGTGCACCGCGACGATGCGCGGGCCGTCGCCGGAGACCGGATCGGCGACGACGGACGGCAGCGTGTTCGTGTTGCCGGGCGGGCCGGGCACCTCGGCCGACACGACCTCGTAGTCGCCGAGTTCCGGCGAGATGAGGATCGTCGTCGAACGCGCCTTCGCGATCTCGTCGAAGGCGCGGGTGTGCACCCACATCGGGCGCCCGCCCTCGCGCATCGCGACCGCGACCTCCTCGCCGAGCGGCTCGGTCGTCTCGGGCAGCACCACCACGTCGGCACCCTCTGCGAGCGCGAGCTCGGTGATGGTCGACGCGTCGGGCACCTCGCCGAGCGTGTTCCACGACAGCACCGTGACGGTGTCGGATGACGCGGCGGCCGCGGCATCCGACCCTCCGAGTCCGCGCGCGGCGAGCACCGCGACGTTGCCCGCGGCGAAGATCGCGAGCATGAGCACCATCGCGAGCGCGAAGCGGCGCGGCCGCCTGGGGATCGCGAGCAGCGCGAAGAGGCCGGCGGCGACGATGCCGACGAGGGCCGCCGAGCCGCGGAGCGCGACGATGTGCGTGGCGATCCACTGGTTCTGCAGGCCGAACCCCTGCGGCCAGAGCAGGATGAGTCCGATGATGGCCGACACGATGACGACGAGCCAGCCGAGGATGCGGGGGAGCATCCCACCACGCTAGGGGAGGATGCTGTGCCGTGGCCGCGAGCGATCGCGTCGGTCGCGTGTCGGCGGCCGGCTGCCGTGCCGGTCTGGTCGGTCGAGCACCCGACGGTCGCCAGTCGCTGCCCGGGCGGGCGCGGGCTCGCCCTAGCATGGGGGGATGGCACCCTCGTCGGCATCCGAGCACGGTTCCGTGATCGGTGACGCCGACCTGCACGTGCACTCGACCGTCTCCGACGGCACCGGGGCCCCGGCCGACCTGCTCGTCGAGGCCGCCGAGGCCGGCCTCTCGGCCATCGCGCTGACCGATCACGACTCGACGGCCGGGTGGGCCGAGGCAGCGGCGGCCGTGCCGGCCACCGGCGTCGCCCTGATCCCTGGCATGGAGCTCTCGACCCGCGAGCAGTACACGAGCGTGCACGTGCTCGCCTACCTGATCGACCCGTTCGACGAGGGCCTGCTCGCCGAGACCACCCGCATCCGCGAATCCAGGCTCACGCGGGCGGAGGAGATCGTGCGGCGCATCTCGCGCGACTACCCGCTCACGTGGGACGACGTGCTCGCCCAGACCGCGATCGGCGCCACCGTCGGCCGCCCGCACATCGCCGACGCGCTCGTGGCGCGCGGCCACGCGAACACGCGTTCGGCGGCGTTCGCCGGCATCCTGCACCCTCGGCACGGGTATGCGCGCCCGCACTACGCGCCCGATCCGCTGACGGGCGTGCGACTCATCCGCGCGGCCGGTGGCGTGCCCGTGCTCGCGCATCCGGGCGCCCGCGGCGAGGAGTACGTCGTGTCGCCTCCGCGCCTGCGGCAACTCGTCGACGCCGGGCTCTTCGGCCTCGAGATCGACCACCCCGAGAACGACCCGGCCTCGAAACCCCGCCTGCACGCCCTCGCGCGCGAGTTCGGCCTCGCCGTCACGGGCTCGAGCGACTACCACGGCACGGGCAAGCCGAACCGGCTGGGTGAGGAGCGCACGCGCGCCGACGTCGTGGCGCGCATCATCGCCGAGGGCACCGGGTCGGCGCCCGTGCTGCCGTAGCCGACGCGCGATCGAAGCGAGCGACGACGAAGGGGGCGGATGCCGCGTGGCATCCGCCCCCTTCGTGCAGGTCGTTCGGTCGACCGGGTCAGACCTGCGGCGCAGCGCCCGTCGAGCCGGCCGGACGCGGTCCGCGACGACGGCGACGACGGCGCGGAGCCGCATTGCCGTCGTGGTGCTCGCTGCCGCCGCCGTCGTGCGTGCCGGTGCCGGGCTCGCGCACGGTCGCCGTCGCGGCGTCGCCGGAATCGGATGCCGCAGGCGAGCCGGCCTCGACCGACGCGCCCTCGCCGGCGGGGCGTCCGCCACGGGTGCGCTGACGCGAACGGCTGCTGCGCGGCGCGCGCTCGCCATCGCCCTGACGTGCCTCGCCGCGACCCGCGGAGCTGCCCGAGCCGCCTTCGGTGCGACCGGCGGTGCTCGACCGGGTCGGAGGGGCGGCCAAGGCCGACGGCTTCAGACGGCCCTTCGTGCCGGCGGGGATGTCGAGGTCGGTGAACAGGTGCGGGCTCGACGAGTAGGTCTCGACCGGTTCGGGCTGACCGAACTCGAGCGCGCGGTTGATGAGCGCCCACTTGTGCAGGTCGTCCCAGTCGACGAAGGTGACGGCGATGCCGGTCTTGCCCGCGCGGCCCGTGCGCCCCGCGCGGTGGAGGTACGCCTTGTCGTCGTCGGGGATGGTGTGGTTGATCACGTGCGTGACGTCGTCGACGTCGATGCCTCGTGCCGCGACATCCGTTGCGATGAGGATGTCCTTCTTGCCCGCCTTGAACGCGGCCATGGCGCGCTCGCGCTGGTCTTGATTGAGGTCGCCGTGCACGGCAGCGGCGTTGAATCCGCGGTCGTTCAGCTCTTCGACGAGCTTGGCCGCCGCGCGCTTCGTGCGCGTGAAGATCACGGTCTTGCCGCGGCCCTCGGCCTGGAGGATGCGCGAGATCACTTCGTCTTTGTCGAGCGAGTGCGCCCGGTAGACGAGGTGCTTGATGTTCGCCTGCGTGAGGCCCTCGTCGGGGTCGGTCGCACGGATGTGGATCGGCTTCGACATGAAACGGCGTGCGAGCGCCACGATCGGGCCGGGCATGGTGGCCGAGAAGAGCATGGTGTGACGCACCGCGGGCGTCTGCGCGAAGATCTTCTCGATGTCGGAGAGGAAGCCGAGGTCGAGCATCTTGTCGGCCTCGTCGAGCACGACCTCCTGCACGTTCTTCAGCGACAGGAGTCGCTGCGATGCGAGGTCGAGCAGACGACCGGGGGTGCCGACGACGATCTGGGCGCCGGCCTTGATCGCCTCGATCTGGCCCTCGTAGGCCTTGCCGCCGTAGATCGACACGACCTTGGTCGGCCGGTTCGACGTCGCCAGCTCGAGGTCTTCGGTGACCTGGACGCAGAGTTCGCGGGTCGGCACGACGACGAGCACCTTGACGCCCGGCTCGGGGTCGTCGCCGAGGCGCTGGATGATCGGCAGGCCGAACCCGAAGGTCTTGCCGGTGCCCGTCTTGGCCTGGCCGATGATGTCCTGGCCCGAGAGGGCGAGGGGGATGGTCTGCTCCTGGATGGGGAAGGCATCGAAGATGCCCTTCGTTGCGAGCGCGTCGACGATGTCGGACGCGACGCCGAGTTCTGCGAAAGTAGTCAAGTATCTGCCTGTCGGTTCAGCTGGAGAGGTGCGCGCTGCTGGTCCTCAGGCGCACGGCCGCGGGTCCGATGCCCGCATGCGACCTCCAGCCTATCGGAGAGAGCCTGAACGGCTCCGTTAGGCTGTGTGCCGTGGTGTCCTGGATCAATCGACGCGTAGCCCGCCCCGAGGCGCCGCGGCAGCGACCGCGCGTCGCGCCGACCGAGCTCACGCGGGTCGACTTCACCGAGTTGGTGCCCGAACCGGTGCCGTTCCTCGGCCAGGCCGCGTACATCCAGCTGGTGTTCTTCGAGGGGCTCGCGCTCGCGGTGCAGACCGCGCCGACCCTCCGCGCGAAAGAGGGGCTGAGCGCCGCCGCAGGGGTCGCGCTCCGCAAGCATCACGCCCTCATCGCCGAACTGCGCCTGCAGGGCGTCGAGCCGGTCGACGTCATGGCGCCGTTCGCGCCGGCGGCCGAACGACTCGAGTCGGCCTCGCGCGGGGGCGACTGGGAGGAGCTCCTGCTCGCGATCCACGTGACCTCCGGCATGCTCGACGGGTACTTCTCGCGACTCTCGAACGGCCTGCACGCCGACCTCGCGCGCCGGGTGCGCGCGATCCTCGACGAGGCCGGCTCGGCCACGGTGCTCGAACGCGAGCTCTCCGTCGCGATCGCCGAGCAGCCCGGTCTCGCCGACCGCCTCGCGCTCTGGGGTCGCAGCCTCGTGGGCGACACCCTGCTCATCGCCCGCTCGGCCCTGCGCGCGTCGGACGCCCGCGGTCTCGAGGAGCGCGTCGAGCCGATCTTCACCGAGCTGATCGCCGATCACACGCGCCGCATGGACGCGCTCGGGCTCACGGCCTGACGCCGCGGCATCCGCTCGCGCTGCCCCTGAGAACCTCGCGCTGCCCCTGAGAACGCGGAAACGGCGCCCTCCAGAGGAGGACGCCGTTCGAGTCGTGCGTACGCGTGCTCGCGTCAGGCCGCGCTGGCCGCCCGCGCGGATGCCTCCGTGCGCGGCCGCGAGAGCCGCGCGAAGAGCGCGGCATCCGCTCGCTCGCGCTTCGGGCCGATCAGGTACGCGGATGCCGCGGCGGCCAGCCCTGCGACGGCGAGCGAGATCACCCAGATCCACGCGCCGTCCCAGGCCATGCCGAGCCACGTCAGGGCGACCCACACGATCGCCGCGACGCCCGCGCCGATCGACGGGATCAGCAGCACGCCGTGCGTGTGCCGGAGCGGCAGCAGGTAGCGCGCGGCCAGGCCGAGGATGGCCCCGCCGAGCACGACGAAGAGCAGCTCCATGTCAGGCCACGAATCCGACGCGGCGCGACTCCTCTGAGCCGATCTCGACGTAGGCGAGCGCGGCGGCGGGCACGAGGAAGACGCTGCCCTTCGCATCGACGAACTTCAACGTCGCCGCGTCGCCGGCGAGTGCTGCGCCGACCTGGTTCTGGACCTCCTCTGCCGACTGGGAGGACTCGAATGCGAGTTCGCGGGGGGAGTTCTGAATGCCGATCCGTACGTCCACAGTGGGCCTTTCTGTCCGTGCGTCCACACTATGACACGGCTCGCGGGGCTCGGGGCACGTTCACTGTCGGCGGAACGGGTTAACGTGTGGGCATGCCAAGCCCCAGCGCCCCGTCGCAGCCCGATGCGACCCTCGTCGCACCCGACTCCGCGAGGCAGGCGGCGACCCTCGCCGAGGGCATCTCCGAGGGTGAGCACCATGCGGTGTTCGGGGCCCCGGGGTCCGGCAAGACGACGCTCGCGGTCGAGCTCGTCGCCGACCGCGTCGCGCGACTCGGGTACGGCGTCGACGACGTGCTCGTGCTCTGCGCGAGCCGGTCGACCGCCACCGCGCTCCGCGACCGCATCGCGGTGCGGCTCGGCGTGACGACCCGCGGTCCGCTCGCGCGCACGGCGAACTCCACGGCCTTCCAGCTCGTGCGCGCCTACACGGCGGCGCCCGTCACGCTGCTCACGGGCGGAGAGCACGACCGCATCGTCGCCGACCTCGTCGAGGGCGGCATCCGCGACGGGTTCGGGCCCGCGTGGCCCGAACCGCTGACGCCCGAGGTGCGCGTGCTCAGGGGGTTCCGCACCGAGTTGCGCGACCTGCTCATGCGTGCGGTCGAGCTCGGCATCGACGAGCGCGAGCTCGCCCGACTCGGCCAGGCGGCGGCCCGGCCCGAGTGGGTGGCGGCTGCCGACTTCATGTCCGAGTACTCCGACGTGAAGGACCAGGTGCGGCCGAACCAGTTCGACTCGGCCGAACTCGGCGCGTTCGCGGCGTCGATCGTGCGTCGCAGCGCCACCGAGCCTGATGCGGCCGCTGCGCTCGGCCAGCTCGCGGGGCTGCGGCTGCTCGTGGTCGACGACGCGCAGGAGACCACCGAGGCGTCGGCCTCGCTCATCGCCGCCTTCGCCGCGTGCGGGGTGCAGATCGTCGCGATCGGCGATCCGGATGTCGCGAGCAACGGGTTCCGCGGCGGCCGGCCCGAGCTGCTCGGCTCACTGAGCTCGATGCTCGACGGTGCGCCCGTTCGACGCATCGAACTCCCGATCGTGCACCGGGGCCGTCCCGAGATCGCCGAGGTCGTCTCGGGCGTGCGCGCCCACGTCGGCACGGCGCTCGGCGGCACCCACCGTTCCGCACGGCTGGCAGGTGGCGACGACGACACCGTGGCCGCGCCCGCGGTCGATCCGCTCGCGCCCGTGCTCGGCATCGAGGCAGCCTCGGGCGCGGCCGAGCACCAGGCGATCGCCGCGCTGCTCCGCGAGCGGCACCTGCTCGACGGCGTGGCCTGGTCGCAGATGGCGGTCGTGCTGCGCTCGGGCGGCGACGTGCCGACCGTCGAGCGCGCGCTCGCGCTCGCCGACGTGCCGACCTCCGGCGCCGCATCGGGGCTGGCCCTGCGCGACGCGCCCGCCGCCGCGGCGCTGCTCACCGCGTGCTCGTTCGTGCTCGGCCGCGAGCCGCTCACCGCCGAGCTCGCGGTCACGCTGCTCACCGGACCGATCGGACGGCTGGACGGCATCGGGCTTCGACGACTGCGCCTCGCGCTCCGGCACGAGGAGCTCGCCGCCGGCGGCACTCGCACGGGCGACGAACTGCTCGTCGACGCGCTCTCAGCGCCCGGGGGGTTCGCGACGATCGACGCGGCGCCCGGCCGCCGCGCGGCGAGGCTCGCATCCGTGCTCGACGACGCGGTGCAGGTGGGCCGCGCCGGCGGCACGATCGAAGAGGTCCTCTGGTCGCTCTGGGAGGGCGGCGGACTCGGCACCGAGTGGGGGCGGCAGGCCGCCGGCACGGGCGTGCTCGCCGACGAGGCCGATCGTTCGCTCGACGCCGCCGTGGCGCTGTTCTCGGCCGCCACCCGGTTCGTCGAGCGCGAGCCCGAGGCTCCCGCCGTGCGATTCGTCGACGAGGTGCTCGCGAGTGAGCTGCCCGAAGACTCGCTCGCGCCCAGGCGGACGACCGAGACCGTGCTCGTGACCACCCCGCAGGGCGTCGTCGGCCGCGAGTTCGACGTGGTCGTCGTGGCCGGGCTCCAAGACGCCGTGTGGCCGAACCTGCGCCCGCGCGGCACCCTCCTGCACGCCGGACTCCTGCCGCGCGTCGCGCAGGCGGCGCGAGCCGGTGCGCCGCTGCCCGGCGTCGAGACGCCGGCCGAGGTGCGGGCCGCCGTGCGCGACGACGAGCTGCGCATGTTCGTGCTCGCCGTCTCGCGGGCCCGACGACAGGTCGTGCTCGCCTGCACCGCGAACGACGACGAGCAGCCGTCGGTGCTCATGGGCTACGCCCGCGAGCGCGTGCGTGCGCGTCGGCGGCCGTTGCAGCTCCGCGCGCTCGTCGGCGCGCTGCGGCGCGAGGCCGTGACGGGCGATCCCGAGTCCGCGGCCGCACTGGCCCTCCTCGCCGAGGAGGGCGTGCCCGGCGCGAATCCGGCCGAGTGGTACGGCCTCGCCGACCTCTCGAGCGAGGCACCGCTCGTCGACCTCGACGGCGACCCCGAGGCATCCGTCCAGGTGTCGCCCTCACAGATCGACCGCGTCGAGGAGTCGCCGCTCGGCTGGTTCGTCGACCACATCGCGTCGCCGCCGTCGGGCGTCGCGGCGTCGATCGGCACGATCGTGCACGCCGTCGTCGAAGAGGTCGGCGGCCGAGACGACGGCGCGACCGATGTCGAGGCGATCTGGGAGGCCGTCGAGGAGCGGCTGAAGGGCGTGCGCTTCGAGGCCGGGTGGGTGGCCGAGCGCGAGCGCCGCGGAGCACGCCGCATGGCCGAGGGCGCCGCCGAGTACCTGCAGTCGTTCGACGACGACGCGAAGGTGCTGCTCGGTGCAGAAGGCAAGTTCACCATCACCGTCGACCGGGTGCGCATCACCGGCACCATCGACCGCATCGAGGCGTCGGCCGACGGCACGACGGTCATCGTCGACATCAAGACCGGCCGCACGCCGCCGACGTATCCGCAGACGGCGGCGCACCCGCAGCTCGCCGCGTACCAGCTCGCGGCCCGACAGCAGGCCGTGCCGTCGGCAGGGGTGCAGGGCGGTGCGAAGCTCGTCTACGTCGCGACGCCGTCGCGCGGGCTCGCCTACACCGAGCGCGCGCAGCAACCGTTCGACGACGAAGCCGAGACCGCGTTCCGCGAGCGGCTCGCCGAGGTCGGCCGCGTGATGGCAGGGTCGACCTTCGAGGGCTCCACCGAGCCCGGGCCCCGATCCAGGTTCGGGTCCTGGCAGTACCGCGTGCACCTCGTGCCGGCGGTTTCCGCGTGAGCGCGACGCAGACCGGGGTGATTCCGGTCGTGAACGCCGCCGCGAACTCCGGCCCGAATCTCGGCTCGGATCGCGCGACCGACCGCGTGCCGAACCGTCTGAGCGCGGCCGAGATCGCCACCCGGCTCGGGCTTCACGTGCCGACTCCCGAGCAGCAGGCGGTCATCGAGGCCGATCCGCACGGCGCGAGCATCGTCGTCGCCGGGGCCGGCAGCGGCAAGACCGAGACCATGGCGAACCGCGTCGTCTGGCTGCTCGCCAACGGACACGTGGGCGTGGCCGACGTGCTCGGGCTCACGTTCACGCGCAAGGCCGCCGGCGAGCTCGCCGAGCGCGTGCGCGAACGCGTCGCGCAACTCGTGCACGAGGGCATCGCCGAACTCGTGATCGACCCGCTCGAATCGGCGACCGTGAGCACCTATCACTCGTTCGCGAGCGCGATCTACCGCGAGCACGCGATGCGCATCGGGCGCGAACCCGACGCGACCGTGCTCGGTGAGGCATCCGCGTGGCTGCTCGCCCGCTCGGTCGTGAGCTCCTCGGCCGACGACCGGCTCATCGAACTCGACGCCTCGCTCGACCGCGTCACCGGCGCCGCGCTCTCGCTGAGCCGGGCGCTCGCCGAGAACGTCGCCGACAGCCGCGACGTGCGCGCCTTCGCACGGGACTTCCTCGCCATGCGCGGGCTGCCCATCGAGGCGCCGCGAAAGCGCACGGACTTCGACTCGTTCGTGGGTGCGCTCGGCGTGGTCGATGCCCTGCCGCCGCTGCTCGAGCTCGCCGATGCCTACGCCGCGGCCAAGCGCGAGCGAGGCTACGTCGAGTTCTCCGACCAGGTCGCGCTCGCACTGCAGATCTGCGTGGAACACCCCGACGTCGTCGTCGAGCACCGCGAGCGCTCGCGCACCGTGCTGCTCGACGAATACCAGGACACGAGTGTCGTGCAGACCCGACTGCTCGCCTCCCTCTTCGAGGGGCACCCCGTGATGGCAGTCGGCGACCCCGACCAGTCGATCTACGGATGGCGCGGCGCGAGCGCCGCCAACCTCGCCCGGTTCGATCGCGACTTCGGCAGGGGAGCCGCGTCGGTGTACCACCTGTCGACCAGCTGGCGGAATCCGCGCGTCGTGCTCGATGCGGCGAACACCCTCATCGCCTCGCTCGACGCCGGAATCCCCAAGGCCCCGCTCGCACCCTCGCCGTTCGCGGGCGCCGGGCGACTCGACGTGACCTGGGGCGAGACCATCGACGACGAGGCCGACCAGGTCGCGCGCTGGTTCGCCGAACGGCTGGGGCGCAGCCGTCGCCCGGGCTCCGCACCAGAGCCGGCGGCCGAGCCGAAGAGCGGTGCGCTGCTCTGCCGCACGTTCGCCAACGTCGGCGTGTTCACGCAGGCGCTGCGCGCGCATGGCGTGCCCGTGCACGTGCTGGGCATGGCGGGCCTGCTCGACCAGCCCGTGATCGCCGATCTCGTGTGCGTGCTGCGCGTGCTGCACGATCCCACGGCGGGCGCGGAGCTCGTGCGCGTGCTCGCCGGCGCCCGGTGGCGCATCGGCCCGGCCGACCTCTCCGGCCTCCGGGACGTCGCGAAGTGGCTCGTCGACCGCGACCTCGCCCGCCGTCGGCTCGACGACGACGTCCGACGCGAGCTGCGAGCCTCGACCGCGGCCGAGGAGTCGCCGTCGATCGTCGACGCGCTCGACTTCGTGCTCACGGC
Source organism: Agromyces aureus (assembly GCF_001660485.1). Taxonomy (GTDB): domain Bacteria; phylum Actinomycetota; class Actinomycetes; order Actinomycetales; family Microbacteriaceae; genus Agromyces; species Agromyces aureus. The sequence continues at coordinate 1,740,501 of NZ_CP013979.1, forward strand.
CCCCGACGACCACCGGGCGCTCGCCGGCATCGGTGCGCCCGGGCTCGCGCGTCTCCGGCGCGCGGGAACCCAGCTGCAGGCGCTCCGCCGCCGCGCCGGACTCGGCCTCATCGACTTCGTCCATCTCGTGCAGCAGGAGCTGCTGCTCGACATCGAGGTCGCCGCCAACGCCGACCAGCCGCTCGGTCGACCGAGCCTCGAGGCCTTCGACGAACTGCTCGCGGGCTTCGCCGACGACTCCGAGCACCCGACCCTCGGCGCGTTCCTCAGCTGGCTGACCGAGGCCGAGCAGCGCGATCGGCTGTCGCCGCGTCAGGACGAGCCGGAGCCCGGCGCGGTGCAGGTGCTCTCGATCCACGGATCGAAGGGGCTCGAGTGGGACGTCGTCGCCGTTCCCCGCATGGTCGACCAGGAGATCCCGTCGAAGCCGCGGTCGGCCAAGGGTTGGCTCGCGTTCGGCGAACTGCCGAACGAGTTCAAGGGCGATCGCGACGAGCTTCCCGAGCTGGGCTGGCGCGGCGTGCAGAGCCAGCGGGAGTTCGACGAGGCCGTGACGGCGTTCGCTGAAGAGAACCGCGAGCGCCACGCCGACGAGGAGCGCCGACTCGCGTACGTCGCCGTGACGCGCACCCGTTCCGATCTGCTGCTCAGCGGCTCGTGGTGGTCGACCCAGAAGACGGCGCGCCCGCCGAGTGCGTTCCTGCACGAGCTCGCCGTCGCCGGCGTCATCGTGCCCGACCTGCTGCCGACCACGCCCGACGACACCGAGAACCCGCGGGCCGAGGCCGATGCGCGCGTGTCCTGGCCACTCGACCCGCTCGGCGCGCGCCGACCGGGCGTCGTTCGCGCCGCCGACGCGGTGCGTCAGGCCTCCGAGGGGCCGAGCGGCGCCGGACTCGGTCCGCAGCTCTCGTCGGAGCTGACGCTGCTCATCGAGGAACGTCGCCGTCGACAGGCCGGCCCGGGGCCGACGCCGATCCCGTCGCGAGTTCCGGCCTCGCGGTTCAAGGACTACCTCGACGACCCGGCGGCGGTCGCCGCGCAGCTGCGGCGGCCGATGCCGCAGCGCCCCTACCGGGCGACCCGCCTCGGCACCCTCTTCCACGAATGGGTCGAGCACCGTTCAACGGGGGAGTCCGCCGGGGCGGCGCTCGATGACGGCCTCTTCGGCGTCGAGCTGCTCGGCGCATTCGACCGCGGCGAGTTCCTCGAGTTCGGCGATCGCGTCGGTCACGGACGTGGCGCCAGTGCCGGCGACGGCGTCGAGTCCGCCGATCGCTTCGAGTCCGCCGCCCGCGGCGGGCGGCCGGGCACCGCCCCGGAGACGCTCGATCGCATGGCGAGTCTGCGTGCGACGTTCGAGGCTTCGGAGTGGGGCTCGCGTCGACCGCTCGAGGTCGAGATCGAACTGCACCTGCCCATCGACGAGCACGTGTTCGTGTGCAAGCTCGACGCCGTCTACGACGTGCCGGCCGGTGGTGAACTCGCCGCCCGCGGCATCCGCTATCAGGTCGTCGACTGGAAGACCGGCCGCGCACCCCGCAACGCGCGGGATCTCGAGCTCAAGCAGACGCAGCTCGCGCTCTATCGACTCGCGTATGCGGCCTGGGCCGGCGTCTCACCCGACGAGGTCGACGCGGTGTTCTACTTCGTCGAGGACGACCGCGTGATCAGGCCCGACGTGCTCTCCGACGAGGCGGAGCTCCGCCGGGCCTGGGCCGCTGCCGTGCAGGGCTGAGCCGTCGAGACCGGCCGGCGGACCGCTGCGGGACGCACGGTCGTTCGGGTCCTCGCATCGAGACCCGACGAGGGGGCACGGTGCCCGACCGGTCGAACCGCTCGATCAGGAAGCTCCCGATCAGGACCCGGTTCTGCTCGGACGCTCGTCGGCGTCGGACTCGCCAGTCGCGGCATCCGACCGACCGTTCGAGGCCGCATCCTTCGAGGCCGCATCCTTCGAGGACCCGTCGCTCGGCGTCGCATCGCCCCAGTCGCTGAGGTCGAGCGGGATCGGCGCCGTCGCGTCGGTCGGCACGGGCGCGCGTTCACCGCGTTCGCTCAACTCGAACTCCGAGAAGTCGTAGCTGTCGGTCAGCAGTGCCGACGACACCTCGGGGCTCGAAGCGTCGCGTGCGGGCGTCGTGCGGGGCGTCTCGTCGAGCAGCCGCTCGACGCCGTCGACGGTGAGGATCGGACCCGTGTGGTGCGAGAGCGTCTCGGTCGTGCGGTCGTGCACGTTCGCGACGAGCTCGTCGAGCATGCCGACCGCGTCGTCGATGATCGCCTCGTCGCGCGCCTCGACGCCGTGCAGCAGCCAACGGGCGAGCTCGAGCTCGCCGTAGAGCAGGGCGCGTTGCGGCAGCGCGCCGTCGGCGCCCCCGCTGCGGCCCACCATGTACGCCTCGAGGGCGCGCTCGGCGGACGGCCCGCGCGACGTGAGCAGCCAGTGCAGGTCGCGGGCGGGATCGCCGACCGCGAGCGCCGACCAGCCGAGGATCGCTGAGACGCGTTCCTCGTCGACGATGAAGGAGTCGGAGGTGAGTGCTCCGTTGACGACCGTCGACCGGAAGCGCCAGAGCGACTCGTCGTCGGTGGCCTCCTCCCAGCGGCGCAGCAGCGCCGCGGGCAGCCGGCCGGTGTCGGAGGCGCGGCCGATGAGCTCGACGACCGAGTCGCGGGCCTCGCCGTCGCTCTCACGGGTGAGGCCGGCGTCGCCGACGAACCCGGAGGGCAGCGAATGGATCGCCGCGATCGACGTGCCGACCGACTCTGCGATCCGGTCGTGGGCGGTGAGGTCGTCGGCGCTCAGCACGTCGCCGTCGAGGAACTCCGTCACGATCGCGCGGGTGCCGCCGAACGGCGCCTGCCCGAGGAGGACGGGCACGCCGAACGGGAGGCGCGAGCGGATGCCGGTGGTCATCGCCCGGAGCGCGACGAGGTCGGCGGACTGCTCCGTCTCGGCGCTCTGGGTGCGGGGAACGCGGATGATCAGGTGGCGACCGTCGGTCGCATGCAGCTCGACGGCGTCGAACGCACCGCCCGAACCGTTGGTGCGAGGACGGGCCGCGGAGACCTCGAGGCCGGGGACTGCCGCCGTGGCCAACGCGGCTAGAGTGAGTGTGGGTCTGGCCATGGCCAACAGCTTAAGCAGGTGATCCGGTCACCGCGGCGAGCGCCACGCCTTGCCGCCGACTCCGGCCCGACGCGAGAGAGAGGCGCCGTGCGCGAATCGACACCCCCGCCCCTCGCTCGGGCGCACCTCGATCGCGACGGCGTCGGCCGCGGCGATGCAGCGCGCTCCGGGCGGTTCGACGCGGATCCCGACGCCCGGGTGCTCCTGCTGCACGACGCTCGCGCCCTGCTCACGGAGCGGGTCGAGGGCGCGCCGCCGGTGCTCGACCTGCGTTCGCCGGCCGAGGTCTCCTCGGTGATCGCGGCTGCGGGTTCCGCCGACGAAGGGGCCGCGCCGGTCGTGCTGCGGGTGTACCTCGGGCGCGCGCTCGACGACGAGGGGTCCGCGTACGCGGGCGCTCCCATCGAGGTGTGGGTGCTCGATGACGCGTCGGCCGCGCTGCTCGAACCCGAGGAGGCGCGGTGGGCCGGGCTCCGCCAGGCCGCGCCGATGCTCTCCGACCGCGACGCCGGCCTCTTCACGCAGGCGGTCGCGATCTCGAACTGGCACCGATCGAGTGCGTTCTGCCCGCGGTGCGGCGCGCCGACCGAGCCGATCGAGTCGGGCTGGTCGCGTCGGTGCACGAACGACGGCGGTCAGGTCTTCCCCCGAACGGATGCCGCGGTGATCGTGCTCGTGACCGATGCCGACGATCGCGTGCTCCTGGGTTCGAACGCCATGTGGCAGTCCAACCGCTTCTCGCTGCTCGCGGGGTTCGTGGAGCCGGGCGAGTCGCTCGAGTCCGCGGTCGTGCGCGAGGTCGGCGAGGAGGCCGGACTCGAGGTGGTCGACGTGACCTACGTCGCGTCGCAGCCGTGGCCGTTCCCGGCGAGCCTCATGCTGGGGTTCACGGCCCGCGCGGTGTCGGCCGAGGCCGCGGCCTCGGCCGTGCCCGACGGTGAGGAGATCCTCGAGCTCCGCTGGTTCAGTCGCGAGGAGCTCGCGGCCGCGCTGCCCGAGGTCGGGTTCCCGGGGCGCACCTCGATCGCGGGGTGGATGCTCGAAGCGTGGTTCGGCGGCCCGATCGAGGCGTCGCCGCAGGGCTGGGGCGCGTGAGCGCGGCATCCGACCCTCTGCTCGCGGATCTCGACGATGAGCAGCGCGTCGCGGCCGAGGCCCTGCTCGGGCCGGTGTGCATCCTGGCCGGTGCCGGAACGGGCAAGACCCGGGCGATCACGCATCGCATCGCCTACGGGGTCGCGAGCGGAACGTACGATCCGGCCAGGGTGATGGCGCTCACGTTCACGTCGCGCGCGGCGGCCGAGCTGCGCGAGCGGCTCCGCCTGCTCGGCGCCGGCGGGGTTCCGGTGCGCACGTTCCACGCGGCGGCGCTCGCGCAGCTGAACCACTTCTGGCCGCTCGTCGTGGGCGGCAGCGCACCACGGGTGCTCGAGTACAAGGGCCGGTTGCTGGGTGCCGCGGCGGAGTCGATCCGCCTGCGCGTCGACCAGCCCACGCTCCGCGACGTCGCGGCCGAGATCGAATGGCGCAAGGTCGGCCTGCTGACGCCGGCGGCGTACGAGGCCCGTCTGGCGGCGCGCGGCACCCCTGGCACGCTCGAAGCCGACCAGTTCCACGACCTGGTGGCGGCGTACGAGCGCATCAAGGACGAACGGCGCCAGCTCGACTTCGAGGACGTGCTGCTCGCCACCTCCGGCATGGTCGAGGCCGAGGCATCCGTCGCCATGCAGGTGCACGAGAGCTACCGCCACTTCGTCGTCGACGAGTACCAGGACGTCTCGCCGGCCCAGCAGCACCTGCTCGACCTGTGGCTCGGCGATCGCAGCGAGCTCTGCGTCGTCGGCGACGCGAGCCAGACGATCTACTCGTTCGCGGGCGCGACGCCGGAGTACCTGCTCGGGTTCGAACGTCGATTCGCGGATGCCACGGTCGTGCGTCTCGAGCGCAACTACCGGTCGATCGAGCCGATCGTCGAGGCCGCCAACCGCCTCATGCGCGGACGCACCGGCGCGCTGCAGCTTCGCGCGGCGAGCGCCGAGAAGCTCGGCGAGGAACCCGTGGTCACGTCCTACGCCGACGAGCTCGCCGAGGCGCGCGGCGTGGCGACGGCGATCCGCAACCGCATCGACGCGGGCGCGGCACCCGAGCAGATCGCCGTGCTCATGCGCGTCAACTCGCAGTCGGCGATGCTCGAGCACGCGCTCGACGAGGTCGGCGTCGCGTCGCGGATCCGCGGCAACGTCCGCTTCTTCGACCAGCCCGAGGTGCGCCAGGCGGTGCAGGCACTGCGGGCCGCGGCCCTGACGATCGCGAACGAACCGCTCTTCAAGTCGGTGAGCGACGTGCTGCGATCGCTCGGATGGACCGCGCAGGCGCCCGACGGCCCCGGAGCGGTGCGCGGGCGCTGGGAGTCGCTGAACGCACTCGCGCGGCTCGTGGACGACGCCCAGCCCGGCACGACGTTCCGCGCATTCGCCGACGACCTGCGTGCTCGCGCCGAGGCGCAGCACGAGCCGACCGTGCAGGCCGTGACGCTCGCGACCCTGCACTCGGCGAAGGGCCTCGAGTGGGACGAGGTGCACATCGTCGGACTGACCGAGGGCATGCTCCCGATCGCCTACGCGAAGGGGCTCGACGCGATCGACGAGGAGCGGCGTCTCTTCTACGTGGGCGTCACGCGCGCCAGGCGACGGCTGTCGCTGAGCTGGGCCCGTCTCGGCGGTCAGCAGCGGGCAGTGCGAGAGGAATCGCGATTCCTGCGGGAGCTCGGCACCCGCACTCCGGATGCTCCGCGTGCTCGCGTCGGCGACCCGACGACCCCCGCCGGTCGAAGCTGACGGATGCCGCGGCCAGGCGATGGCCGGCCCGCGTGCCGGCCGACCCGCCGAAGCCGACCCCGAACCCCGCCTCGAGCACAGCGCCAAGCGCAGCGTCGAGCCCAGCATCGACGTGATCGTCGAATCGGTCGTCGACGGCGGCGGCCGCGAGCGCGGCAGCGTCGAAGCGCAGGCGAGCGGGTTCCACAGGGGCCGGTCGACCGGCGAGCTGCGCGGCGATCACGGGCCAGGCGGCATCCGCGTCGCGTGCCGCGAGGTCGAGGCAACGCAGGCACGGGCCGCGACCCGGCTCGACGAACGGGCCGACGCGGACGCCCGCGTCGTCGCCGACGACGGCGAGGTGCGGCAGGTCGCGGCGGAGCCATGGCAGGTGCCGCGCGGGCGTGACGGCCCAGGCGGCGACGATCACGACGACGTCCGGGCCGGGAAGGTCCGCGGGGTGCGCGGCCTCGCCGGGCGCGAGCGGCTGGAGCCGGATCACCGCGTGGCCGAGCGCCGAGAGGTTCGCGGCGATGAGGTCGGGGAGCGGGCCGGTGCCGTCGACGGCGACGGTCCGTGGGCGGCGGGCCGCGGCATCCGCTCGCCCGTGCTCGGCTCGGGACGTCGCCGAGGCCCGCGCACCGGCACGGTCGTCGTCATCCCCGACGAACCCCGCCGCCAACCGGTCGACGACCTCGTGCACGCGTTCGGGCGACGCGCCGAGGCCGGAGCCGATCGTGAGGAGCGTCGAGAGGTGCACGCCGTGCCGCAGCGCCGCGATGAGGCCCGTCTCGACGTCGCCCGCGCCCTCGAACACCGCGATCGGGGCCGCGGCGCCCACCTGCAGGTCGTCGGGGGTGCGCCAGACGAGGGGGAGTGCGGGGTCCAACCTGAGCGTCATGCGGCGAGCATGCCCGATCCGACGACGGCGCCGCCGCATCCGTCCACAGGACGGGATGCGGCGGCGCGGTCGGGGAGCCGGGTGCGAAGCTCAGACCGGGGACGGACCATCGCCGGAGTCGGGGGCCTCGCCGCCTTCGCCGGGCGCTGCGGGCGTCTCGCCGCGAAGCAGCGCCTCGAGCGCCTGGTCGAACTCCTCATCGGCCTCGCTGACGGCCGATTCGCCGCCCGTGAGCCGCGCGATGAGGCTGGTCGGGTCGTCGAGGTCCTCGCTCGTCGGCAGGAGGTCGGGGTGAGCCCAGAGCGCGTCGCGCGCCTCGATGCCGACCGCATCGGTGACCGCGCGCCACATGGCCGCGGCCTCGCGCATGCGGCGGGGGCGGATCTCGAGGCCCACGAGGGTCGCGAACGCCGACTCGGCCGGGCCGCCCGTGGCGCGACGGCGGCGGATGGTCTCGGCGATCGCGTCGGACTTCGGCAGGCGGCTCGTCGCATCGGCGGTGGCCTGGTCGACCCAGCCCTCGATGAGGGCGAGCATGGTCTCCAGCCGCGCGAGCGCCTCCTGCTGGGGACCGCTCTTCGCACTGATGAGTGCGCCGGACTCGACGGCGTGACGCAACTCGTCGGTGTTCGTCGGGTTCGACGGGTCGAAGCCCTCGGCGAGCTGCTCGAGACGCTCGGTGTCGATCTCGATGCCGCGCGCGTAGGCCGTGATCGCGCTGATGAGGTTCAGGCGGAGCCAGCGGGCGTGACGGAAGAGCCGTGCGTGCGCGAGCTCGCGCACCGCGAGGTAGAGCTCGATCTCGCTGGACGGGATGTCGAGATCGGCGCCGAACTCGGCGACGTTCTGCGGGATGAGCGCCGCGCGGCCGTCGGCCTGCAGCGGGATGCCGACGTCGCCGCCCGAGACCACCTCGGACGCGAGCTGACCGACGACCTGCCCGAGCTGCATGGCGAACATCGCACCGCCGATGCCGCGCATGAGCTTGCTCGCGCCGGCGATCATCGACTGCATCTCTTCGGGCGCCTGCTCGCGCATGACGCGGGTCAGCGCGTCGGCGATGCTGAGGGCGACCGGCTCGGCGAGCTGGGTCCAGATCGGCATCGTCGCGGCGACCCAGCCACGGCGGGTCAGCAGTTCGGGGGAGTCGGGCAGACGACCGAACACGACGGCCTCGTCGAGCCAGAGCGAGGCGACCTGCAGGGCCTGGTCGAGACGCGCGCGCTCCTCGTCGGTGACCTGCAGCTGAGCGGATGCCGCGCGCTGCTCGCCCTGGCGCAGGGCTGCGCTCCAGTCGATGCCGTCGTCGGCGTGGCTCATGGCCTGCTGGAGCTGGCTGAAGAGTGCCGCCACGCTCGCCGGATCGTTCGGCAGGCCGGCGGCCCCCGCGAGCTGAGCCGGATCGATGCCGCCCCCGCCGGAGAGCAGATTGCGCAGCATCTCTCGGAACTCCTCTTCGGAGTTCTTGTCGCCCGGCTCGTCGTCCCGTTCGGCCACGTGAGCCACCTCCAGTCAAGTTCTCTCCACCGTAGCGCCGCGGTGCGGACGCGAGGCTGGGAAATGGCTTAAGCTGGGCGTTCCCGGTGTCCGCCTGTCGCGAACAGGCGCGGCATCCGGCGGATCTCGGCGTCAGCACCGTCCGGAAGGAACCATCGATGGCACTCTTCGCCGACGACCACTCGCCGAGCCTCGACGAACCGGCCCGCGTCGCTGCGCCCCGCCCGTTCCGCGAGCGCTTCGGCGGCTGGGCGGCCGTGGTCGCGGTCGTGATCGCCGTGCTGTTCGCGCTGCTGCCCTCGCCCTACGTCATCGAGCGACCCGGTCCCGTGTACGACACGCTCGGCACAGCCGAGCACGACGGCGAGGAGATCCCGCTCATCGCCATCCCCGACGAGACGACCTACCCCACAGAGGGCGAGCTCAACCTGCTCACCGTCTCGGTCGTCGGGCGTCCAGGCGCGACGCCCAGCTGGTTCGAGGTCATGCGGGCCTGGTTCGACACCCGGCAGTCGGTCATCCCCGTCGAGGCGGTGTTCCCCGCGGGCGTGACCGACAAGGACCGCGATGCGCAGAACGCGGCCGCCATGGTCGACTCCCAGCAGGACGCGATCGCCGCCGCGCTCGTCGAGCTCGGCTACGACTTCCCGCGCGAGGTCACCGTCTCCGGAATCGCCGAGGGCTCGCCGGCCGAGGGCGTGCTCGAGGACGACGACGTGATCGAAGCCGTGAACGATGTCGACGTGAACTCGATCGACGAATTGCGCGCGGCCGTCCAGGAGAACGGCGGCGATCAGCCCGCCCGGTTGCGGGTGCTGCGCGACGGCGCCGAGGTCCCACTCGAGGTCACGCCGGCCGACAACTCCGGCGTCTTCGTGCTCGGCGTGGGCGTGCGCATGGTCTACGAGTTCCCGATCGACGTCGAGCTCCAGCTCGACGACGTGGGCGGCCCGAGCGCCGGCATGATGTTCGCGCTCGGCATCGTCGACGAACTGACCCCGGGCGCCATGACCGGCGGCGAGATCATCGCGGGCACCGGCACCATCGACTCCGCGGGTGCGGTCGGGCCCATCGGCGGCATCCGCCAGAAGCTCTGGGGGGCGAAGGATGCCGGTGCCACCGTGTTCCTCGCACCCGAGTCGAACTGCGACGAGGTCACGGGCAACATCCCCGACGGCGTCGACGTGTTCGCCGTCGAGACCCTCGACCAGGCCCGCGCGGTCGTCGAGGCCGCCGGTGAGGGCGCGGACATGGGCGACTTCGCCACCTGCCCGGTCTCCTGACCGTCGCACGTCGCCGACACATGCGGCACGCGGCATCCGACCCGCCATTCGTTACGAAGTTCCCAGCCGGAAGGCGCCCTCTCGCGGCTTCCGCCCTGCTCGGCGAACGTAGGATGGAGGTTCGATCCCGTCGCGACCGAATGAGGCCCGAGAGTGTCAGCAACACAGCCGCAAGAACCGAGGATTTCGCGCCGTCGTGCGCCGATCGCCCTGACGATCGGGGTGTTGGCCGTGCTGGTGATCGCATTCTTCGTGTTCACCGGACTCTACGCCGACGTGCTCTGGTACGACCAGCTCGGGTTCCTCGAGGTGCTGACCACGCAGTGGATCGCGCGCACGGTGCTCTTCATCATCGGGTTCCTCGCGATGGCCGTGCCCGTGTGGGCGTCGATCCAGATCGCGTACCGCACGCGGCCCGTCTACGCGAAGTTCAACTCGCAGCTCGACCGCTACCAGGAGGTCTTCGAGCCCCTGCGCCGGCTCGCGATGTACGGCGTGCCGGTCGTGCTCGGCATCTTCGCCGGCGTCTCGACCTCGAGCCGGTGGGACCTCACCCTCACCTGGCTGAACCGCACGCCCTTCGGCTCGACCGACCCGCAGTTCGGGTTCGACCTCGGCTTCTACGTCTTCGAGCTGCCGTTCTACCGCTCGATCGTGGGCTTCGCCTCGGCCGTCGTGCTGCTGTCGCTGCTGCTCGTCGCGGCCACGAACTACCTCTACGGCGCGATCCGCGTGAACGGCCGCGAGGTCGTCATCTCGAAGTCGGCCCGCGTGCAGATCGCGATCACCGCCGGCCTCTACCTGCTGCTGCAGGGCGTCAGCATCTGGCTCGACCAGTACGCGACGGTCACCGAGACGGGCTCCCTCATCACGGGTGCCGCCTACACCGACGTGAACGCCGTCATCCCCGGCCGCCAGATCCTCGCCGTCGCAGCCGCGATCGTGGCCGTGCTGTTCATCGTGACGGCGATCATCGGGCGTTGGCGCCTGCCGCTCGTGGGCGTCGCCCTGCTCGTCGTGTCGAGCCTGCTCATCGGCTCGCTCTACCCGTGGGTCGTGCAGCGGTTCCAGGTCGACCCGAGCCCCCGCACGCTCGAGGCGGAGTACATCCAGCGCAACATCGACCTCACCCGTGACGCGTACGGCATCGCCGACGCCGAGGAGATCCCGTTCGAGGCGCAGACCACGGCCGAGCCCGGCGCGCTCCGCGCCGACGCCGAGACCACGGCGAACATCCGACTCATGGACCCGCTCGTGATCAGCCCGGCGTTCCAGCAGCTCGAGCAGTTCCGCCAGTACTACCAGTTCCCCGACGCGCTCGACGTCGACCGCTACGAGATCGACGGCAAGACGCAGGACACGGTCGTCGCGGTGCGAGACCTCAAGGTCTCGGGCCTCGGCGACGCCGAGACCTGGTACAACTCCCACATCGTCTACACGCACGGCTACGGTCTCGTGGCCGCGGCGGGCAACCAGCGATCGGCCGGCGGCCAGCCGGTGTTCCTGCAGTCCGGCATCCCCTCGACGGGTGCGCTCGGCGAGTTCGAGCCGCGGGTCTACTTCGGTGAGACCTCGCCCGACTACTCGATCGTGGGCGCGCCAGAGGGCACCAAGCCCGTCGAGCTCGACTACCCGGCCGGCGGTGAGAACGACGAGCAGACGCAGACGACGTTCACCGGCGACGGTGGCCCGAAGCTCGACAACATCTTCACGAAGCTCGTCTACGCGCTGAAGTTCCAGTCGGAGCAGATCTTCCTCTCCGACGCCGTGAACACGTCGTCGCAGATCCTCTACGAGCGCGACCCGATCGAGCGCGTGCGCAAGGCCGCCCCGTACCTCACGCCCGACTCCGACGCGTACCCGTCGGTGGTCGACGGTCGCGTCGTCTGGATCGTCGACGCGTACACGCTGACCGACCAGTACCCGTACTCGAACAAGGTCAGCATGAGCGAGGCGATCGCCGACAGCGAGACCCTGCCTCAGACCCTGCCGTTCGACGAGGTCAACTACATCCGCAACTCGGTCAAGGCCACGGTCGACGCCTACGACGGCTCGGTGACCCTCTACGCCTGGGATGACGAGGACCCGATCCTCAAGACCTGGCAGAAGGTGTTCCCCACCACGGTCAAGCCGATGAGCGAGATGTCGGGCGACCTGATGACCCACGTGCGTTATCCGGCCGACCTGTTCAAGATGCAGCGCGCCGTGCTGGGTCGCTACCACGTGACCGACGCGGGCGCCTTCTACTCGCGTGAAGACGCGTGGACGACCCCGAAGGAGCCGACCGAGCCCGCCAACACCACGCTGCTGCAGCCGCCGTACTACCTGACGATGCAGATGCCGGGCCAGGACGCCCCGTCGTACTCGCTGTACACGACGTTCATCCCCGAGGCGAGCGGCGAGCAGAGCCGCAACGTGCTCCGCGGCTACCTCGCGGTCGACGCCGACGCCGGCAGCACCGACGGCAAACGGGCCGAAGGGTACGGCAAGCTGAGGCTGCTGACCCTGCCCGAAGACGACAACGTACCCGGGCCGGGTCAGGTGCAGGCCACGTTCAACTCCGACCCCACGGTGTCGCAGTCGCTGAACCTGCTGAAACAGGGCCAGTCCGACGTGATCAACGGCAACCTGCTCACGGTGCCCGTCGGCGGTGGTCTGCTCTACGTGCAGCCGGTCTTCGTGAAGTCCACGGGCAACACGAGCTATCCGCTGCTGCAGAAGGTGCTCGTGGCGTTCGGCGACGACATCGCCTTCCAGGACACCCTCGACCTGGCGCTCGACGTGCTGTTCGGCGGCGATTCCGGGGCCGATGCCGGTGACAACGCGGTCGACCCGAACGCTCCGCCCGAGACGCCGACTGAGGGCGACGGCACCGGCGACGGCACCGAGACGCCGACCGATGGCACCACGGGCCAGAGCGCCGAGATGCAGCAGCTGCTGCGCGACGCGTCCGGGTTCCTGAAGGCCAAGCAGGCGGCCCTCGCCGACGGTGACTGGGCGGCGTACGGCGCAGCCGACGCGCAGCTCGCCGAGACGATCGCCAAGATGCTGGCCCTCACCGACGGCGGCCAGTAACCGTAGTCCGAACACGACCGATGGCCGGCAGGGATTCCCTGCCGGCCATCGGCGTTCATTCGTGCGCTCCCGATGCGTGCCCGAGCTGACGCGCAGGGCGCGTCAGTCGAGCGGGCCCTCGGGGGCTTCGCGCAGGGCGTGGCCGAGCGAGTCGCCAAGCTCGTTGCGGTAGTCGCCAGAGAGGTCCCACCACATGGCGCCGCCGTAGCCGGCCTGCGTGAGCCATTCGGCCTTCGCCGTGACCGACGCGGGGTCGTCGAGGCTCCACCAGTCACCCGTCGCCGCGTCGTAGCGCCACGAAGCTCCGACGGCGGGGTCGAAGTAGCCGGTGCCGACCTGGCGCAGGTCGTAGTAGGGCTTGGTGCCGATCCACCCGGTGGCGGGCTGCCAGGCGTCGTCGCCGACGGTCACCCCGGTCCAGCCGGTCCCGTATGCCGCGAGCCCCGCATTGAGCTGCTCGGGCGCGGCGCCGGCGTTCAGGTACATGCCGACGGCGCCGTCGAGGCCGAGGCCCCAGTTCTCGGTTCCGTCGGGGTGCAGGTTGCCCTGGTGCCCCGTCGTGTTCGGAACCCAGCCGCCGTGGAAGTCGTAGCCCTGCACGTTGAGGAAGTCGACCGAGGCGAACAGGCGGGGGTCGAGCCATCCGCCCTGTCCGGCATTCCAGCCGCCCGCCGGGGCGAAGGCCGTGAGCAGGTAGTCCTCGCGGGTCTTCGAACCGTAGGCGTCGAGCTGCGTGCGGAACTCTTCCATGAGCGCCAGGAAGTTCTCCTTGTCGACCGAGGGGTCAGGACTCGAACTCGGCACCTCGCCACCCGTGACGGGCCACTCCCAGTCGATGTCGATGCCGTCGAAGATGCCCTTCGCGACGCCCTTGCCGCCCTGCTTGCCGACGACCGGCAGGTTGCCCTTCAGGTAGACGTCGATGCAGCTCGAGACGAGCTTCGCACGGCTCTCGGGGGTGGCTGCCGCTGCGGCGAAGTTGTCGGACCAGGTCCACCCGCCCAGCGAGACGAGGATCTTCGTGTCGGGGCTCTGCCGCTTCAGCTTCAGCAACTGGTTGAAGTTGCCGGCGAGCTTCTGGTTCTTCGAGTCCTGGCGGCCGTCGACCGAGTCGACCGCCGAGACGAGCCGGAGGTAGTCGTTCTGCGCGTCGCCCTCGCCCGGCGTGTTCGTGATCTCGCACGTCAGGTTCGAGGTCACGTTGCCGAATGCGTAGTTGATGTGCGTGATGTCCCTGATCGCGCCCGTCGTGAACAGGTCCGCGATCTGGTAATCGCGCGTCACCGGCGTATCGGCCATGAGATACCCCACGGCACGATAGCCGTTGATGTCCTCGGGCCCGGCGGAGCGCGGGTGCTTGCGCTTGTCCTTGTGCCGGTCGCGCTCGTGGTCGTGGCTGCCGCGGTCGTCGCGGTCGCCGCGGCCGTCGCCGCCATGGGCGAGCGCGGGGGAGACGGCGGAGGTCGCGACGAGTGCGGTCGCAGCGGCGGTGAGCACCGCGGTTCTGATCAGGTGACGCTTCGGCATGTGAATCCTCATCGATCGGTGTGCCCGCACGGCACGACGCGCGTGCGATTGCGGTGACGCTACCAACCCGGGTCGAGGTTAGGAAGGATTCCTGACAAATCCTGCGGGAACCCCAACGGATCGAGGAGGTCGCTGTCGGGCGTCCATAGTGAATGCACAGGAATGTGCATATGTCGCAACATGCGACCGAGCGGATGCCGCCGCGGGCCGGATCAGGATCCCGGGCCCGGCCTCGCGGCGCCTGCGCGCGGCATCCGCCCCGATTTGTGAGCCCTCGTAGGCCATGCTAGGTTTATCTCTTGTGCCGCGGGGTGGAGCAGTTCGGTAGCTCGCTGGGCTCATAACCCAGAGGTCGTAGGTTCAAATCCTGCCCCCGCAACCGAGGCGCCATCGGAGAATCAGATTCTGATCTTCGGAAAATGGGCAGAAGAGGCCGTGACCAGAGAAATCTGGTCACGGCCTCTTTCTTTTTGCCCGGCGGGGCTCTCGTACCTCGACTGGTGTGCGCGGGACCACCTACCTCCTCGTGAAGGGTGCAGCGCAGCCCTTCAACGCCGGAGCGCGGGACGGGCTGGAGGCAGACGGCGCGACGCCGTCGATGTCGTGCTCGGCTCCGTGATCCGGCCCACGTATTCTCCACGCCGTCGTCTCGCTACACGTCGAGGATCACGGGCAGCGCGATGCCGCGGGCATGGTGATCCCCTTCCGGGCACGAGCGTTGCGCGCGAACGGCGGACCACTGCCAGAGTCCGTGCCACCGCAGAGCGAGCCGCGCCCTCTCGGTCGCCCGGGAGGCGCACCTGTTCGGCGCGGTTCGCACCACGTCAATTCGCACCACGTCAAGGGGTGACGTCGATGCGATGACGCAGGCAGGTTGCCGCCATTCGACTTGCCGCTCGAGAAAGGGCGAACCGGAAACCGTGTCCGGGTACTGTTCGGGCATGACCGCTGATCGCTCGCTTCGCATCGCGCCCCGTGTCTGGCTCGGCGTCCTCGCCTACCTCCTCTACCTCGCCGTGTTCTACGGCGTCTGGATCTTCAACGGCATCGACTACAACCACATCGGCGACAGCGAGGACACCCTCTGGAAGTGGTATGTCGCGCCACTGGCAGCAGGCTCGATCGTGATCATCATCATCGTCTCGATCTACGGATGGTGGCGGCCCGCGCTCTTCGAGACGAAGAAACGCCTCCCGGCCTGGGTCTGGATCTTCCCCGGCATCCTCGCCCTGCTCGCGGTGCTCGGCCTGTTCGGCGACACTTCACGGGTCACCCCGTTGATGTGGGTGTTCCTCGTGATCGGCAGCCTGCTCGTCGGCTTCAACGAGGAGCTCGTCACCCGCGGGCAATTGATCGTCGCGTTGCGGAGCCGTTTCGGGGAACTCGGCGTGTGGTTCTTCAGCACCCTGCTCTTCGGGCTCCTGCACCTGCCCAACACGCTCTTCGGAACCGGACTGCCGGGCATCTCGCAGGTCGGCATCACGTTCCTCATCGGCACCGTGCTCTACTTGCTCCGACGGGTCAGCGGCACGTTGATCTTCGCGATGGCCCTGCACGCGCTCTGGGACTTCTCCTCCTTCGCCGCCCCCGGGGGCTTGTCCGGCATCGTGGGAATCCTCGTGGGCATCGTCGCCGTGATCTTCGCGATCATCCTCACGCGCCGGGAGAGCCGAGCAGAGAAGGCCGTCTCCGCGCCGGCGTGATCGACGGCGACGGGCGCAGACGCCGCACCACTCGCACCCGGCATCGCGACCGTGCCGCGAACGTCGCAGTTCGGACCGTCGCACGTTCACGGGCGCGGACGTTCCACGTTCCGCTCCTGTGCACAGGTGCGCTCGACTCCAGATGTCCCCAATAGGATTTAGCCAACGTGCGCAGAACCCCGGGGGAGTGTGATGGCGGACCTCACGATCGAGCGGTCGTCGCTTCAGCAGCTCTCAGCTGATCTCCGACGCGCTGCCGACCTCATCGCATTTCGACGCGATCTCGTTCAGGTCGATGCCGGTGTTCTCGGGTCTGCGTTGGTCGAATCAGCGCTCGTCGAGACCGCGTCGTTGCTCGAGGCCCGCCGATCCGTCGTCGAGCGGATGCTGAGCGAGCTGGTGGCTCATCCGACGAAGGTCGTCGACGACTTCGGCGATCTCGACGCCGCGCTTTCCGGCGGCGCGTGATGGGGTGGTCTTGGCAGGATCCCGGTGCGGGGCTTCGGACGAGCATCCGGAAGCACACTTGCCACGTTCGAGGAGGGAATGCGCCAGGATCCATCCCTCCGCGCCAGTGAGCAGATCGCCATCGGTCATAGTTGGGGGCTCGCGAACGTCACCTCCTCCGAGGTGGCGGGCACCCATTACGACAAGGTCGTCTCCCTCTCCGGCGCGGGCATGCTGCCCGAGTGGGAACCGGGCTCGACGACGGCGTATCAGGACCTCTCGTACCGAGATCTCCTTCAATCGGCACAGAGCCTCGATGTGGTCTGGGACGGCAGGAACCCTCGCGACCACACCGCCTTCGAGCATGGCGAATTCTTCCTGGGGCCGCAGGATGAGATCCTCGAGCATGCGACGGAGACGGTCAACGTGCAGGGGTACCCGCAGACCACCATCGATGCGCGAGCGTTTGGAGTGCTCCTGGACAACCACAATCTGATCACCCGGAACGTGCCGGCGAACGCCGCCGTCCTCGAATCAGTCCTCAGCATGGTCAAGCGATGAGATCGCGTCGGTTCGGCATCCTGACGATCATGCTCATCATCAGCGGTACGGCGCTCGTCGGGTGCGCACCGGACGGAGGCGCGTTGGATGACGACCTGACCTGGCAGGATGCGAAATCCGAGGCGCAACAGACGCAACGAGAGATCGCCGACCTCATCGACGCCGACCAGGTCATCGCAAGGGACGAGCCCGCCGACGGGATTCTCCTCAGTTGCGATGCGACGCGGCATCAGTGGTCCGGCCGTATCGTTCTCACCCTGTCGGAATCGGCTGACGCTGACGCGTTGGCACGCTCTGTCGCAGACCGGTTCCGGGAGAGCGATCGCTTCGTCGTGCGAGAGCAGGAGGACGCTCCCGAAGGCAGCCCCATCATCATTCAATTGATCGCACCCGACAACGAGGAGAACTACATCGTCGCCCCGTACCCGGCATCCGATGAACTCCACATCACCTCCGCCTCCGAGTGCTTCGTGCTCCCCGAAGGCGTCTACCCTGGCGGCACCTTCTGACGCCGGTCGCATTCCTCGGCCGTCCTCGGGCCGGACGGTGTCGGTCGGTCGACGCCGCGGAGGACGGGCTCGTGGTCAGAGGCCGGTCGCGGAGCACGTATACTGGACCAAGCGCAACGACGATCCCGATCGTCGAGCGGAGGCCGGTTCGACTGGCCAACGGCGCGGGGTGGAGCAGTTCGGTAGCTCGCTGGGCTCATAACCCAGAGGTCGCAGGTTCAAATCCTGTCCCCGCAACCGAAGCACATCGAAGCATCAGGAACAGATCTTCGAAGGCGTGCAGAAGAGGTCGTGATCAGAGAAATCTGGTCACGACCTCTTTTTTGGTGGACCGAAAGGTCCGGTTCCCAAAGCTCGATCGTCTCAGACGCGTGCTCAATCCAGCTCGGTCCAGGCGCCGACGGACTCGTGCGAGTCGTTCACCGGTTCGAAGAGGAGTTCTGTCGCCCACCGCACCAGCGGGCGGTCGCCGATTCGTTCGGGCCGCCATCGGTCCCGATCGAGGATCGCGCCGAGAGGTCTGGCCCTGAGTCCGCCTGCGATGGTAGGAATTCCCCATGGGGGACAACACTTCGGCTCAGGCAGGCCCGGCCGTCTCTGCGACCGCTCGTCGCAGCGCACTCGCGGCGCTGGTCGCGACATCCGTCTCGGCGTTGGTGGTGAACGCGAACACCTCGGCGGTGTCGATCCTGATCCCGGCGATCTCGGCCGACACGGGCACGCCGACCGACACGTTGCAATGGGCGGTCACGGGCTACTCGCTCGTCGGTGCCGCCGTGATCGTCACGTCGGGCTCCCTCGGCGACGTGTTCGGCCGCCGCAAGATCTTCCTCGGCGGCCTGCTCCTCTTCATCGCGTCGTGCGTGTTGATCGGGCTCTCGCAGGAGGGCATCGGCGTCATCGCCGGTCGATGCATCCAGGGCGCCGCGGGGGCGACGATCCTCGCGTGCGGCATGAGCCTGCTGTCGGCCTCGAGCACGGGCAAGGAGCAGATGCGGGCCGTCACCCTCTGGGGTGCGGCATCCGCCGTGGGTGCTGCGGCCGGTCCACTGGTCGGCGGACTGCTCGCCTCGACGCTCGGCTGGCAGGGGCTGTTCTGGATCGACGCGGTGATCGCCGCGCTGTGCATCCCGGTCACGCTCATCGCGGTGGCCGAGTCGAGCGACCCGACCCGGCCCCGGTCGATCGACTTCGCCGGAACGGTGCTCATCGCCGCGATCCTCGCCCCGCTCATCTTCGCGCTCACGAACGGCAGCGCGTGGGGCTGGGGTTCGATCCAGACCCTCGGATGCTTCGCCATCACGATCGGCGCGACCATCGGGTTCGTGCTGGTGGAGCGCAGCGTCAAGGCCCCGCTGCTCGACCTCGCCCTGCTCAAGAACAAGGTGCTCGTGGGGGCGACCCTCTCGATCCTGCTCGGCTCCGGAACCGTCAACGGCATCATGTTCATCGTCAGCCTGTACTTCCAGAACCCGGCGGCGCTCGACATGGACGCCTTCCAGGCCGGGCTGGCGACGCTGCCGGTCGCGGCGGCGGCCGTCGTGCTCGCCCCGCTCATCACGCCGATCGTCGGTCGGATCGGCGTGCGCACCACGATCGCGGTCGGATTCATCATCATGTCCGCCTCGTTCGCGGTGCTCGCGTTCGTGACGGAATCGTGGACGTACGGGTTGTTCGTCCTGCCGCTCATCGGCGTCGCCGCCGGCATGAGCCTGCAGAACGGCCCGTGCTCCTCGATCTCGACCGCCTGCGTCGAACCGCGCGAGGTCGGCGCCGCCTCGGGCATCTCGAACATGGCCCGCTACGTCGGCGCTGCCGTGATGACGGCGATCGTGGCCTCGGTCTACGGATCGGTCTCGGCGAGCCGTCTCGCCGAGGGCGATTCCGAGCCCGTGGCACTCGCCGACGCCTTCTCCTGGTCGTCGATCGCGATGGGCATCTGGTGCGTCCTCGGCATCGCGCTCGCGCTCCTCGTCGCGCGCGGGGTCACGCGCAAGCCGACCGAGTTCGAGTACGCGGCCGCGGCCGCCTCGACGTCGCACACGCTCACGCCGCCCGAAGAGGTCGTGGCCGCGGCCGGTCAGGCGCCCCGAAGCGGCGCCTGACCGCCCCCGAACTGCTCGTGGTTCAGACGGTGGCCGCGGCAGCGAGGATCGCCGCGATCGACGCCTCGGGGTTCGACACCATCGAGACGTGGGAGCCCGGCACCTCCGACACGGTCGAGCCGGCGCGCGCGGCCATGCGCCGCAGCACGTCGGCCGGGATGACGCGATCGTCGACGCCGATGACCGCCCAGCTCGGGATCGACCTCCACGCGGGAGGCCCCGACGGCGTCACGTTGGCGACGAGCGATGCCGGGCGCTGGCTGGCCGCGATGGTCCACCGGGTCGCCTCGTCGAGGTCCGGTGCGAACGCGGTGTGCACGACCTCGGGCTTGAGGAACACCTCGGCGGCGCCTTCGGGTGCGCCCGGGTATCCGGCGATGTCGAAGATCGTCGTCGGATCCGCGACGCCGAGCGCCGAGGTCGACCCGTCGAGCAGCTGCACCACGGTCTCGCCCTCGTCGGGCACGAACGCGTTCACGTAGACGAGCGCGCGCACGTCGCCGGCCGTGCCGGCGTTCGTGATGACCGCGCCGCCGTACGAGTGCCCGACGAGCACGACCGGCCCGCTCGTGCGCTGCGCGAGGAACGACGCCACGTACGCGCTGTCTTCCGTGAGTCCGCGCAGCAGGTTCGGCGGCACGAGCACCGTGAACCCCTGCGCCTGCAACGCGCGGGTCACGGCGTCCCAACTCGATCCGTCGGCCCACGCTCCGTGCACCAGCACGATCGTCGGCTTCGTCGCGACATCCGTCATGTCATCCCCCAATGCTCGATTCGGGGGAACGATACGCCTGCGATGAGGTGACGCGCCAGAGCGAGACGGCCTGATGACGGTGAATTTCGTGTGTCATCGCCGGGAACGGAGGTGCCGATGCGATCAGCCGACGCGCTCGGGCTGTCGTTTCGCCCGCGCCCAGCGCGCCGGCAGCGCGGGGCCGTCCCAGACCTGGACCACCCCCCAGGCCACCGCCGTGATGGGCACGGCGAGGATCGCGCCGAGCACGCCGCCGAGTGCGGCGCCCACGGTCAGGGCGACGAGGATCACGAAGGCGTGCAGCTTCATCGAGCGCCCCATGAGCACGGGCTGCAGGAAGTTGCCCTCGAGCTGGTTGACGAGCACGACCACGCCGACCACGAACAGGGCGTTGACCCATCCGTTCGCGACGAGCGCGACGAGGGCCGCGAGGATGCCCGCGACCGTGGCGCCGACGATCGGGATGAACGCGAGCACGAACACGAGCACCGAGAGCGGCAGGGCCAGCGGCACCTGCAGGATGAGCAGGCCGATGAAGATGCCGATGGCGTCGACCGCGGCGACGGCGGCCGTGCCGCGCACGTACGAACCGAGCACGGAGACCGTCTTGTCGCCGACCCGGCGAGCACGCGCGTAGTTCTCGCCGCGGAAGGGGCGCAGCAGGAACTCCCACATCTGCGGGCCGTCCTTGAGGAAGAAGAACAGGATCGTCACGAGCAGCACGAAGCCCGTGATGAAGCTCGCCACGGCGCCCACCCCGGCGATCGCCCCCGAGCCGAACTGCGCGCTCGTGAAGAACGCCGTGAGCTGGTCGATCCAGTCGTCGAGCTGGTCGGCCGTCGGGAAGAACGGCAGGTCCTGCGCCCAGGCCGCGAAGTGCGCGAAGCCGTCTTGGGCCTGCGCGTACAGTTCGTCCCACTGGTCGCGCACGGCCCACACGATGAGCCAGCCGAGCCCGCCGAGCAGGGCGACGGTCGTGAGCAGCGTGATGAGCGTCGCGAGCACCGACGGCACCCCGCGACTGCGCATCCACCGCATGGCGGGCGCGAACGCGCTCGCGAAGATGAGCGCCAGCACGAGCGGGATCGTGACGAGCGTCAACGACTGGATCACGAAGATGATGCCCGCGGCGATCGCGACCACGACGATCGCCTGGATCGACCGGATCGCGAGCCGCCCGAATCCGTCGGCCCACAGACTCCACGGCGCGCGGTCGGCCTTCAGTGCGACCGACGGGTTCTGCAGGCGGATGATGCGGGGCTCACGGGGTCCGAAGAGTGGCATACGACGACGCTACCGGCAGCGGGCGAGCGGACCGGCCCCCTTGCAATCGGCCCCCGAGCGTCATATCGATCACGCCCAGAGGTGGTCGACGACCCACCCGCCGTCGACCTGCACGATGTCGATGGTGACCAGCTCATCGGACTCGGAGCACGCCCGGATGCGCCAGCCGAGCTGCTGCGCGGGCGGGTGGGTGACCGCAGCCGGCAGCGTCTCGGGCTCGCGTGCGAGTGGGATCGGCGTGTCGACCGGACGCCAGCGCTCGCCCCGGAACACGAGCCTCACCGGTACGCCGCCCTGCTCCCAGATCGATACGGCTTCGAGCATGATCGTCATGTCGCCCCTCCCTTGATTCGAACGCATGTTCGAATGTAGCGGGTTCGCAGGCGACACGCCCGGCGCCGTGGTGGCGGGTTTCGGACGCGTTCCGTCAGCTGCTCGCGGGCCGATCGCCCGCGGGTCGGTCGCTCGTCAGCACCACGAGCTGCTGCGTGGCCCTCGTCATGGCGACGTAGCGGTCGACCGCACCCTCGATGCCCACGCCGAACCGATCGGGGTCGACGAGCACGACGAGGTCGAACTCGAGTCCCTTCGCCAGTTCGGGCGTCAGCCGGCGCACCCGGGGCGAGGTCGACGCCCGCCCGCCCGCGGCATCCGCTCGCCCTGGACGGCCTTGGCCCTCGGTTCCGCCCGCGACCGAGATCACGCACGCCAGGCCGTCGTCGTGCTCGTCGAGCCACCGCTCGAGCACGGCGTCGAGTTCGGAGATTCGGCCGTGCGCGACCGGGACCCCGCTGCGGCGAACCGAGGTCGGCACGTTCGCGTCGGGCAGCACGGCCCTGATGACGGGCTCGGCCGCCGCCATGACCTCCTCGGGAGTTCGGTAATTCACGCTGAGCGAGGCGATCGTCACCCGCTCGACCCCGACGCGCGCGAGGCGCTCGGTCCACGATTCGGTGAACCCGTGCCTGGCCTGCGCGCGGTCGCCGACGATCGTGAAGCTGCGCGACGGGCATCGCAGCAGCAGCATCTGCCACTCGGCATCCGTCAGCTCCTGAGCCTCGTCGACGACGATGTGCGCGAACGGGCCCGCGAGCGCATCGGGATCGGCCGGTGGCGCCGTGGTGTGCTCGAGCAGCGTGCGGCGCACGTCGTCGCCGCGCAGCATGGTCATGAGCCCCTCGCCGTCGTCGAGCTCCATCGCGTCGACGAGGTGATCGATCACCGTGCCCATCTGCTCGCGCTCGCTCACGGCCTCGGCCTCGCGACGACGGCGACGGGCGGATGCCTCGGGGTCGCCGATGCGCTGCCGTGCCGCGTCGAGCAACGGCAGGTCCGAGATCGTCCATGCGGTGGGGTCGGCGCGCTGCAGCACTTCGATCTCGGCGGGCTCGAGCCACGGCGCGCACGCGCGGAGGTACGCCGGAACCGTCCACAGGTCGCCGACCACGCCCGCGGCGTCGAGCAGCGGCCATGCACGGTTGAAGATGGTGCGCAGCTCGGCGTTCTGCTGCAGCGCCCGGCGCACCATGGCGTCGGTCACGGCGTCGTCGATCTCGTCGTGGCTGTCGGCGAGGATCCCGATGAGCGCCTCCCACACCTGCCCACGACCGTCGTTGTGCGGCGTGCCGGCCTCGGGGGCGTCGAATGCCTCGGCCCAGTCGGCCGGATCGAGCCAGACCTCCGCCCACGGCGTCTCGACCATGAGGCCGCGCGTCGGGGGTGCCTCGTAGTGACGCACGGCGGCCTCGATCGCCCGCACGATCTGCGCCGACGACTTGAGGCGTGCGACCTCGACGTCGGGCTCGACGCCCGCCGACGCGCCCTCGGGCACGAGATCGCGCAGGGTGCACGTCGCGACGCCCTCCTCGCCGAGGCTCGGCAGCACGTCGGCCACGTAGTCGAGGTACGGCTGGTGCGGACCGACGAAGAGCACCCCGCCGCGCCGATGCCCGAGGCGCGGATCGGAGTAGAGCAGGTAGGCCGTGCGGTGCAGTGCGACGACCGTCTTGCCCGTGCCCGGCCCGCCGTCGACGACGAGCGCGCCGCGCGATCCCGCCCGGATGATCGCATCCTGATCGGCCTGGATCGTGCTCAGCACGTCGCGCATGCGCGGCGACCTGCTGCCGCCGAGGCTCGCGATGAACGCCGACTGGTCGTCGAGTGCGACGCGCCCCTCGAGCCCGTCGGTGGTGAACACCTCGTCCCAGTAGTCGGTGACGCGGCCGTTCGCCCATCGGTAGCGCCGACGGCTCGCGAGGCCCATCGGGTCGCCGTGCGTCGCACCGAAGAACGGCTCGGCCACGGGGGAGCGCCAGTCGACGAGCAGGCGCCGCCCTGCATCGTCGGTCAGGCCCGCGCGGCCGATGTAGGTCGGGGAGTCGGCAGCCTGGCCGAGGTCGTCGTCGCCGATACCGTCGCCGACCGTGCGCCCGAGGCACAGGTCGAGGCCGAATCGCCCCATGGTGCGAAGGAGCCCGGTCAGCCGATGCACCTCGAGGTCGCGGTCGAGCGCCTGCTGGCCGTGGCCGCCGGGCTGTCGACGCACGTCGTCGAGGCGGGCGGATGTCTCGGCGACCGTGCGTGCGATGCTCGCGTCGATCGCGGCGAAGTGCTCCTCGTCGTCTCCGATGAGCTCGGGCGCCGCCTTCGCGGCGAGTCGAGTGGGCAGGTCGAATGCGGTGCTGGTCAGGGTCTCTCCTCGGGTGATTCGTGGGCGGTCGATCATTCTGCACCACGAGGGGGCCCTTGCGGCAAGGCCCCCTGCCGGCGTTAAACTGAGAGTGGAGAGCACAGGGGTGCTCTCCATTTCCATTTCCCACAACGGCGGCGCCTCCGCCTCGGGGACAGCCCGGAGGCACCGCGCCGAGCGGCCCCGATACGCTGCGGCCATGCGGCGATCGAGCACCTCGCGGGCTGGGGCGGGCACGGACGGCGGTGGCTCGTGACCGGGGTTCGCGTCGACCGAGCGAGTGCCGTGCAGCTTCCCGACCTGAGCGGGGCTCGGGCCCTCGTGACGGGTGCGAGCGATGGCATCGGCCTCGAGATCGCGCGGGCGCTCGCCGGAGCGGGCGCCGAGGTGCTCATGCCCGTGCGCGACGTCGAGAAGGGCGAGCGCGCCGCGTCGCGCATCCGCGAGCTCGACCCCGATGCGCGCCTGCGACTGGTCGATCTCGACCTCGCGCGGCTCGATTCCGTGCAGGCGCTCGTCGCGGCCCTGCTCGCCGAGGGTCGCCCGATCGATCTCGTCGTGCTGAATGCGGGCGTCGTGCTGCTCGGCGACCGCGAGCGGCACATGAGCGTCGACGGCTACGAGGTGCACTTCCAGACGAACTTCCTCGGGCACGCGGTGCTCGTGCTCGGCATCCTCCCGCTGCTGCTGGCCTCGCCCGAGCCCCGGGTCGCGGTGCAGGGGAGTCTGGCCGCGGCATCCGCTCGGCTCGATCTCGACGACGAGTTCGTGACGGGGCGCTACACGCCGCTCCGGGCGTACGGTTCGTCGAAGTTGGCGCTCGGGCTCTTCGCGCTCGAGCTCGGCCGTCGCCATGCGGACGACGGGCTGCGGGTCGGTCTCTGCCATCCCGGCATCGCGCCCGACACGGCGATCGCCGCCGACCTCCGCGCGAAGGCGCCCGCGTACCAGCGGCGCCTGAGTCGAAGGCTGGGCAACACCCCCGCGCAGGCGGCCCAGCCGGCCTTGGCCGCGCTGACGACGGATGCCGCGCCAGGCCGTCTCATCGCCCCGTCGGGTCTCTTCCAACTGTCGGGACGGCCCGTGTCGACGACGCTCCCTCGGCGGCTCGACGACCCCGCGGCGGCAGCCCGCGTCTGGACGCTCGCGCAGCGGATCGCCGATGCGGGCGTAGCCTGACGCTCTGGGTTCGGATGCGGCATCCGAACGTCACAGGACGGAGCGCATCGGCATGGAATTCGGACTGCACATCGCGGACTACACCTGGACCACCGGCGCACGAGACCTCGGGCCGGCGCTCGCGCGACACGTGCGCAACGCCGAGGCGTCGGGCATCGAGCGCATCACGGTCATGGACCACTTCTGGCAGCTCCCGGGCATCGGGCCGGTCGAGCACGAGATGCTCGAGGCCTACGCGACCCTGGGCTTCATCGTGGCCAACACCGAGAAGGCGCTGCTGCACACGCTCGTCACGGGCGTGATCTACCGCGAGCCCGCGCTGCTCGTGAAGCAGGTGACCACCCTCGACGTGCTCTCGGGCGGCCGCGTCGGACTCGGCGTCGGCGCCGCCTGGAACGAGCAGGAATCCGACGGGCTCGGCTTCGAGTTCCCGCCGGTCGCCGAGCGGTTCCGTCGACTCGAGGAGACGCTGCAGATCGCGCTCGCGATGTGGTCGGACTCCGACGACCCGTTCGTGGGCGGGGTCTACCGGCTCGGCCGCACGCTGAACTCGCCGCAGTCGATCACCCGCCCGCATCCGTACCTCATGATCGGCGGCAGCGGCGAGCGCAAGACGCTGAAGCTCGTCGCGCAGTACGCCGACGCGTGCAACATCGGCTTCACACCCGAGTCGGGCCGCAAGCTCGACGTGCTGCGGGCGCATTGCGACGCGGTCGGGCGCGACTACGACGACATCGAGAAGACCGCGATGATCCGCGTGCACCCCGAATCGACCGTCGACGGCGTCGCCGGCACCGTGCGCGAGCTCGCCGACCTCGGGTTCACGGCGACGTACGTCTACTCGACGGGCATCGACGAGCCCGAGCGCGTCGTCGACCTCATCTCCGCCGCGCGCGGCGCGACCGCCTAGCATTGGGCCATGTCGGTACCGACGAACCGAGTCCAACTCGAGGCCGCCGCCGTGCGCGGGTTCCATCGCTTCGACGAGGCCATCGAGCGCATCCCGAAGGCCGAGCGCGAGGCGCCCTTCCCGCGTGAGGGGCGCGACCGCGACATCCGGGACCTCATCGACCACCTCACCGCCTGGCATGCGCTGCTGCTCGGCTGGCTCGACGCCGAGCGGGCGGGGGAGCCGATCGCCTACCCGGCCGAGGGGTACACGTGGGCGCAGCTCGACGAGCTCAACCTGGCGCTCCGCGACCGCTACCGCGACGGCGGCACGCTGGCGACCGCGCGCGAACGGCTGCGAGAGAGCCACGTCACGGTGCTCGCGCGCGTCGAGTCGCTGAGCGATGACGACCTCTTCGACCCGACCGGGCACGAGTGGCTCGGCGGTCCGCTCGCCGAGCCCGTGCACGAGTGCCTCGGCGGGCACTACGCGTGGGCGCTCGAGGCGCTCGACGCCGCACGTGCGTAGCATCGCAGCATGAGCACGGTGATCGCAGCATGAGCACGGAGACGGATGCCGCCGGCACGCCGGCAGGGTCTGCGCCCGGCACGGGCGGGTTCGGCATCGCCATCGCCCAGTTCGCGCCCGGCGCCGACGCGGCGGCGAACCTCGCCGAGATCACGCGGCTCGCCGAGCTCGCGGTGGCCCGCGGGGCGGGGCTCGTCGTGTTCCCCGAGTACTCCAGCTACTTCACGCCCCAGCCGGATGCCTCGTGGTACCAGCGCTCCGAACACGTCGACGGGGTGTTCACGGCTGCGCTCGCCGCACTCGTCGATCGGCTCGACGTGCACGTCGTCGCGGGCATGATCGAGCGCGTCGAGGGCGGGGAGCGCGTCGCGAACACGGTCGTCGCGCTCGCGCCCGGGGCCGGGGTCGTCGCGACGTACCGCAAGCTGCACCTCTACGACGCGTTCGGGCAGCGCGAGTCCGACTGGGTCGTGCCGGGCGTCATCGAGGAGCCCGAGCTGTTCGAGGCCGGCGGCCTGCGCTTCGGCCTGCAGACCTGCTACGACGCGCGCTTCCCCGAGGTCACGCGTCGCATCGTCGACGCCGGCGCGGAGGTGGTCTGCATGCCCGCCGAGTGGGTGCGCGGCCCGCTGAAGGAGGCGCACTGGCGCGTGCTCACCACGGCGCGCGCGCTCGAGAACACGGTCTACGTCGCCGCCGCCGACCACGCGCCGCCGGTCGGGGCGGGCAACAGCATGATCGTCGACCCGATGGGCGTCGAGCTCGCGACCGTCGGCGAGACGATCGACGTCGCGGTCGCGTGGGTCTCGGCCGAGCGCATCGCCGCGGTGCGCCGCGTCAATCCCGCGCTCGCGCTGCGCCGGTTCGGCATCGTCCCGCGCTGAGATCGCTGAGGCGAGCCGGCGCGGCTCCGCCATCGCGTCATCGTGCCGCTGCGTCGGCGGGTCGCCCGCGCCGCCGGTCCTGCCGTCCGTCTCGCCGAGCCGCCTCGTCATCTGGATGCGGCGACCGAGGTCCGCGTGGCCGTGCTCGCGCTCGACCTCCAGCAGGCCTCGATGGAAGTCGGTGCCGGGCTCGCTCTCGACGAACCCGCAGGTGGCGTAGAACGGGGCGTTCCACGGCACCTCCGCGAACGTGCGGAGGGTGATCTCGTCGTACCCGCGGCTCGTCGCCTCGGCGACGGCCGCCTCGACCAGTCGGCGTCCGAGTCCGCGCCTGGTCGCATCGGGCAGCACCGAGAGCTGCTCGAGGTGCGCGAGGTCGCCGACCTCGAGCACCTGCACGAATCCGATGCGTCGATCGGTGGCGGTCTCGACGGCGATCAGCGTGTATCCGCGCTGGGCGCCGCGTTCGCGTCCGGTCGGCGCCGGGCGCCAGCTCTCGGGCTGCAGCAGCGAGATCAGCAGCTCGTCGGCCTCGTTCTCGATCGCCTCGGTGAGGTCCAGGTCCCGGCGCGAGGCGTGTCGGATGTCGATGGCGGGCGTCTCGGGCCCGGTCATCGTGCACCGAGCGACGCGAGCCGGGCCGAGGCCTCATGCAGCACCTCGAGGCGCTTGCAGAACGCGAACCGCACGAGGCTCCGGGTGTCGGCGCGGCGCTCGGGGTGCACGAACGCCGAGATCGGCACGCCGACGACCCCGGCGAGCTCGGGCAGCCGCCGGCAGAACTCGGCGCCATCGTCGAACCCGAGGGGCGCGGCATCCGCCACGATGAAGTACCCGGCGGCGGGCAGCGACATGTCGAACCCGGCGGCGACGAGCCCGGTCGCGAGCACGTCGCGCTTGGCCGCGAGGGCCGCCGCGGCATCCGTGAACATCTGATCGGGCAGGTCGAGACCCGTGGCGATCGCGGGCTGGAACGGCGCGCCGTTGACGTAGGTCAGGTACTGCTTGACCGCGAGGATCGCCGTCACGAGGTGCGCGGGGGCGACGAGCCAGCCGACCTTCCACCCGGTGGTGCTGAACGTCTTGCCGCCCGACGAGATCGTCACGGTGCGCTCGCGGGCGCCGGGCAGCGTGGCGATCGGCACGTGCGCTCCGCCGAACGGTCCGTCGAACACGAGGTGCTCGTAGACCTCGTCGGTGACGATGACGGCGTCGTGGCGCTCGGCGAGTGCGACGATCTCGGCGAGCACCTCGCGGTCGAACACCGCGCCGGTGGGGTTGTGCGGCGTGTTCACGATGATGAGCCGGGTGCGCGGGCCCACGATCGACGCGAGCTCGTCGAGGTCGGGTCGCCAGTCGGGGAACCGCAGCGGCACCGTGCGGTGCACGCCGCCCGCCCTGGCGATGAGCGCCGCGTACGCGTCGTAGTACGGCTCGAACGTGACGACCTCGTCGCCCTCGTCGACCAGGGCGAGGATCGTCGCGGCCAGCGCCTCGGTCGCGCCGGCGGTCACGAGCACCTCGGATGCCGCGTCGACCGTCAAGCCGTACCAGTGCTGCTGGTGGCGGGCGATCGCCTCGCGCAGCACGGGCATCCCGGTGCCGGGCGGGTACTGGTTGACGCCGTCGGCGATCGCCTGGCGTGCGGCCTCGAGCACGACCGCCGGGCCGTCCTCGTCGGGGAAGCCCTGCCCGAGGTTGATCGCACCCGTGCGCATCGCGAGCGCGCTCATCTCGGCGAAGATCGTCGCGGCGATGCCGCCGTCGGGCGCGAGGAGGCCGGCGCCGGCGGCCGTGCGCTGCCAGGGCCGTAGCCCGGCTCCGGTGCGCGCGGAGGCCGGAGGAGTCACCCGTGAATTCGGAGGGAAGTCGCTCACGCTCTCACCGTACGTCAGGGTGCCCCGGGTACGCTGACCCACGGCGTTCCCGCCGCGGCATCCGGCACTCGGGGCCTTCACCGCCGGGGGATAGCAGGATCATAGACTTCGCCGATCTGCTGCACAGGTTGCGGCGAGAAGCTGGCTTCGCTTTGGAAGGAGCACACCATGACCGACAGCACCGACGGACGCAACACGCACGATGACGAGCAGGTCGACGCGACCGCCGCCGAGCAGTCCGTGACGTCCGAAGTCCCCGCACAGCACACTGAGGCGGCGGCCGCCGAGGCTGCAGCGCCCACCGAAGCGCCCGCCGAGGCCGCAGCGCCCGCCGAGGCTCCCGTGCACACCGATGCCATCGCCGAGGTCGCATCCACGACGGATGCCGCGCCCGCCGCCGAGGCCCCCGTCCCCGTCGTTCCGGCCGTTGCCGCGACGCCGGTTGCCGCCACGACCGCGCCCGTGGAGCCCGCGGCCCCGGTCGCCCCCGCAGCGCCGGCCCCCGTGCAGGCCACGGGCACCGTCTACACGCCGGGCCAGGCCCCGCAGCCCTATGCCGCGCCCGTCGCAGCTCCCGCTCGCGCCGCGATCCCGGCCGCGTCGCCCGCGCCCGCCGTCGAGTCGACCCCGACCGCGCCGCAGGCCGCGCCGGCCGCAGCAGCCCAGACCGGCGAGACGCAGCCGCTGGCTCCCGCCGGCCAGGTGCCGCCGGCCGGTCACGTGCCGCCCGCCTTCGGCGGACCGCGCCCGGGCGAGCAGCCGACCCAGCCGTACGCGGGCGTTCCGCCGTACCAGCCCGGCGGCCCCGGCACGCCGACCTCCGACGGCCAGCCCAAGAAGCGCGCGGGCTTCGGCCTCATCGCGGCGGTCGCCGTCGCGGCCGCGCTCATCGGCGGGGCCTCGGGCGCCGGCATCACCGCGCTCGTGAGCTCGAACGACCAGAGCACGACCTCGAGCGACGCCGCGAGCACGCAGAACATCGTCGTGAACGACACCGACTCGGTCAACCAGATCACGGCCGTCGCGGCCAAGGCGAGCCCCAGCGTCGTCACGATCTCGGTCTCGGGCAGCAGTGCCGGGGGCACCGGGTCCGGCATCATCCTCTCCGACGACGGCTACGTGCTCACGAACACCCACGTGGTCACGCTCGACGGCGAGATCGCCGACCCGACCATCCAGGTGAAGACGAGCGACGGGCACCTCTACGCCGCGACCGTCGTCGGCACCGACCCGCTGTCCGACCTCGCGGTCATCAAGCTGACGGATGCCTCGGGCCTCACGCCGCTCGAGTTCGCCGACTCCGACAAGCTCAACGTCGGTGACACGGCGATCGCGATCGGTGCGCCGCTCGGCCTGTCCGGCACCGTCACCAACGGCATCGTGAGCGCGCTGAACCGCTCGATCGACGTGGCCTCCTCGGCCGCACCGTCGACGCCTGACGACTCGACGCAAGGCGACAGCGGCGACGGCGGCGACGGCGGCCAGGGAGGCTCCGACAGCCCGTTCGACTTCTTCTTCGACCTGCCCGACGGCGGCAACGGTTCGGACGGTCAGCAGCAGCAGGGCGCCGCGACCAGCCAGGTCTCGCTGCCCGTGATCCAGACGGATGCCGCGATCAACCCGGGCAACTCGGGTGGCGCGCTCCTCGACTCCGACGGCAAGCTCATCGGCGTCAACGTCGCGATCCTCTCGACGGGTTCGTCGTCCGAGTCCGGCAACATCGGCGTCGGGTTCGCGGTGCCCGCGAACCTGGCCGCGCGCGTCGCGCAGGAGATCATCGACACCGGATCGGCCACCCACGGCCTGCTCGGCGCGGTCGTCACCTCCGCCGAGAGCGACGGCACGAGCAACACCGTCGGTGCGCTCATCGCCGAGGACCCGGCTTCGGGCGGCGCGGCCGCGAACGCGGGCCTCAAGGCCGGCGATGTCGTCACCGAGTTCAACGGGGTGCCGATCACCGACCAGACCGACCTGACCGCTCAGGTGCGCGCACTGCCCGGCGGTGCGAAGACCACCATCACCTTCACGCGCGGCGGCGAGTCGAAGACCGCTGACGTCACCCTCGGCACCTTCGAGGGCTGAGCGCCGTCGCAGCCGGCGAATCGAGGCGGGGTCGGGCCGAAAGGTCCGGCCCCGCCTCGCCGCGTCAGCGGCGCCACCCTGCCCGCGCACCGCGGGTTCGCAGCATCTCGGCTGCTAGGCTCGATCGACCCGATCACGAGTGAGGAACATGCCCGAGCAGCACCACGAGGCGACCCCGTCGCCGCTCGTCGGCGTCTCCTACGTCATGCCCGTGCTCAACGACGCCTCGCACGTCAGGCAGGCCGTCGAATCGATCCTCGCGCAGGACTACGAGGGCCCCGTCGAGGTGCTCATCGCGCTCGGTCCGTCGATCGACGGCACGTCCGAGCTCGTCGCCGATCTCGCCGAGCGCGACCCCAGGGTGCGCGTGCTCGACAACGAGGTGGGGTCGACGCCCGCGGGCCTGAACCTCGGCATCCGCGCGGCCGTGCACCCCGTCGTCGTGCGCGTCGACTCGCACTCGATGCTGCCGACCGACTACACGCGCATCGCGGTCGACGTGCTCGAACGCACGGGCGCCGACAACGTCGGCGGCATCATGGACGCGCAGGGCGAGACGCCCTTCCAGCAGGCCGTCGCCCTCGCCTACACGACCAAGGTCGGGCTCGGCGGCTCGTCGTTCCACGTCGGCGGTCAGGCCGGCCCGGTCGACACCGTCTACCTCGGGGTCTTCCGCCGCGAGGCACTGCTGCGCGTCGGGCTCTTCGACGAGCGCATCAAGCGCGGCCAGGACTGGGAGCTCAACCGGCGACTCCGAGCCGACGGCGGCGTCGTCTGGTTCACGCCCGAGCTCGCGGTGACGTACCGTCCGCGCGCCACGCTCGAGCGCCTCGCCCGGCAGATGTTCTCGACGGGCCTCTGGCGCGGCGAACTCGCGCGCAGCTTCCCGGGTACGAGCGGCATCCGCTACTTCGTCCCGCCGGTCATGGTCGTGGGCGTGCTCGTCGGGTTCGTGCTCGGCCTCATCGGTCTCGTGCAGGTCGCCATCGGTGCGACGCCATGGCTGCTGCTGGGCTTCATCGTGCCCGTCGTCTACCTGCTGTTCGTGATCCTCGCGACCCTCGTCTACGCCAGGGGCCACGGGCTGCGCACCGCGCTGTGGTTCCTCGTAGTCTTGCCATGCATCCACGTCTCGTGGGGGGCCGGGTTCGTTCCGGGCTACCTCGCGTTGACGAGCAACATCGCACAGCACACGGGAAGGTGACACGGATGTCGCAGGCCGACCCCTACGCGAGACCCTCGAGCATCGCCGAGCTCCGCGCCGTGACGCAGCCGCCGGAGGTGCGCGGCCGTCGCAACGCCGAGCACTGGACGGCGTCGCTCTACCTGCGCAACCTCTCGCCGTACCTCACGTGGTGGCTGCTGAAGACCCGGATCTCGGCGAACGGCGTGACCGGGCTCATGATCCTCGTCGGCTGGTCGACCGCGGCCGCACTGCTCATCCCGGGCATCTGGGGCGCGCTGCTGGCCGTCGTCCTCGGCCAACTGCAGATGCTCGTCGACTGCTGCGACGGCGAGGTCGCCAGGTGGCGGCGCACGTCGTCGCCCGCCGGCGTGTTCCTCGACAAGGTCGGCCATTACTCGACCGAGGCGTTGATCCCGCTCGCCCTCGGCATCCGCGCGGCCGCGTACCCGCTCGAGTTCCCGGCGGACTTCCTGTTCACGACGCTTGGCGCGCTGCTGGCGCTCGTGATCGTGCTGAACAAGGCGCTCAACGACATGGTGCACGTGGCCAGGGCCAACGCCGGACTCACGAAGCTCGCCGACACGCACGGCGAGACGGCACCCCGCGGCGGGCTCGTCGCGAAGCTCCGCAAGGCCGCGAAGTTCCTGCCGTTCCACCGGCTCTACCACTCGGTCGAGCTGACGCTCATCGTCTTCGCGGCCGCGCTCGTGGGGCTCGTCTTCGGTCAGCCGTTCATCGACCGCGTGGTGCTCATCGCACTGGTGCCGCTCGCGATCCTCGCCGTCATCGGCCACTTCGTCGCCATCATGGCGTCCAATCGTGTCCGGTCCTGAGTCCGGTTCGGCTGCGGCTCCGCTCAGCGGCGGTTCCGACGCCGGGCCGACGCTCCCACGCGTCGGCGTGGTCGTGCTCACGATGGGCAAGCGACCCGATGACCTCGCCCGCGGCATCCGAAGCGTGCTCGACCAGCGCCAGGTCGAGGTCGACGTGGTGTGCGTGGGCAACGGATGGGATCCGGCCACGGCCGAGCCGCCGCTCCCGGCCGGCGTCAAGACCCGGCACCTGCCCGAGAACCTCGGCATTCCCGCGGGGCGCAACGCGGGCGTGCCCGAGGTCGAGGGCGAGACGCTGTTCTTCCTCGACGACGACGCGTTCCTGCCGAGCGAGACCTTCCTGCACGACGGATGCCGCATGCTGGCCGATCGGCCCGAGCTCGGCCTCATCCAGCCCAGGGTCGTCGATCCCACCGGGCTGACGTCGCCGCGTCGCTGGATCCCGCGCATCCGCAAGGGCGACCCCGCCCACTCGTCAGCCGTGTTCTCGTGCTGGGAGGGCGCCGTGCTCATGCCCCGTCGCGTGTTCGACGAGGCCGGCGGCTGGGCCGACCCGTTCTTCTACGCGCACGAGGGCATCGAGCTCGCCTGGCGCGTCTGGGACACGGGGCGCGTCGCCTGGTACGCGGGCGACCTCGAGGCCGCCCACCCGGTGATCGACCCAGCCCGGCACTCGTACTACTACCGCCTGAACGCGCGCAACCGCGTGTGGCTCGCTCGACGCAACCTGCCGGTGGTGCTCGTGCCGCTCTACGTCGGATCGTGGACCGCCATCCAGGTGCTGCGCTGGTTCCGACAGCCGGCCGCGCTGAAGGCATGGTTCGGCGGGTGGCGCGCCGGCTGGCGCGAGCACCCGGGCGAGCGCCGCCCGATGTCGTGGCGCACCGTCTGGCGCATGACCAGAGCAGGGCGTCCGCCCGTCGTCTGATCGCGGGTCCACGCCCCGCGGCGATCGACCGGCGGGTAACGATCGGCTCTCGATCGACGGTGCGCGGCGCCTGTGCGCCCGTCTCCGGCATCCGCTCAGGGCGGCATCGCTACCCTTGGTGAGTGGCATTGAGAAGAGACGCGGGTCGCGCCGTCAAGCTGGCCAAGGAGATCTGGCGGTCGCGGCGCGCCCAGCGTGCGCTCGGCGAGAAGCTGAGCGACCAGGCGCCGTTCGAACCCCATCGCTTCCGCGTCGGCGTGTACTTCGCCGACGGCAAGGTCAACCTGTACCAGTTGCGGCAGTGGTACGCGCCGCTCGCCGAGCTCGCGAAGCGGCATCCGGTGCTGCTCCTCAGCCGTGCCTCGGGCGCCGCGCTGGCGCTGCTCGACGAGTCGCCGCTGCCCGTCGCCTACGTGCGTCGGGTCGCCGACCTCGAGCGCGTCGTGCACGAGCAGGACCTGCACGTGATCTTCTACGTCAACCAGAACGCCAAGAACTTCCAGATGATGCGCTACGGCCGCCGCTGGCACGTGTTCATCAACCACGGCGAGTCCGACAAGATGTACATGACCACGAACCAGTTCAAGGCCTACGACTACGCCTTCATCGCGGGCGATGCCGCACGTGCGCGGCTCGACAAGGTGCTCTGGGACTACGACTTCGACAAGCGAGCCATCCCCATCGGGCGTCCGCAGGCCGACCACTACCTCGACGACACCGACCTGCCGTACACGCCCGACGAGCGCGAGGTCGTGCTCTACGCGCCCACCTGGGAGGGCGACCGCGGCGCCGCGGCCTACGGCTCGATCGCGACCCACGGCGTCGACCTCGTGAAGGGCCTGCTCGCCACCGGCCGGCACCGCGTCATCTACCGCCCACACCCGCGCTCCGGCGTCGTCGACCGCGCGTACGGGGCCGCGAACCAGCAGATCATCCAGGCGCTCGCGGCGGCGAACGCGGCCGATCCCACGGCGCAGCACGTCTACGACCACGGCCCGAATCTCGGGTGGCAGCTCGCGGCGGCCGACGTGGCGGTCGTCGACATCTCGGCCATGGTCTACGACCGTCTCGCGGCCGGCAAGCCGCTGCTCATCACGCGCCCGACGAATCCCGAGGCGCAGATCGACACGAGCGGCTACCTGCAGGCCTGCGAGTGGCTCGACGCGACGGATGCCGCGGCCCTCGTCGCCCGCGTCGACGAGGTCTCTCATGACGAGGCTGCACTCGAACGGCTCGGATTCTGGGTCGAGCGCTACTTCGGCGACACGACGCCGGGCGTCACCACCGAGCGGTTCCATGCCGCCGTCGACCACCTCATGGCCGAGTGGGAGCGGTTCGCCGCGATCCATGCCGCCGACGGCGAGGTCGACGAGCACGACGAGACCGAAGACGACGACGAGGTCGACCCGCTCACCTGAGCCGGCTGCGGTCCGCGCCGAGCGCCGTCACCCGAGGGCGGGACCTGCGCCGTGGTCGTCCGCGCTGGTGGCGGTGTCGGTGCCGCGGTCGACGCCGTGACCTTCGTCGACGGATGCCGCGGCATCCGTCACCGCATCCTGCTTCGCATCGCGGCGGGAGAGGCGCGAGGCGACCGTGCGGATGCCGCGGCTCGTCGCCGTGGCCGCGATGCCGACCGGGTTGGCGACTCGAGCGAACCGGGAGGCCGTCGCCTGCAGCATGGAGGTCGACTCCGTGGGCTCGAGCGCGGACGGCAGCGAGGCGGGCGCCTGGCCGAACGCGAGCCGCGACTGCTGGAGCACCTTGCGCCCGAGCAGATGGTTGCCGGTGCCGCCGATCGCGGCGCCGATGCCGAACGGGAGCGCCTTGCCGATGATGCCGGCGCCGCCCTTGACCGCGAACTGCCTGATGAACGTCGCGCGCAGGCGGTCGGCGACGGGGCCCATGAGCGCGCGGGGGAGTCCGTTGGTGATGAGTTCGCCCCAGTAGACGTCTCGGGCGATGCCCTTGCCGCCGGCCTGGCCGGCGAACTGGCGCACGAGGTCGACGCCCTCGCGCCCGAGCATGAGGGTCATCACGAGCGCACGGGCGCGATCGGGGTTGTCGACCGGGATACCGTGCACCTCGGCGACGGACTGCGCGAACAGGGCGGTCGCCTCGAGGAAGCCCGCCGTCTCGAGGCCCGAGAGCGCGAGCGTGACGCCAGTGCCGATGCCCGGGATCACGGCGGTCGCGCCCACGGCGGCACCGCCGGTCGTCACCGCCGCGAGGTAGCGCCGTTCGAGGATGCGCACGAGCTGCTCGGGGCTCGCCTGCGGCGCCCGGCGACGGATGCTGCGGATGTGCGCCACGACCACGGGCCGATGGATCGAGAGCACGAGGTCGATGCCGCGGTCCATGCCGGAGCCGGGAGCGGCCGAGTTCTGTGCGCCGGTGCTCGGGCCGCCCGAGCCGGGTGCGCCCGCCGAGCCCGCCGTGCCGGTCGGCCCGCCGTCGTGCCCGGCGTTCGGTTCGGACGGCGTGGCGCCGCCCATCGAGGTGATGTCGTACACGCGTTCGGGCATGCGGCGATGATACGTGAGCGCGCTGGTCGGGCGCCGGGGGTTGCGCTGGATGCCGAGCCTCGGCATGACCGAACGGTCAGGTGGTGCCGTGCTCCGCGTTGTAGCGGTCGAGCACGTCGCCGATGGGGCCGTCGAGCTGCAGCGCGCCGCCGTCGAGGTAGAGCCCGCGCGTGCAGAAGCGTCGGAGGTCGCGCTCGTTGTGCGACACGAAGAACATCGTGCGACCGCCGGCGAGCAGTTCCTCGATGCGCGCATAGCACTTCTCGCGGAAGGCCTTGTCGCCGACCGCGAGCACCTCGTCGACGAGGAGGATCGGCTCCTCGAGCTGCGAGATGACGGCGAAGGCGATGCGCACCTTCATGCCGCTCGAGAGGTGCTTGTACGGCGTGTCGAGAAAGTCGCCGACGCCCGAGAAGTCGACCACGTCGTCGAACTTCGCATCGATCTGCTGCCGGGTCATGCCGTGCAGCCCGGCGGTCAGGTAGACGTTGTCGCGCACCGTGAGGTCGTCGACGAAGCCGCCCGTGATCTCGATGAGCGGCGCGACGCCGCCCGTGACCTCGACCGTGCCCTCATCGGCGATCATGACGCCGGCGACGAGCTTCAGGAGCGTCGACTTGCCCTGGCCGTTGCGGCCGACGACGCCGATGGCCTCGCCGGGGCGCACGGTGATCGACACGTCGCGGAGCGCCCAGAACTCGTCGGGTCGGGTGCGGCGTCGCCGACCGGAGAGCAGGTCCTTGAACGAGCGACGCCCGCGGCGATTGCGGCGGAACCGCACGCCGAGGCCCTCGGCCTTGATCGCGTACACGTCGTCGGTCGATGGCAGGGTCGCCGTGGCATCCGTCATCAGATCTCCTTCAGCACCTGGCGAACGCTGCCCCGGAACACGAGCAGGCCGACGGCGAGCAGTGCGCCGGACATGAGGGCCGCGATGGCGACGTCGAACCAGTCGAGCTCCTGCGCGAAGAACGCCGAGCGGTACAGGCCGAAGATGCCGGAGAGCGGATTGAACGCGGCCCACACGTGCAGCTGGCCCGGCAGGTCGGCGACGCCGTAGATGATCGGCGACGCGTAGAAGAGGAACCGCAGGGCGAGCTTGACCGCGCGCTCCAGGTCGCGGAAGAACACCACCAGCGGGGCGACGATGAGGCAGACGCCGGCCGTGAGCACGGCCTGCAGGGCGATGGCGAGCGGGAACAGCGCGAGGTTCCAGTTCACGGGTGCCTGGAAGACGATGGCGAACAGCGCGAGCACCGGCAGCGCGAGCAGGAACTCGATGCCCTTCGAGAGCACGATGCGGTTCACCCAGATCGTGCGGGGGATCATCGTGGAGCGCACGAGCTTCGCGTCCTTGAGGAACGCCCGCGTCGAATCCGAGACCGCGCCGTTGAACCACATCCACGGCAGGAGCGCCGAGAGCAGGAACACGATGTACGGCTGCTGCCCGACGGACCGGTCGAACACCTGCGTGAACACGAACCAGTAGATGCCGGCCATGACGAGCGGGTCGAGCACCGACCAGATGTAGCCGAGCGCCGACGTCGAGTAGCGCACCTTCAGGTCGCGCGTGGTGAGCAGCCACAGCGAATGCCGATAGCGGGACCACCGGGTGCGCTGCAGCGGGTGGGCGTCGCCGTAGGCGACCGAGGTGGTGCTCATCACGATCTCATCGTAGATGCCCGACGGCGGTAGATTTGGTGCGGCGCCGTCTGCGGCGTCGTCTGAGAGGAGCGTCGTGCGGCGTACAACCACCCGGGTCCTGCTGAGCTGTGCAGCGATCGGCGTCGGCGGCGGGCTCGTCGCCGGGGCGTCCGGCTACCTCGCCGCGGCGTTCGCGGCCTTCGGCCCGCTGTTCTACGGCATCACCGTCGGCGCGCACTTCCTGCCGAGCATCGTCGCGCTCGCCCTGCTCAAGCGCCCGGGCACCGCGGTGCTCGCGGGCGTCATCGCCGGTCTCGTCGGCGCGGTGTTCGCCCCGTGGTGGATCGGCCGGTTCGTCGGAACGGGGCTGCTCGTGGGCGCGCTCATCGAGTTGCCCTTCCTCGTGACGCGGTACCGGCGCTGGAGCCCGTGGATGTTCTACGTCTCGGCGGTGTTCTCCGGCATCGTGCTCGCGATCGGCGTGTTCATCGGGCTCGGCGCCGAGCACTACACGGTCTGGGCGTGGGCGATCGCGCTGCCGCTCTGGGTGCTGAGCCCCGTCGCGTTCACCTGGATCGGTCGGCTCATCGCGGCGCGACTCGCGCGGGCCGGCGTCGCGCAGTCCGTCGGCGAGACGCCCTGACCTCCGGGTCGTGGCGCCCGAGGCGGCGCCCTGGCCCGGTCTCCTGACATGCGAAGAGCGGATGCCGTGTGGCATCCGCTCTTCTCAGCTGTGGTTCTGGGTGGCCGACCTGACGGTCGACCGGTGATCACACGAAGTGGTTGGCCCGCTCGAGGTCCTCGGCGAAGTCGATCTCGACCGCGTACAGGTCGGTGATGTCCATGGGCTCGATGAGCAGGCCGTCCTTCTCGATGGCGAGCTCGAGGCCGCGCTCGAAGTAGTCCTGGTCGCCGACGCGGCGCAGGTGCGCGAGGAACGTCGCCTTGTCGCGGCTCGAGATGTAGTTGATGCCGACCGCCTCGCCGAGACCGCCCTTGACGGTCTTCGAGAGCTCCTTGACGTAGCCCTCGGCGCTGATCGTGTACTTCACCTCTTCGTCGGAGACCTTGGCGTGGTTCACCGTGACGAACGACTGGTCGCGCGCGATGTACGGCAGCGCGCGGTCGAGGATGCTCGGGTCGAAGACGACGTCGCCGTTCATCCAGAGCACGCCGCCGGCCTGCGACGCCGCGAGGGCGCGCATGAGCGACTTCGAGGTGTTCGTCTGGTCGTACTCCTCGTTGTAGACGAAGGACGCCTGCGGGAACGCCTCGATGATGTGCTCGAGCTTGTAGCCGACGACGATGGTCACGTCGGTACCCGCGCCGAACGCGTGCTCGATGTTGTCGAACTGCTGGCGCATGATGGTGCGGCCGTCGCTGAGTTCGGTCAACGGCTTGGGGAGGGAGCGCCCGAGGCGGCTCCCCATGCCGGCCGCGAGAATCACGATCTGGGTGGTCATGCTGTTCTCCTTCGAGGTTCGGATGCCGCGGCCTCGAGTTCGAGAGTTCACACGCAGTTCATCCGCAAGATCTGTTGAAGACACACCTTTATGCCGTGATCAGCGTAGCGGGCGCTGGTAACGGATCCCTGAATGTTCTCACGGTTCGTAGCGCGATCGTGATACGTCACTCAGGAGATGCTCAGCGTCCCGGAACGACGACGTGCGTCGAACGCGAGCGCCGGACGCCCGGGCGTTGATAGGTTTGCGTGGTGACTTCTGTTTCGCGCTCCGAGAACGACGACGAAGCTCCCGAAGGCACGGGCACGGGGGTGTCTGCCGAGCGGGGGCCGTCCGGCGCGCGCACCGAGGCCGGCAGTTCTCGAACGCCCGCGTCCGCGGGCGCCGCGAAGCGGGCTCCCGCCAGGCGCACGGGTGCCGCGGCCGCCAAGACTGAGGCCGCCGAGGCCGAAGGGGTCGAGGCTCCTGCGAAGACCGCTGCTGCGAAGACCACCGCGGCGAGGACCACGACGCCGCGGTCGACTGCGGCGAAGACCACGGCGGCGACGACCACCGCCGCCAAGACCACCGCGTCGAAGGCCACCGCGGCCAAGACGACGGCCGCCAAGGCAGCCGCGGCGAAGGCTGCCGCAGCTTCGTCCGAGACCGATGAGGGTGCGCCCGAAGCCGCCGGTTCCAAGCGCACCGCCGCATCGCGCGCCGCCTCGGCCGGCGCCGCTTCGGCGCGCACCGACGCCGCGAAGACGGCGCGTACCGCGCGCACCGCGGCCAAGACCGAGGCGCCGTCGGCTCGCACGCGTGCTGCGTCGGCGGCGGCGAAGCAGCGGCAGACCCAGCGCGTCGCCGCAGCCCTGACGACCGAGACCACGGCGGCCGAACGCGCGCCGCGCAGGACGGCGCCTCTCGAGAGCCTCGCACCCGTCGAGGCCGCCCCGAACGTCGAAGCGGCCCCGGCTGCTCCGGTCGAGGTCGCACCCACCGAGAAGGCACCTGCCGAGAAGGCTCCGGTCGAGGTCGCCGAACCCGTCGCGACTGCAGCGGTCGCCTCGCTCGCAGTCGACGAGGTCGCGGAGCGCGATGTTGCAGCCCCCGGCACGGTCGAGCCTGCGGTGGTCGAGCCCGCGGTGGTCGAGCCTGCGGTGGTCGAGCCCGTGGCGGCCGAGCCGGTCGACCCCGAGCCCGAGTCGGTCGAGGAGGCCGTTCCCGAGGCCGCAGCCGTCGAGGAGCTCGCGCCCGAGGCGGTCATCGCCGAGGAGCCTGCTCCGATCGTCGAGCCAGTCACGGTTGAGGCAGTCACGATCGAGGCGCCCTCGCACGCCGCGGTCGAGGCCGCGACCGCCGTGGCGGTCATCGCGGCCCCGGCCGTCAAGGCGTCCCCGCGCAAGAAGCGCACACTGCGCGTCGCCCGGGCGGCGCCGCCCGCCGACGCGCCTCGCGTGCTCGCGATCGACGGACTGGTCAAGCAGTTCGGCGGCAACACCGCCGTCGACCACATCTCGCTCGACGTCCGCGCGGGCTCGTTCTTCGG
Source organism: Agromyces aureus (assembly GCF_001660485.1). Taxonomy (GTDB): domain Bacteria; phylum Actinomycetota; class Actinomycetes; order Actinomycetales; family Microbacteriaceae; genus Agromyces; species Agromyces aureus. Next base: position 1,782,328 of record NZ_CP013979.1, read on the forward strand.
CATCGTCGGCCCGAACGGCGCGGGCAAGACCACCACGCTGTCGATGGTCACCGGGCTCCTGCGTCCCGACGCGGGAACGGTCCGCATCAACGACATCGACGCGTGGGCCGATCCGCGCGCGGCCAAGCGTGCGACGGGCGTGCTGCCCGACCGGCTGCGCCTGTTCGATCGACTCACCGGCGGACAACTGCTGTCCTACTCGGGATCCCTCCGGGGCCTCGACAGCCGCACGGTGCGCGAGCGCAGCGCCGACCTCATCGCCGCGTTCGGTCTCGACGACGCGATCGATCGTCTCGTCGCCGACTACTCGGCCGGCATGACGAAGAAGATCGCGCTCGCGTGCGCCATGATCCACGCGCCGCGCCTGCTCGTGCTCGATGAGCCGTTCGAGTCGGTCGACCCCGTCTCGGCGGCGAACCTCACCGACATCCTCGAACGCTACGTCGCGGGCGGCGGCACGGTCGTGCTCTCGAGCCACGGCATGGACCTCATCGAGCGCGTCTGCGACTCGGCGGCGATCATCGTCGGAGGCCGCGTCCTGGCATCCGGAACCCTCGACGAGGTTCGTGCGGGCGAGACGCTCGAAGACCGGTTCGTCGAACTCGCCGGCGGGCGCCAGGCAGCGGAGGGCATGGAGTGGTTGCACAGTTTCTCCGACTGAAGCTGCGGCTGCTCGGCAACATCTTCCAGCGGAGCCCGTGGCAGGTCGTGGGCGTCTCGCTCGGCATCGTCTACGGCCTCGCCATGTCCGCACTGCTGTTCAGCGCACTCGTGGGCCTGCGGCTCGTCGAGGACGTCACGCTCGTGCGCGACGGCCTCATCATCGCCGGGAGCGTGACCGTCATCGGCTTCATCGTGTTCCCGCTGCTGTTCGGCAGCGAGGACACGATGGATCCGCGCCGCTTCGCGCTGTTCGGCATCCCCGATCGAACACTCGCCTTCGGGCTGGCGCTCGCGGCCACGATCGGCATCCCGGCGATCGTGCTCGCCATCGTCCTGCTCGGCACCGTCGTGACGTGGTCCCGCGGCGTCGGCGAAGCGTTCTTCGCCGTCCTCGGCGCGGCCCTCGCGTTCGCGACGTGCCTGCTCGTCGGTCGAGTGGCGACCTCGATCGCCTCGCTCGTGCTCGCGACGCGCCGTGCCAAGGAGATCGGGGGCGTGGTCGGCCTCGTCGTGGTCGTGCTGCTCTCGCCCGTGATCGTCGTGCTCGTGACGCTCGACTGGCAGAGCGAGGGCCTGGTCTTCCTCGAGGGCGTGGCCGGCGTGCTCGGCTGGACCCCGCTCGGCGCCGCGTTCGCGGCTCCCGGCGATGCCGCGGCCGGTCTCTGGATCGCGGCTGTCGTGAAGGTGCTGATCGCGGCGGCGACCCTCGCCGTGATCTGGCTGTGCTGGCAGGCGCTCGTCGCCCGCATGCTCGTCACCCCCGGCCGCGAGGCATCCGCGAAGCAGTATCGGGGTCTCGGATGGTTCGATCGGATGCCCGGCACCGCCGCCGGTGCGATCGCCGCACGCAGCCTCACCTACTGGGGTCGCGATGCGCGGTACTGGGTCTCGCTCGTCATGCTGCCGCTCGTGCCGATCATCGTGCTCGTGCCGCTCACGCTCGCCGGATTCCCGCTCACGGCGACCGCGCTCATCCCCGTGCCGCTGCTCTGCCTGCTGCTCGGGTGGATCCTGCACAACGACACCGCCTACGACAGCACGGCCGTCTGGCTGCACGTCGTGTCCGGGGTACGCGGCACGGCCGACCGAATCGGACGCCTGATTCCGGTGCTCGTCGGCGGGATGCTCGTGATCGGCGTCGGTGCGGCGCTCACCATGATCGCGATCGACGACGACACCGTGCTGCCCTCCCTCATCGGCGTGAGCTCGGCGCTGCTCTTCGGCGGACTCGGCGTCGGGTCCATCGGATCCGCGCGCTGGCCGTATCCGGCCGTCAAGCCGGGCGACTCGCCGTTCCAGCAGCCGCAGTCGACGGGTGCCATCTCGGCGCTCGTGCAGTCGATCACCATGCTCGGCTCACTCGTCGTGGCGGCGCCCGCGGTGTGGTTCGCGTACCTCGGGCTGACCGCGGACCCGAAGTGGCACGCGATCTCGTTCATCGCCGGAACCGCGGCCGGCGTGCTGGTGCTCGTGCTCGGTGTCTTCGTCGGCGGTCGCGTGTTCGAACGCCGCGGACCCGAGATCCTGGGCGCGGCACTCCGCGCCTGAGTGGGCGGCGCACGGCCGCCGGCGTCGGCGGGCTGTCGTCGAGTCGTCGCCCGGCGCCCGCCCGGCGCCCGCCCGGCACTCGCCCGCGCCGGCCGCGCCGACTTCGCGGGGCCGTAGAATCGACCCATGATCATGCCCGTGAACGCCAGTATCGCCGATCCCGACGTCCCCGGCGGAGGCACCTCGGTGCTCGACCGCGAGCTCGAGAAGCTCCTGCAGGACGAGGCGATCGAGCCCGGCGACCACGAGCGCTTCTCCCACTACGTCAAGAAGGACAAGATCCTCGAGTCGGCCATGACCGGCAAGCCCGTCAAGGCCCTGTGCGGCAAGAAGTGGACCCCCGGGCGCGACCCCGAGAAGTTCCCGGTCTGCCCGACGTGCAAGGCGATCTACGAGAAGATGAAGCAGGGCTGAGTCGCCGCTGAGCCGCCCGCTCACCCGTCTCGAGGCGCGGTTCCCGCCGATGGAACGGCAACAGCAATGCGACCGCGCGGACGCGATCGCTCGATCCCTCGCGTCAGTGGTACGTGGTCGGGATCGCCGCTTCGCCGCGTCCGAGGCGGAACGCCTCGATCGGCAGTTCCTGCATGGCCTCGGCGCGGTGCGCCCGAGCGGCCGCGGTGCCCTCGGGCCCGAGGTGCGCGGCATCCGCGACCCCGCCGGTCATGAGCGGCACCATGAGCGGGCGCAGTCGGGTGCCCGCCTCGAACTCCGCCTCGCCGCTCGGGCCGTCGCCGATGAACACGAGTTCCTCGCGGGCCGTGAGCGTCGAGTCGAGCCTGCGGGCGGCGTTCTTGCGGCCGCCGACGCTGGCCTTCGAGGCGGACGCCTTCGCGACCGACACCCATTCGCCCGCATCGTCGCGTCGTGCGACGAGCTTGAACACCATGCCGGCGGCGGGGGAGCCCGAGCCCGTGACGACCGAGGTGCCGACGCCGTAGGAGTCGACCGGCGCGCCCGAGAGCCCGGCGATCGTGAACTCGTCGAGGTCGCTCGTGACCGTGATCTTCGTGTCGACGGCGCCGAGTCCGTCGAGCTGGTCGCGGACGCCCGCGACCACGGTGGGCAGATCGCCCGAGTCGATGCGCACGGCGCCGAGCCCGGTGCCGGCGACGCGCACGGCGGTCTCGACGCCCTGCCGGATGTCGTAGGTGTCCACGAGCAGCGTGGTCTTCGGCCCGAACGCTTCGACCTGCGCGCGGAATGCCGCCTCCTCGGAGTCGTGCAGCAGCGTGAAGGCGTGCGCCGCGGTGCCCATGGTCGGGATGCCCCACGTGCGACCGGCCTCGAGGTTCGAGGTCGCGTCGAACCCGGCGATGTACGCCGCGCGCGCCGCCGCCACGGCCGATCGCTCGCTCGTGCGCCGCGAGCCCATCTCGGCGATCGGGCGTCCGAGCGCGACCGAGACCATGCGTGCCGCGGCGCTCGCGACCGACGAGTCGAAGTTCAGCGTCGAGAGCACGAGGGTCTCGAGCATGACGGCCTCGGCGAACGTCGCCTGGATCGTCAGCAGCGGCGAACCCGGGAAGTACACCTCGCCCTCGCGATAGCCCCACACGTCGCCGCGGAAGCGGTAGTCGGCGAGCCAGTCGAGCGTCTCGGGCCGAACGACCCGGTTGGCGCCCAGCCATTCGAGCTCGGGCTCCTCGAAGCGGAACTCCGAGATGAGCTCGAGCAGGCGCCCGGTGCCGACGACGACGCCGTAGCGGCGCCCGTCGGGCAGGCGGCGCGCGAACGCCTCGAAGAGGCTCTCCCGGTGCGCGGTGCCGTTCTGCAACGCGGCATCCACCATGGTGAGCTCGTATCGGTCGGTGAGCAGCGCTGAAGACCCGGTCACGAGGATCAGCCTACCGACGGATGCCGCGTCTCGGCGTTCGCGCGACGGACTCGCCGAACGACGGACTCGCCTAGGCTGGTCTCTCGTGACGGATGCACCGATCGGGATCTTCGACTCCGGCGTTGGCGGGCTCACGGTCGCCCGAGCCGTGAAGGACCAGCTGCCGAACGAGTCGATCCTCTACATCGGTGATCTCGAGCACTCGCCCTATGGGCCCAAGCGCATCGCCGACGTGCGCGGCTACGCGCTCGCGGTGCTCGACGACCTCGTCGCGCAGGGCGTGAAGATGCTCGTCATCGCCTGCAACACGGCATCCGCCGCCATGCTGCGCGATGCGCGCGAGCGCTACGACGTGCCCGTGGTCGAGGTGATCCAGCCGGCCGTGCGTCGCGCGGTCGCGACGACTCGCAACGGGCGCGTGGGTGTCATCGGCACGGCAGGCACGATCTCGTCGCGCGCGTACGACGACGCGTTCGCCGCGGCCCCGCACCTCGACCTGCACACGGTCGCGTGCCCGCGCTTCGTCGAGTTCGTCGAGGCCGGCGTCACGAGCGGCGACGAGCTGCTCGCCGTCGCCGAGGAGTACCTCGCGCCGCTGCGGGCGGCCGACGTCGACACGCTCGTGCTCGGCTGCACGCACTACCCGTTCCTCAAGGGCGCGATCTCGTACGTCATGGGCGAGCGCGTCTCGCTCGTCTCGAGCGACGTCGAGACCGCGAACGACGTGTATCGCGTGCTCGTGAGCACCGGCACCGAGCGTAGGTCGGCCATGCCGCCGACCTACCGCTACGAGGCGACGGGCGGCTCGACGAGCGCGTTCCTCGACCTCGCGCACCGGCTCATCGCGCCCGAGATCCCGAGCGTCGAACTCGTGCAGACCGGCGCCGTCACCCTTCCAGATCACGTCAGACTTCGACAGGAGAACGCATGACCGAGGCATCCGAGAACCAGATCGTCCGCGCCGACGGGCGCGCACCCGACGACCTCCGCCAGGTGAGCATCGAGCGCGGCTGGAGCGAGCACGCCGAGGGCAGCGCGCTCATCTCGTTCGGGCGCACCAAGGTGCTCTGCACGGCGAGCTTCACGAACGGCGTGCCGCGCTGGATGTCCGGCAGCGGCAAGGGCTGGGTCACGGCCGAGTACGCGATGCTGCCGCGCGCCACGAACACGCGCAACGACCGCGAGGCCGTCAAGGGCCGCATCGGCGGGCGCACGCACGAGATCAGCCGCCTGATCGGCCGCAGCCTGCGGGCCGTCGTCGACATGAAGGGCCTCGGCGAGAACACGATCCAGATCGACTGCGACGTGCTCCAGGCCGACGGCGGCACGCGCACTGCGGCGATCACGGGCGCCTACGTGGCCATGGCCGACGCCATCGAGTGGGCCCGCGGCAAGAAGTTCATCGGCCAGAAGGCGCAGCCGCTCATCGACTCGGTCGCGGCGATCTCGGTCGGCATCGTCGCCGGCACGCCCATGCTCGACCTCGCGTACACCGAGGACTCGCGCGCCGAGACCGACATGAACGTCGTCGCGACCGGTCGCGGCCTCTTCGTCGAGGTGCAGGGTACGGCCGAGGGTGCGCCGTTCGACCGTCGCGAGCTCGACGCGCTGCTCGACCTGGCGCTCGGCGGCACCGCGTCGCTCACCGAGATCCAGAAGGCCGTGCTGGCCGAGGCTCGGGCGAACGCATGAGCCTCGAGATCGTCCTCGCGACCCACAACGCGCACAAGGTCGCCGAGTTCCAGCGCATCATCGGCGAGCGGATGCCGCACGCCGCCGTCGTGTCCTACGACGGCCCCGAGCCCGTCGAAGACGGCGTGACGTTCGCCGAGAACGCGCTCATCAAGGCCCGCGCCGCGGCCGCGCATACCGGACGCATCGCGCTCGCCGACGACTCCGGCATCGTGGTCGACGTGCTGGGCGAAGCCCCCGGCATCCTCTCGGCGCGCTGGGCGGGCCACACGGCGAGCGACGAGGCGAACCGTCGACTGCTGCTCGACCAGATGTCCGACTTCGCCCGGCCGAACCGCGGAGCGGAGTTCCGCTGCACGATCGCGCTCGTCGTGCCCGACGCACTGCTCGCCGGCGGATCCGAGTTCGTCGCCGAGGGCCGTTGGCGCGGCACGCTCGCGTACGAGCCGCGCGGATCCCACGGGTTCGGGTACGACCCGATCTTCGAGCCCGACGGACACGAGATCACGGCGGCCGAACTGCGGCCGGAAGAGAAGAACGCGCGCAGCCACCGTGCGCTCGCCTTCATCGACCTGCTGCCCGAGCTCGAGCGCGTCGCCGCGCGCGTCGCCACGTCGGCCTAGTCCGCGCCCGGCGCCCGGGCGCGGGTCGCGGGCGGTCGTCATCCTGCTGAGAACGCGACTCATTCCTGATTGGGCGGGATCGGCCTGATCCTCGGTGCGCGCGACCTACGCTGGAAGCGACATGGCACACGATCACTCCCACGACCACGCGGCGACCGCGAATCGCACCAGACTCTGGATCGCGATCGCGATCATCGGCGCCTTCGTCGTCGTGCAGGTCGTGGGCGCCCTCCTCAGCGGCTCGCTCGCGCTGCTCGCCGACGCCGGGCACATGACGAGCGACCTCATCGGCCTCGTCGTCGCGCTCGTCGCGGCCTTCGTCGCGGCCCGCCCCGCGACCGACCGGCAGACCTACGGCTACCGCCGCGCCGAGGTGCTGGGTGCGCTCATCAACGGCGTCATCCTCATCGTCGTGGCGGTGACGGTCACGATCGGCGCCATCGGGCGGCTCGTGTCGGGCGCCGAGGGCGAGGCCCACGAGGTGCAGGGCGGCACGATGCTCGTCATCGCGGTGCTCGGACTCGCCGCGAACATCGCCGCCATGCTCGTGCTCCGCGGCGGCGCGAAGGACTCGATCAACCTTCGCGGCGCGTACCTCGAGGTGCTCGGCGACACCATCGGTTCGGTCATGGTGATCATCGCGGCGATCGTGATCCTCGCGACCGGGTGGGACGCGGCCGACGCGATCGCCTCGATCGGCATCGCGGTGCTCATCGTGCCCCGCGCGATCTCGCTGCTGCGCGACGTCATGCACGTGCTCCTCGAGTCGGCACCGGTCGACACGGATGTCGCGGAGATCCGAGAGCACATCCTGCGCACGCCCGGCGTGGTCGCCGTGCACGACGTGCACGTGTGGCAGATCACGTCGGGGCAGCCCGTGTTCTCGGCGCACGTCGAGGTCGAAGCCGACGTGTTCGCCTCCGGCCGCACGGGCGAACTCCTCGACGAGCTGGGCGGATGCCTCACCGCGCACTTCGACGTCGAGCACTCCACGTTCCAGCTCGAACCCGCCGGCCGTGCAGACCAGGAGCAGGGCACGCACCGGTAGCCCGCGGCATCCGTCACCGGATGCGCCGGACGCGCCGGGTCAGCGCTTGTGGTCTTCCGGCCCGCGCTCGAAGACCTCGGGGTCGAGCACGAGATGCTCGGCCTCGTCTTCGTCGGTGATGACGTCTTCGCCGGCCCGCTCGGCCTTCTTCGCCTTCGAGCGCTCGCGCAGGTAGTGCCACAGCGTGATGATCGCGGTGCCGCCGACCGCGGCGAGCAGGATCAGGTCGATGTAGGACTTCACGAAGTCGGCGACCGGCGGAATGAAGCCGATGCCGTAGCCGAACATCGTGAGCCCGAAGCCCCAGAGGATGGCACCGATGAGGTTGTACAGCGTGTACTTGCCCTTGTGCATGTGGCCGACGCCCGCGGCGATCGGCGTGAAGGTGCGCACGATCGGCACGAAGCGCGCCAGGATGACGGCGAGGCCGCCGAACCGCTCGAAGAACGCGTTCGTGCGCTCGACGTTCTTGACGCTGAAGAGGCCGGATTCCTTGCGCTCGAAGATCGATGGCCCGGCCTTGTGGCCGATGTAGTAGCCGACCTCGCCGCCGACGAACGCGGCGAGTCCGATGAGCAGCGAGACCCACCACACCGAGATGCCGAACACGCCGTGCTCCGAGTCGCCCAGCGGGTGCGAGAGCAGGCCCGAGATGACGAGCAGGGTGTCGCCGGGGAGCAGGAAGCCGACCAGCAGCCCGGTCTCGGCGAAGATGATGCCGCACACCACGAGCAGGGCCCACGGGCCGGCGCCGCCGATGATGGTCTCGGGGTCGAGCCATGGGATGAGGGCGGTGTGGATCACGAGGGATGCTCCTGTCGGCGGCGAGACGCGGTGGTGCTCCGGCTCGTGCGGCGTGGTGTCGATGCAGTCTACCGATGCGATGCCCGGCCCGACTGGGGGAGAACCCCGAAATCATCCCGGGGGATGAGTCGACTCCAACCGAGGGGGCAGACGACCTCGGCGCCGCGGCCTCCGATCGGGTGAACGGATGCCGCGGCGCCGGTGGAGTCGCGGACGCGCCGCGTCTCGGGCGCGGGTGCGACGGCGGGGCGTGGACTAGGCCGCGAGTGCCTCGAAGATCGCGCCGTTGAGGCGGAAGGAGGCCTTGGCCTCGTCGACGAGCACGTCGACCTGGCCGGGCTGCAGTGCGAGCGCGTTCATCGCCTCGCGGTACCGGCGCTTGTAGCGCACGGGACCCTCGGCGCCGAGGTCGAAGTCGTAGAAGCTCAGCTGTTCGGGGGTCGCGCCGTAGTGACGGGCCACGAGCGCGGAGATCGCCTGGCCGCCCGAGAGGTCGCCGAGGTAGCGCGTGTAGTGGTGCGCCAGGTAGCGCACGTCGTCGTCGGAGATCGCGCGGAGGTGCGCGGCGTACTCGGCCGTCGCGGGGAGCGCGGGATGGGTCTCGCGCCAGTCGGCGGCGCCGAGCGCGGCGAGGTCGGACTCGATCGCGGCGAGGCGCGCGAGCTTCGGGTCGAAGACCTCGCCGTCGCCCTCGCGGCTGCCGCGCTCCTCGAGCGCCTCGTAGACCCAGGCGAACTGGGCGAGGTAACGCGTGTAGTCGTCGAGCGAGAGCTCGCCGCCCATGAGTCGGGTGATGAAGCCGCGGGACTCGGCGTTCCGGTGGTCTTCTGCGGTGGCGGCGCGCACGAGGGCGGCGACATCGAGGGGCTCGGTGGCGGCCACGGGCTCGGCGGGGGGAGCGATGGTCATCGGACGCGTCCTTCGTACGGCAAACAGGTAAGGCTCACCTTACATGCCGAAGGTCACGAGGAGATGTCGGGGGCCGCGGTTACGGTCGACGCATGCGATACGGCTTCATCTACACGGGCGACGATCCCGAGCTCGCGGTCGAACTCGCCACGCTCGCCGAGGCGAACGGCTGGCACGGGTTCTTCGTGTGGGAGGGCATCTGGGCCACCGATCCGTGGGCGACGCTCGCCGCGGCGGCCATGCAGACGTCGAGCATCCGGCTCGGCACCATGCTCACGCCCGTGCCGCGGCGTCGGCCCTGGGAGCTCGCGAGCCAGACCATGACGGTCGACCGGTTGTCGAAGGGGCGCGTGATCCTCTCGGCGGGGCTCGGTGTGCCCGAAGCGGTGGAACCGCGCTTCTGGCTGTTCGAATCCGATCCGGGCCGTCGTGAGCGCGCCGAGCTGCTCGACGAGTCGCTCGGCCTGCTCGAGCAGTTCTGGCGCGCCGAGGCGTTCGAGCACGAGGGTGAGCACTATCGGGTGACGCGTGCCGAGAGCCTGCTGCCGCCGCCCGCCGTGCAGCAGCCGCGAATCCCCATCTGGGTCGTCGGCGTCTGGCCCGCACCGAAGTCGATGCGCCGGGTCGCCCGGTACGACGGCTGGCTGCCGAACTTCGCGCCGCCCGGCGCCGAGCTCGCTCCGGGGTCGCCCGGCTTCACGCCAGAGGTCGCGGCCGAGGCCGTCGGGTGGCTCCGCGTCGAGCGCGAACGGCTCGGCCTCGCCGACCAGCCGTTCGACGTCGTGCAGGAGGGAGCGACCGCGGGTCTCGACCCCGAGGCGGATGCCGCGGTCGTGCGCCCTTGGGTCGAGGCCGGTGCCACCTGGTGGCTCGAGGCCGACTGGAGCGTGCCGGCCGAGCGGGTCGAGGCGCACGCCAGGGCACGCATCCTGGCCGGCCCGCCAAGGGCGTGAGCGGCTGACTCGCCTGCGCCCGACCGCCTCGCAGCCGCCCGTCGTCGGCTGACTCGGGGGACGCGGGGTGACGCGGCAGCGATTCGGGGGGTGACGGCGAACCCCGTGGCCGCGTAGCGTCGAGCCATGACGAACATCACCGAGAGACTTGCAGAAGCCGTGCCCTCCTGGGGTGCGAAGGTGGCCTACGGCGAGAAGACGACGTTGAACGGCCGCGAGTTCGTGCCCGTCGCGCTCGTCGGCTTCGGCTTCGGCGGCGGCGAGGGATCGGGCGAATCTCCCGAAGACGGCAAGGGCCCGGCCGGGCGCGGCGAGGGCAGCGGCGGCGGCGGTGGCGGGTACGCGGTGCCGATCGGCGCCTACGTCGAGGGTCCCGACGGCCCGCGGTTCCGGGCGAACCCGATCGCGCTCATCGTCGTGGCCACCCCGCTGGTCTCGGCGCTCGGCTGGGCGCTCTCGCGGATCATCCACTCGGCGCGCTGAGCTCGTCGGCACGCGCCGTGCTCGGCGCACGCCGGTCGCCGTCGTGACGCGATGACGTGTCGCGCCGTTGCGCCGTCGCGCCCCGCTCCGCGGTCAGGGCCGCGGATCGACCGCGCAGACCACGTTCGCCCAGCCCACAGCCGATTTTCGATCCGGTTGCGGCCGATCTACAATCGCCGGTGATTCGGCGCCTCGTGGTGCTGATCCCGAGACGACCCGAGGAGGAACGTGGCGCTCGCTCCGGTGGACGCCGCATCCGACCGCACGGCGGACACGCCGTCCGGCGAGCCGTCCGATTCCGCAGCCCGGCTCCTCGCAGCCCGCGACCGGCTGCTCGGACGGCTCACGCTGATCGCAGGCGTCATCGGGACGACCGGCATGGCAGCCGCGTTCGTGTTCGCCGAGTCGCTGACCGGCATCGAGAAGGCCTCGCTCGCCACCCTCTCCGCGGTCGTACTCGTGCTCGTGGTCCTGTTCATCCGAACCGGGCTGCGCCTGACCGGAATCGCCGCAGCCGTGGCTTCGGCTGCAGCCGTCGTCATCGCCTCGGCTCCCGGCATCGACGCGGCCAACGAGCTCGGAATCGCGATCTGCGCATCCGTGACCGCACCGGCGACGTCCATCCTCCTGATCCCCAGACGCCGGGGCGTGCGCGACATGGCCATCGGACTGGTCGCCGCACTCGCCGCGGTCGGCTACGCCTCGGTCGTCGGCGGCGGAGACCTGTACCTGATGATCACCGCCACCGTCGGATGGGCCGCAGCCGTCACGGCCGGGTTGTGGATCTCGGTGGCCATGGATCGCACGGTCGAGCGGTTCGCCGACGTCGATGCCGCGTACGACGTGGAGCACGCGGCATCCGTCATCGCCACCCGGAAGCGCCAGGACGCGAGGCTCCTGCACGACACGGTGCTCGCGACCCTCAGCCTCGTCGCCCACGGCGGACGCGGGGTCGACCAGGAGACCTTGCGCACGCAGGCGAACATCGACTCCCGGATGCTGAGGAACCTGCGCCTCACCGGCATCGCCGACCACGACGGCACCCGGTTCGCGGCGCCCCCGCAGGAGGAGTTCGAGCTCGGCACGACGTTCGAATCCGTCAGGCACCGGTTCGCGGGCCTCGGACTGAACGTGAATTGGCACGGCGAGGGCCGGCTCCTGCTCGCGTCCGACCGGATCGACGCGCTGCTCGGTGCCGTCGGTGAGTGCCTCGAGAACGTCCGCCGGCATTCCGGGGTCATCGACGCCGACGTCACCGTCACCGCCGACGACAACGCGGTCAGGGCGATGGTCACCGATCAGGGCGCAGGGTTCGACCCGGGGGCCATCGAAGCCGGCCGTCTCGGGTTCACCGAGTCCATCGTCGGCCGGCTCGAGTCCGTCGGCGGCAAGGTCCGGGTCTTCTCCTCGCCCGGCGCCGGGACGACCGTCATGCTCGAGGTCCCGAAATGACGATCACGAGAGCGCCGCGGCCGCAGCGCAGGATCCACGACGTCGTCCAGGCGGCCCAAGGCGGCCGCCGCGTCGCGATCGGTGCACTGGTCGCAGCGACCGTGCTCATCGGCGGGCACTTCGTCGAGGCCGTCACCCTGCACGACCGGTTCCCGGCCGGTGCGGGACCATGGCCGGCGTGGGTTGCGTTCGCCGCGGTGTTCGCCCTCGTGGCCGTGACCGCGGTCCGCGTCGACGGGCGGATCCCCGATTGGGTGCTGGTCATCGTGATGGTGGGCCTCTGCAGTGCGGCGGCCCTCGACATCCAGGCGACCTGGGGCCAGCTCGGCGCCCACGCCCATCCGACGGTCGCTCCCGCCTGCGGGGCGCTGCTCATGGTCGTCGCCGCGCAACGCCCGGTGACAGGACCGATCGTCGCGGCATCCGTCATCGCCGTGGCCCAGTTCGCCGCGGCACTCACCGAGTCGGCGACCGCCGGCTTCGAGATGTTCACGGGATTCGGCTCCGCGGGCGCGACCATCCTTCCAGTCGTGCTCGCCACCGTCGCCGTGCGCGGCTTCCGGCGGATCGTCGACCACGAGCTCGCCCTCGCCCGGGCCAGGAAGACGGCGATCACGGGACCGCTGGTCGACGAGGGCGAGGTGGAGGCCATCGCCCGGCTCGACCGGGACGCCGAACAGGTGCTGGACCAGGTCGCCTGGGGAGAGCACCTCGATGCGGCGACGTCGGCCCGAGCCGAGGAGATCGGTTCAGCGCTTCGGCGCCGACTCATCGAGGGCCGCAACGAGACGTGGCTGAAGTACGCCGTCGAGCAGTCCGACTACCTGTCGAAGTTCGTCACCGTCAATGACGAGGGCGCCCACGCCACCCAGCTCGACCACGACCAGCGCGACGGACTCCTGGTCGGGCTGTGGCTCCTCCGAGGCCACGCACGTCAGGCGGAGCGCGTGCCGTTCGAGATCAACGTCACGGTGCTCGAGCACGCGCAGAAGACGGTGTCCATCCGCATCGACGTCGCCGGAATCCAGGTCCGCGACGTCGACCAGACCGCCTGGGACTCGTTCCGGCTCGTCGGCCCCGTCAAGACGACGGCCGACGATGCGGGCTTCGAGATGCGGATCGGCGAACCGGCCGAGGCCGGGGCAGGTGCCCGAGCGGCGCACCGGGCCGACCATCACCGCGCCGGGCAGCACCCCGTAGACGCGCATCGTGCCGATCAGCACAGGGGTGAGCTGCACAGGGGTGAGCTGCACCGGCCTGATCTGCACGGTGCCGATCGCGCGCCGCATCCGCACAGAGGGGAACACGTCGGTGAGCACACCCGATGACCGCCACGACCACTACGGGCTCCCGGCCTCCGTCGCCGACACCCTCACCCGACCCCGCGACCCGAAGGCGAGGAAGACCGCGCGACACCCGGCGCTCATCACGTCGATCATCGGTGCGGTGATCACCGTCGTCGCCTTCGTCACGTGGCCGAGTTGGTGGGTGCTGCTCGCGAAGCTCAGCATCATCGTCACGATCCTGCAAGCGGCGTTCTGGGGGTTCGCCGCCCTCGGGTACCGTCCGTTCTCCGTGGTCGGGTGGAGGGTCAGCGTGCCGCCGTTCGTCGCGCTGATCCTGATGACCGGGTGGCTGCACACCGACGTGAACGCACCGGAGAGCGCGGGCGCGTTCATGGTGATGTCGCTCGTGACGACGTGCATGCTGCCCGCGCTCGGATTCATGATCGGCCCGCCGGCGCATCCGTCGATGCAGGAGCCGGAGTGGTACGTGGTCTTCGCGCTCGTCGTGGCGTTCATCGCGATGTACGCGGTCGCCTGGTTCATGCGCGAGCCGGCGTGCGATCTCCAGATGCTCGTGGAGTGCCGCATCCCCTGGTGAGCGTCGTCGGTCAGTGTCAGTGTCAGTGCGGAAGGAGGGACTTGAACCCTCACGCCCGAAGGCACAGGAACCTAAATCCTGCGTGTCTGCCGATTTCACCACTCCCGCGAGTGCCCGTTCAGTCTAGGCGGGCGCAAGTCGCCGGGCCCGCAGCAGCCACAGGGACAGCGAGAGCAGCACGACTCCGGTGACGGCGATCCGGAGGTCGAGGAAGGACTCGAGCACGAGGAACGGCGGCACGAACGCGAGCACGGCTGCGATCGCGATGGCCGCGGAGCCAGGGCGGCGACGCCCATCGGGGATCGTCGTCGGCACCTGCTCGAAGCGCAGCAGCAGGGGTGCGATCGCGAACACGACGCCGAGCACCACGACGAACGCGATCGGCCGCGTCGCCCACCACACGGCGCTGCCGGGTTCGGGCGCGGCGCCCGGGATGAGCAGCGAGGCGCCCTCGACGATGATGATAACCGGCAGGTGCCAGAGGTACACGGTCATCGCGCGGCTGCCGACGAGGTAGACCACGGCCTGCGCCGGGCGCGTGCGCATGAGCGCGGCGAGCGGCCGGTGCAGCAGCGTGAGCAGGCTGATCTGCGCGATGCCGAGCAGCATCAGCGGCACGGTCGGCGGGTTCAGGTTCGTCAGCATGTCGGGCGAGTACCACTCCGCCGAGACGACCACCCAGATGAGGGCGTAGGCGGCGACCACGAGCGTGACGAGGGTGAGCGGATGCCGCGTGCGGAACCATCCGTCGGCGTACCAGAACCCGAGCTGCTGCACGAAGAGCCAGACGAACGCGAGGTTCAGCAGCCCGATCTCATCGATGCCGGTCGCGATGCGGAGCGCGTCGACGGCGACGGCGGCGATCGCGAGCAGGGCCAGGGTGGCGCGAGGCGCCCGGTCGTGGAGGGCGACCATCCACGGCACCGCGCACTGCGCGAGCAGGAACGCGGCGAGGAACCAGAGTGGGCTGCCGGTGCCCGTCGCGACGGTGTCGAGGAGTGCGGGGTCGACGCCCGCGATCGTCGCGCCGCCGAGCACCACGGCGAAGAACACGAAGAGCGGCAGGGCGGGTGCGGCGAGTCGCAGCACGCGCCCGCGCACGAAGTCGGTGCGGTCGCCGCCCTTGCGCCGGAGGCTGCGCCACGCGGTGAGCGCCGTGAATCCGCCCGCGGCGAAGAAGAGCGGCATGATCTGCCCGACCCAGGTGGCTGCGGCGAACCACGGCTGGGCCTCGAGCGGTCGGGAGACGACGAGCTCGCCGTCGGGGGAGTAGCCCACCCCGATCATGAGCAGGTGGATGACCACCACCAGCAGGATGCACGCGACGCGCGCCAGGTCGATGACGAGGTCGCGCCGCGAGACGGCCTCGAGTCGTGCAGACGCATCGGCGCGCAGGGTGGTCATGGGCTCCTCGTCGGGCTCGCGGAATGCGGTGGAGCGAGCATACCCAAGCGCGGCGCCCCGTCACGTCGGGTGTGGAGAGGGGCCCCGAAACGGGCGAACGCGACATCCGCTCGGCCTTCGTCGAGAGAGGCGATGAAGCGAGCGGATGCCGCGTGCGGGCGTTCGGCCGACTCAGTCGGTCTTCTCGGCCTTGGCGCCGAAGAGCATGCGGGCGAGCACGAGCATCATGACCACGAACCCGCCGACGAAGGCGAGCGGCGCCCAGACCCAGCCGGCCGTGAAGCCGATGATCGGGATCGCGACGAACGCGACGGTCCAGATGACGGCCGTGTAGATGCCGAACCGGGCGCCGGCGGCGGGGTCCTTTTCGAAGCGGTCGCCGATGGTCGCCGCCTGGCGGTGCTGCTGCACGACCCATGGCTTGTGCCGGTTGGTCTGCGTGGCGCCGAGGTAGCTGAGGGCGCCGATCGAGCCGATGACGGCCGCGCCGGCGAGCACGAGCCAGGCGAGGTCGAGGTGCACGATCACGACGGGCGTGAACGCGAGACCTGCGAGCAGCAGGCCCGTGGCCGCGCCGTACCCGATCGCGCGGCCGGCGGGCATGCGGTGGTTCGTCGTGGTCTCCTGGCTCAGCGCGTCGGCCGTGACCGCGCCGAGCGCGAGCCCGAACACCGCGGCGAGGGCGACGGGCACGCCCGCGCCGAACGCGAGCAGGGGCGTGAGGCCGAGCACGAGGAGCACGAGCGCGGCGCCGCCGATGATCGAGAGCACGACGGTGCGCACGACGAACGCGGGGTTCGGTCGAACGTGGTTGCGGATCGCGGCGGCGGCCGCCGACTCGGTGCGGCTGGCAGCGGCGCCCCGAGCGGCGGAGCCGGCCGCGACCGGGCCGCGCGCGGCATCCGCTCGACGGTCGTCGGTGTCGAGGTCGACGAGCTCGCGCACGTCGCCGAGTTCGGCGATGGCCCGGCGGGCGGCATCGGGCTGGGAGAGTCCGGATGCCTCGAGCTCGCCCATGCGTGCGAGCAGGTTGCCGCGGATCTCCTCTTTCAGGTCTTGGATCTCGGGCGTGACCTCGATGTCGACGAAGGCCTCGTCGAGCAGTCGGTGCAGGTCGCCGCCGGAGGAGCGGTGGTCGGTCATGTCAGGAGCCCTTCTTGGCTGCGGGCGTGCTGCCCAGCAGGGAGTCGATGATGGTGCGGGTCGCGACCCAGGCGGCGACGTTCTGCGTGAACGCGGCGCGGCCGGCGTCGGTGATGCGGTAGTACTTGCGGCGGCCGCCCTGCGACTCGTCGCCCCAGTACGCCTCGGCGAGCCCGTCGCGAAGCAGGCGGCGGTAGCTCGCGTAGAGCGTCGCCTCCTTGATCTCGTACGCGCCGCCCGTGGCGTCGCGGATGAGCTTGTAGATCTCGAAGCCGTAGCTGTCGTTGCGGCGCAGCACGCCGAGCACGATCGTGTCGGTGTGACCGCGCAGCAGGTCGGCTGCGAAGGCGTCGTCCGGCGTCGCGCCGGAGGCTGTGTCCTTGGTCATGACAAGTACTGTACCAGATCAATTACCTGATGTGAACACGACAACGGATGTCGCGGGCGGGCGTCGTCGCGTCCCGGGCGTTCGCCGCATCGGGGCGCCGTCGAAACGGCCGTGGCTGCGCGAAACGCCGTGGCGCGGCATCCGCGAAGCGCATCGAGCGGATGCCGCGGGCCGGCGGCCCTGATCAGGCCGAGTCGCGCCGCACGACGACGGCCGCCGCGGGGGTCGGGGCCATCGGGTCGGCCGGGAGGCCCAGCGTCGTGCGCGCGAGCCGTCGCCCGAATGCCGCGGTGTCGATGCGCACGGTGGTGAGGCTCGGCGTCGCGAACTCGCCCTGGCCGGCGTCGTCGAAGCCGATCACGGCAATGCGGCCGGGAACGTCGAGGCGGAGCGCGCTCGCCGCGGCCAGCACGCGCAGCGCGGTCTCGTCGTCGAGGCCGGCGATGGCGGTGACCTGCGGGTGCCGTTCGACGAACTCGGCCAGGCTGCGGCGGTCGTCGATGGCGGACGGCCCCAGGGTCAGCGTGTGCGGCTGCGGCATCCGCAGGTCTTCGAGCACTCGACGTGCGTAACCGACGCGCAGTGCCGCGAGTCGTGCGAGCCCTGCCGGGACTCGGGAGCTCGGCAGCGCGAGGCCGATGTACTCGTGGCCGGTGCCGACGAGGTGACGGATCTGCACTGCGGTGTGCGCGGCGAGGCCCTCGGTCCAGCCGCCGTCGGCCCGCTCGGCGTCGGGGGAGTCGTAGATGCGGTCGAGGTCGAGCACCGCGCGCGGCGAGACCATCGCGGTCAGGCGTCCGATGTCGTCGGCGCCCACCCGATAGCGCACGAGGAGCATGTGGTCGAGGCGTTCGAGCTCGGCGTCGAGCGCGTCGATGAAGGCCGCGAGGCCCGTGCCGCCGTGGGGGAGGCGCGCGACGTTCAGGATCACGATGCGCGACGTGCCCTCGCGGAGCGCGCGGGCAGACCCGTTCGGCACGTACCCGAGCTCGGCGGCCGCTCGGCGCACGCGGTCGCGGGTCTCGGGGGAGATGGTCTCGGTGGGCTTGTCGTTCAGCACGAAGCTCACGGTGGCCTGCGAGACGCCGGCCGCGACGGAAACGTCCTTCATGGTCACGCGCTTGGCTCGCATCTGCTCTTCTCCACCTCTCAGGATCCCAGCGTAGACTGCACTTATTCGATTTAGTGATCCGCGACGCGAACCCAGCGCGAGCCGGACGAGAGAGGAATGACGGCGATGAAGTCAGTCATGGTCACCGCGCCCAACACCACCGAGATCGTGGAGGTGCCCGAGCCCACTGCCGGCCCGCGCGACGTGCTCGTGCGCATTCGCGCGTGCGGCATCTGCGGCAGCGACCACATGTACACGATGTACGGCGGCATCCCGCCGCGGCAGGGTGCGACGCCGCTCGGCCACGAGCCCGCGGGCGAGATCGTGTTCGTCGGCGACGAGGTGCAGGGCGCGCAGGTGGGCGACCACGTCGTCATCAACCCGATGGCCGCGAGCGACGGCATCATCGGCTCGGGCGGTGCGCAGGGCGCGTTCTCGCCGTTCGTCGTGCTGTTCGACGCCGTGGCCGGCACACACTTCCGCGTGATCCCGAACGAGATCCCGTTCGAGGTCGCCGCGCTCAACGAGCCCATGGCCGTCGCCCGCCACGCCGTGAACCGATCGGGTGCGAAAGCCGGCGAGCAGGCTGTCGTGTTCGGCGCCGGCCCGATCGGCCTCGGCGTGCTGCTCAGCCTCAAGGCGAAGGGCGTCGAGCACGTCGTCGTCATCGACATCATCCCGACCCGCCTGGAGAAGGCCCTCGCGATCGGTGCGGATGCCGTCATCAACTCGGCTGAAGAGGACGTCAAGGCCCGGCTCATCGAGCTGCACGGCGAGGCGCCGCCCGTCGTCGGCATCCGGGATGCCCGCCCCGCGACCGATCTCTACCTCGACGCAGCGGGCGCGCCCGTCGTGCCGACCACGGTGTTCGGCCTCGTCAAGCAGGGCGCGCGCCTCGTGATTCCGGCGGTGCACAAGAAGCCCGTCGAGGTCGACTTCGGCGGCCTGCTCACCACCGAGATCTCGATCATCATGTCGATGGGCTACCCGACCGAGATCTTCGAGGTCACCGACGACCTCATCGCCAACTGGCAGAAGTACCAGCTCATCATCAGCGACCGCTTCGACATCGCCGACGTGCAGCGCGCCCTCGAGGTCGCCGCGACGCCCGGCGCCGCCGACAAGGTGATGGTCACGCTCGATTGACCCCGTCAGTCGGCTGAGCGGCCGTGGCGCAGGAATTTCCCCATCCTGCGCCACGGCCGTTCGCCGCATCGGGGTGCCGTCGAAACGGCCGTGGTTGCGCGAAACGCCGTGGCGCGGCATCCGCGAAGCGCATCGAGCGGATGCCGCGGGCGGGCCGTGTGGATAACTTCGCGGTGCCCGGCGGCCGTCACTCCAAGATGGGGGACATGTCCGACCCCGTCCGCACGATCACCGAGCGCGTGCGCACCCGCGTGCTGCACGAGGGCGTGGATCTCGGCCGCGACTCGGGCGCCGCCGCGCGATTCACGCGCGAAGAGGTGCTCCGCTACAGCGAGCGCGCGCTCGCCGGGGCGCACGCCGAACTCGTCGACGAGTTCGCCACCGCGCGCGAGGTCGAGGCCGCGATCACGGGCTACGGGCCGCTGCAGCCCTACTTCGACGACCCCGACATCGAAGAGATCTGGATCAACGGGCCGACCCGCGTCTTCGTCGCGCGCAACGGCGTCCCCGAACTCACGACGCTCGTGCTCGCCGATCGCGAGGTGCGCGAGCTCGTCGAGCGCATGCTGCAGCACAGCGGACGCCGCGTCGACCTGAGTTCGCCGTTCGTCGACGCGTCACTGCCCGACGGCTCGCGGCTGCACGTGGCGATCCCCGACGTCTCGCGGGCTCACTGGGCGGTCAACATCCGCAAGTTCCAGCGCCGCATCCGCACGCTCGAATCGCTCGTGGAGCTCGGTTCGCTCACCGCTGAGGCCGCCGGGTTCCTGCGCGCGAGCGTCGTGGCCGGGGCGAACATCCTCG
The DNA here is from genome assembly GCF_001660485.1 of Agromyces aureus. GTDB lineage: Bacteria > Actinomycetota > Actinomycetes > Actinomycetales > Microbacteriaceae > Agromyces > Agromyces aureus. The sequence continues at coordinate 1,802,220 of NZ_CP013979.1, forward strand.
TGTCGGGTGCCACGCACACCGGCAAGACCACCCTCTTGAACGCGCTGATGTCGTCGGCTCGGGTCGACGAGCGGGTGATCACCATCGAGGAGACGTTCGAACTCGACCTCGACGTGCGCGACCTGGTGTCGCTGCAGTGCCGCCAGCCGAGCCTCGAGGGCACCGGCGAGATCACGCTTCGGCGACTCATCAAGGAGTCGCTGCGCATGCGGCCCGACCGGCTCATCGTGGGAGAGGTGCGCGAAGCCGAGAGCCTCGACCTGCTCATCGCGTTGAACTCCGGGCTGCCGGGCATGTGCACCATCCACGCGAACTCGGCGCGCGACGCCTTGACGAAGCTGTGCACGCTGCCGCTCCTCGCCGGTCGCAACATCGATGCGTCGTTCGTGGTTCCGACCGTCGCGACCTGCATCGACCTCGTGGTGCACCTCGGTATCGACGCGGCCGGGCGCCGGAGCGTCGTCGAGATCTCGGCGCCGACCGGCGACTGCACCGAAGGCAGCGTCGACGTCGATCCGATCTTCGCGACGGTCGGGGGAGTACTGCGGGCCACCGGGCTGCGGCCGCGTCGACTCGAGAAGTACCGAGCCGCCGGGCTCATCGCCGACGACGCACCGCACCCGAGCGAAGGGTCCGACCTCGTCGATGGGCCTGGCGTCATCGATGGGTCGGGCGAGATCGACGCCGAGACCGTGGCGGTCGCATGAGCCTCGCACTCGGAGCGCTGCTCGGCGTCGGCGTGCTGCTCGCGCTCGCGCCGCTGCTGTGGCCGGCGAAGCCCGCGACGGTCGGTGGGCAGCCTTCGGCGTTCGCCCGCCGCATCCACGACGACCTCTCGCTGGCCGGGCTCGGACAGGTGCCGATCCCGGTCATCGTGGTCGTGGCGATCGTGTTCGCCGTCGTGCTGGGCGCCGTGGTGCAGGCCGTCATGCAGGTGCCGACCATCACGGTCGTCGCCTCGCTCCTCGGTGCTGCGGCCGTTCCACTGGCCATCGGCGCCCGTGCCGATCGTCGGCGTGCCGCAAACCGGGCCGTCTGGCCGGATGTCGTCGACCACCTCGTCGCGTCGGTGCGGTCGGGAGTGCCGCTGCCCGAGAGCGTCGGAGCCCTCGGCGATCTCGGGCCGGCGCAGACGCGCCCGGCGTTCTCGGCGTTCGCGCTCGAGTACCGTCGCACGGGCAACTTCTCGCTGTGCCTCGACCGCCTGAAGGAACTGTTGGCCGACCCCATCGCCGACCGCATCCTCGAGACGTTGCGCATGGCGCGCGAGGTCGGCGGCACCGAACTGACCACGGTGCTTCGGGGACTCTCGGGGTACCCGCGCGAAGACGCCGCGCTCCGAGCCGAGGTCGTCGCCCGCCAGTCGTGGATCCGCAACGCCGCCCGCCTCGGCGTCGCGGCCCCGTGGTTGCTCCTCGTCGTGCTGTCGTCGCGTCACGAGACGCTCGTCGCCTACGACTCGCCCGCAGGAGCCGTGCTCATCGTGGTCGGCGTCATCGTGACGATCGTGGCCTACCAATCGATGAACGCGCTCGGCCGACTCCCCGAGGAGCGACGATGGTTCCGCTGAACGCGACCGTGCCGCTCGCGCTGCTGTTCGGGGTGCTCATCGGGCTGGGCCTCTGGCTCGCCCTCAACGCCGTTCCGCGCATCGGGCGCCCCCGGCTCGCCGAACGGGTCGCCCCGTACGTGGCCGACTTCTCGGTCGAGGCGCGGGCGATGCTCGCGCGCCGCTCCTCCGATCCGTCTCCCGTGTTCGGCGTGGTGCTCGGCCCGGTGCTGCGGCGCGTCCGAGCCGTTCTGCTCTCGTGGCTCGGCGGCCCCGAGACGGTCGCCAGGCGGCTTCGTCAGGCCGGTTCGTCGGCGACGGTCGAACGGTTCCGCGCCGAGCAGCTCGCCTGGGGCGCGTCCGCCTTCGCCGCGGCTGCAGCGCTCGCGCTCTTCGCGCCCGGATTCGCTGCGCTGCCCGCTCCGGTTCGTCTGGTCGCACCGTTGCTCGCAGCGGCGCTGGGCGTGGTCGCGCGCGACTGGACGCTGCAGCGCAGTGCGGCCCGCCGACTCGGGCGTATCTCCGACGAACTGCCGACGGTGCTCGAGTTCCTGACGCTGAGTCTCACGGCGGGCGAGGGCATGCTCGACGCGCTCCGCCGTGTCGCACGCATCGGGTCGGGCGAACTGCCGCAGGAGTTCCGGGCGGTCGTGGCCGCGGTCGGCACCGGCGTGCCGCTCGTCGACGCGATCACCGAACTCCGCGACGCGCTCGACCACCCTGCGCTTTCGCGAGCGCTCGATCAGGTGCTCGGAGCTCTCGATCGCGGTGCTCCGCTCGCTTCGGTGCTCGCGTCCCAGGCGGGTGATGCGCGCGACCAGGCGAAGCGCACGATCATCGAGCTCGCCGGACGCAAGGAGATCGCGATGCTCGTGCCGCTCGTCTTCCTGATCCTGCCCATCACGATCGCCTTCGCCCTGCTTCCCGGATATCTCGTGCTCCAGACGGGGTTCTGATGCGAACCCCGTTCCCCTCGACCTCACCGCGCTCCGATGGCGCGAACGAAAGGATCCCCCATGCACCAGCACCTCGGCCGTCTGAGGCTCGCCCTCACGCAGCGCGTCATCGCCCCGTTGTCGAACGAGCGCGGCGACGTACCCGGTTGGGTGCTCATCACCCTCATGACCGCTGGACTCGTGATCGTGATCTGGGGTCTTGCCGGCCCGGCCCTGGCCGGGGTCTTCGAGCAGGCCATCGATCGAGTGACGGGCTTCTGACCGCCACGACGGATGTCGCGATCGACCATGATCCGTCCGAGCCGCGAGACAGCAAGCTCCGCGCGCTCAGCGGGCTCCGGGCGCTGCGGGTGCGACTGGCCAACGACCGGGGCTCCGCCGTCGCCGAGTTCACGATGGTCGGTGTGCTGCTGACCGTGCTCGCCCTCGCCGTGGTGCAGCTCGCGCTCGCGCTGCACGTGCGCAACACCCTCCTCGACGCCGCCGCCGAGGGAGCGCGGTTCGCCTCGCTCGCCGGCTCCTCGCCGTCCGACGGCGTCGCTCGCACGCGCGATCTCATCGACGCGGCGATCTCGGCCGAGTACGCGCAGGACATCGCGGCGAGGGCGACCTCGTTCGGCGGCGTGCCCGCGATCGAGATCCGAGTGCGTGCAGCGCTTCCGGTGATCGGGCTCCTCGGCGTCTCCGACGGGCTGGAGGTGACCGGGCATGCGCCGATCGAGACGCTCGACTGAGTCGCGCGGCCCTCGCCCGCCCGGCCTCCTCGACGATGAATCCGGCTCGGCGTCGCTCGAGTTCCTCACCGTCGGCCTGCTGCTGCTCGTGCCGATCGTGTATCTCGTGTTGAGCATGTCGGCGATCCAGGCCGGCGCTTTCGCGGTCGAGGGGGCCGCGCGGCACGCCGCCCGCATCGCCGCCGACGGGGCCGGCGCACCGGGTGCCACGTCCGATGTCGAGCGTGCGGTTCGCGTTGCCCTCGAGGATTTCGGAGTCGACGAGGACTCGGCCACGGTCTCGATCTCGTGCGAGTCCGCCGACTGCGACGAGCCGGGCGAACGCATCGACGTCGTCGTCCGTGCCCGGGTCATGCTGCCGCTCGTGCCCGACGTGCTCGGACTCTCGGGCGTCGCGAGCGTGCCCGTCGAATCGGCGGCGACGCAGACGGTCTCGCGGTTCGCGAAGGTCACGCCATGAGCACATCGACGCGAGCGGCCCGCGCGCCATGGTGGCGACTTCGGCTTGGAGCCGAACCGGTGTCGACGGATTCGACTCTCCTCGGCGACGATGAAGACGGATCCACGCTGCTGCTCACGATCTTCTTCTCGTTCCTCGCGCTGGTCATCGTGCTGGTCGTGGTCGCGTCGTCCTCGCTGTACCTCGAGCGAAAACGCCTGTTCACGCTCGCCGACGGCGCCGCGCTCGCCGGGGCCGAAGCCTGGAGCCTCGATGACGTCTCGATCGACGGTGATTCGCTCGGCGTCGAGCTCGATGACGACGCGGTGCGCGCCGCTGCCGCGGCGTACCTCGGCGAGGCGGCCGGCCGCCTCGACCGCGTCGAACTCGTCAGGGCCGTGTCCCGCGACGGGCGCAGCGCGACCGTGACCCTGCGCGCCGAGTGGCACGCGCCGATCCACACCGAGGTGCTGCCGCTCAGTGTGCCGATCGAGGTCACGACCACGGCGCGCTCCGTGTTCCACTGATCGCGACGTTCCGCTGATCGCGCCGTCGCGGTCACCCGCCATACGATACGACCTAGTGAGCATCGAGACCGATTCAGAGCTGGGGCGGCAGCAGGGCGAGCCTTCGCATGCCCGCGCCGTCGTCGCCGAGGTGCTCGGCTGGGCCTTCGCGCTCGCGATGGCGCTGCTCGTCACCGCGCACATCTCGACCAGCCGCGCTGAGCTCGTGTTCATCGACGCCGACTCGATGTTCAACGCGCTGCTCACGCACTCGATCGCGTCGGGCGCGCCACAGAGCTGGGCGATGTCACCCGTGCTCTTCGTGCCAGAGGCGATCGCGTTCGGCGCCGTCTCGGTGTTCGTGCCAGACCTGCACTCGGCGTTCATCGTGAGCTCGGTCGTGAACTTCGTCGCCCTGTACGGGGCGTTCCGCGTCGCCTCGGGCAGCCGCCGCACCGCGAGCGCGCCGGTCCTGGGTGCGGTCGCCGGGTACGCCGCCTTCGGCGCGATCTCGCTGCTCGAGTCGGGCGGTGACCGCAACAGCCTGCAGCTCGCGAGCCTGCTCGGCACGACGACGTACTACAGCGCCACGGTCATCGGCTCGGTGCTCGCGATCGGGCTCGTGCGGCGCGCACTCGACACCGGCCGGCTGCGCGCCCGCGCTTGGGCGCCGCTCGCGGCGGTCGTCGCGGTCTCGGCGTTCAGTAACCCGCTCATCGTCGTGTGGGCGGTCGCGCCCACGGCCCTCGTGCTCGTCACCATGGCGATCAGAGCCAGATGGCGGATGCCGCAGCCGCCTCCACTGCCCCTGCAGCTCGTGTTCGTACTCGCCGGGGCATCCGCGGTCGGCATCGTCGCGCGAGCTGCGCTCGGCGACCTCATCGTGGCGCAGGGGTCGGAGTACCTGAAGGACGGCAACCAGTTCGGGGCCATGGGCGACCTGCTGCACCGCCTCGCCGCCGAGCTCGCGCGGCCAGGCGGCATCGGTGCCGCGATCCTGATCGTCGGGGTCACCGTGCTCGCGATCGCGCTCACGTTCTCGCGCACGGCCCACGCCAAGCCCGGCGCGGGTCTGCTCGTCGCGGTGGCGTGGATCGCGCCGCTCGCGTGCACGGTCGGCGTGATCCTGCTCGGCAACCCGTCGCCGCGCTACCTCCAGCCATGGGTGTTCGCGCCCGTGCTCGTGCTCGCGTGCCTCGCCGAATGGACGCCGCCCCGGCTCACGTGGCGGCAGCGGCGCGACGAGCGACGGCGGGGGAGCGTGCTCGCGCTCGCCGCGGCATCCGTCGTCATCGTCGTGCTCGGCGGCATCGGCGTCGCGCGACTCGCGACGGCTCCGACCACCGCATCGGCGACGTCGCTCGCGTGCGTCGTCGACTGGGTGAACGCGACCGACGAGCATGGCGCCGGGCAGTTCTGGACGATCCGGGCGCCCAAGGCGTACGCCGCCGATCCGGCGCAACTGCTGCAGGTGACCCACGACCTGCACCCGTACGTGTGGCTCGTCAACCGCACGGATGACGAGACGACCTCGGTGTCGTTCCTCATCACCGATGCCCAGAGCGCGCCGTTCGCGCTTCCCGGCGGCCTCGAACTCGCGGATGCCGCGACGATCGACTGCGGTCGCTACACGATCCACGACTTCGGGTCGACGAGCATCCCCGTGTTCTGAGACCGGCCACGACGAACGCACCGAGCCCGCGGATGCGTTTGACTGGACCCATGACCTCCGAGCCCCAGCGCCGCGCACGACTCGGGCGCAACACGTCGCGCATCGCGATCGCCGGCGTCGCCGCCGCCGTGATCTCGATGCTGCTGCCCGCGATCCCCGCCCTCGTGGTGGCCTTCGTCGCCTTCGTGCTCGGACTCGTCGCGCGCCGCCAGTTGCGGGTCGACCCGGCGACCGGGCCCTCGTGGGTGTCGATCGTCGCGATCGTGCTCGGCGCATTCATCTTCGTGAGCCAGGGCGCGATCGTCTGGTTCGCGACGATGTCGAGCTGAGCCGGCGTCCGGACCGAACGACGGTCGGCCGAGCACCGCGTTCTCGGCGCGAACCGCGCCCGAGTAGGCTGGGGGAGCCATGTTGGATCTTGACCTCACGCAGGAGATCGCCGCGCTGCGCTCCACCTTCAGCGATATCAGCGCCGTCGTCGACGTCGAAGCCGTCAAGGCCGACATCAACCGTCTGTCAGAAGAGGCCGGCAAGCCCGACCTCTGGGACGACCCCGCCGCCGCGCAGAAGGTGACGAGCGCGCTCAGCCACCGGCAGACCGAACTCAAGCGCATCACCGAGATCGAGCAGCGCCTCGACGACCTCGACGTGCTCATCGAGCTCGCCCTCGAGATGGACGACGAGGAGTCGGCCGCCGAGGCGCGCCAAGAGCTCGCCAAGCTCGAAGAGGTCATCGGCCAGCTCGAGGTGCAGACCCTGCTCGACGGCGAATACGACCCGCGCGGCGCGGTCGTCACGATCCGCTCGGGCGCCGGCGGCGACGACGCCACCGACTTCGCCGAGATGCTCATGCGCATGTACCTGCGCTGGGCCGAGCGGCACAAGTACCCCGTCAAGGTCATGGACACCTCGTACGCCGAGGGCGCGGGCATCAAGTCGGCGACCTTCGAGATCGACGTGCCCTACGCCTACGGCACGCTCTCGGTCGAGGCCGGCACGCACCGCCTCGCGCGCATCAGCCCGTTCGGCTCGGCCGACAAGCGCCAGACGAGCTTCGCCGCCGTCGAGGTCATCCCCGTGATGGAAGAAGCGGTCGAGGTCGAGATCCCCGAGAACGACATCCGAGTCGACGTCTTCCGCTCGTCGGGCCCCGGCGGGCAGTCGGTCAACACGACCGACTCGGCCGTGCGCCTGACGCACCTTCCGACCGGACTCGTCGTCTCGATGCAGAACGAGAAGTCGCAGATCCAGAACCGCGCAGCCGCCATGCGCGTGCTGCAGACCCGACTCCTGCTGCTGAAGCGCGAAGAAGAGGCCGCGAAGAAGAAGGAGCTCGCCGGCACGATCACCGCGAGCTGGGGCGACCAGATGCGCTCGTACTTCCTCTACGGCCAGCAGCTCGTCAAAGACCTGCGCACCGGCTACGAGGTCGGCAACCCGGCGAGCGTCTTCGACGGCGACCTCGACGGCCTCATCGCCGCCGGCATCAAGTGGCGCAAACGCAAGGACGACGACTAGCCGACGGCTACTCGGCGGTCGAATCCGTCGGGCCGGTCGGCGCCTCGCGAGCTGACGAGGGTCGCAGGCCCGCGAGCATCGCGCGCAGTCCGAGTTCGAAGCTGCGATCGGTCGGGCGGATGCCGCGTGCGGCCGATTCCCGGGCGCGCAGCGCCTCGGCGGCGGCGAACGCCGGTGCGGTGGCCGCGGCATCCCCGGGCGACATGATGTCGGCGGGCGCGAGCGCATCGAGCGACGAGCCGATGATGAAGGATTCGAACGCGACGATCGTGTCGACGACGTCGCCTTCAACCCAGCCCTCGGCGAGCAGGCGCACGGTGATCGCCTCGTAGTTGTCGACCGATCGCTGTTGGCCGTCGATCGAGGTGGTGGCGAGCAGGGTGCTGCCCGAGGGGAACGCGGCGAACGCGTCGCGGTAGGTGCGAGCCCAGCGCAGCACGGCCTCGGCGAGCGGTACCTCGCGATCGGTGAAGCCGCTCGTGTCGATGCGCTCGGCGAGCCGCCCGCGCATGGCGCGGATCACCTCGTCGCGGCTGCCGAAGTAGTGGTAGAGCGCGGGGGGCTGCACCGAGAGCGAGCGGGCGAGCGCGGCCATCGTGAAGCCGTCCGTGCCGGCGGTGCGGGCGAGGTCGAACGCCGCGTCGACGATCTGGTCGACGCTCAGCACGCGCGTGCGCGGGCGCCCGGCGGTGCGCTTCGTCGGGGTCTCGGCCACGGGTCTCCTCGTCGGATTTGCGGCGGGCGATGGCGAGGCGTAGCCTGTGCCCGATTTATTTACGATCATTCAATAGTATGGGCGACCCGATGGCGGGGCGCCCGGAAGGCGAGAGCGCATGCATCAGGTGTTCGCCGACACCATTCTCGTCGGAGCGCGCGTGATCACCATGAATCCGCGTCAGCCGAGCGCCGTGGCCGTCGCGATCCGCGGCGGTCGCTTCGTCGCCGTTGGCGACGCCGCGACGCTCATGGAGCTGCGCGGGCCGCGCACCGTGGTCGAGGACCTGCACGGGGCCTGCATCACGCCCGGCCTCATCGACTCGCACATGCACCCGATCCAGGGCATCGAGCTCGCGGTCGGCATCGACTTCGGGGGAGTGCGCGACCCCGAGGTGTTCCTCGCGATGCTGCGCGCCGAGGCCGATCGGGTGGCCGACGGGGCCTCCGGCGGCTGGGTACGCGGGTGGAACGTCGACTACGACGTGTTCTCGACGCTGCCCATGACCGCCGCCGCGATCGACGCGGCGACCTCGCCCGCCCCGGCGTTCCTCATGTGCTTCGACGGCCACACCGCGCTCGCGAACACCGAGGCGCTGCGCCGTTCGGGCATCACGGGCGCCCGAACCTTTGGCGACACCTCCGAGATCGTCGTCGACGAGCGCGGCACGCCCACCGGATGCCTCCGCGAGGACTCCGCGTTCGACCTCGTGCTGCGAACCGCCCCCGAGTACACGCGGGACGAGACGCTCGAACGCGTGCGCGGCATTCTCGGCGGGCTCTCGGCGTCGGGCATCACGGGCGGCTGCATCATGGACGGCAACCCCGGCACGCTCGACCTGCTCGACGAGCTCGACGGCGAGGGCCCGGGTGGCACCGCGACATCCGTCACCCGAGCAGAATCGGGCGACCCCGCGACATCCGAAGCCCACGAGACCGTGAGCGGACTGCCCGTGCGCATCGTCTCGGCGATGGCCCACAACCCCGGCTACGACGAGGAGCGCACCGAGCGGTACCTCGCCCAGCGCGACCGGCACGGCGCCCGCTGGCGCGGCGGGCTCGTGAAGCTCTTCAACGACGGCGTCATCGACACGGGAACCGCATGGCTCTACGAGCCCGACACGCACGGCGACGGCAACAGTTCGTTCTGGGCCGACCCGGCCGAGTTCGAGCGCGTCGTCGCACGCTACGCCGCCGCCGGGTTCCAGATCGCGACGCACGCGATCGGCGACCGCGCCATCGGCACGACGATCGACGCCTACGTCAAGGCGGGCGTGCACTCGCGCCGTGGCGCCCCGCACCGCATCGAGCACCTCGAGCTCCTCGCCGACCGCGACCTCGCGCGCCTCGCCCAGTTCGGCATCACCGCCTCGGTGCAGCCCCTGCACATGCAGTGGCGCAAGGCCGACGGCAGCGACTTCTGGGCCGAACGGCTCGGCCCGGGGCGCGCCGCCCTCGGCTGGCGGGTGCGCGACATGATCGACGCCGGCGCCCCCGTGGCGCTCGGCTCCGACTGGCCGGTGGCGCAGACCGACGCGCGCATCGGCCTCGCCTGGGCGCGGCTCCGCCGCGAACCCGGCAACCCCGACGCCCCGGTGTTCGAGCCCGACCAGGTGCTCACGCCGTACGAGGCCCTACAGGGCTACACCGTCTGGGCCGCGCAGGCCCAGGGCGACCACGACCTCGGCGTCATCGCGCCCGGGTGCCGCGCCGACCTCGTCGTGTGGGAAGACAGCCCGCTCGACGTCGGCGCGGACGACCTGCTGAACCTCCCCGTGCGCACGACGATCGTCGACGGGCAGCCCCTGTACGCGGCATCCGCCGCCTGACCCCCTTCGAATCAAGAGGCAACCATGCAAGACGTCGGCGCGCTCGCGCTCCTCCCCGTCGTCATCATCCTCGTCGTGGCCGTGTTCACCCGGCGCACGCTGTTCGCGATGCTCTGCGGCACCCTCGCCGGTGCCGTGCTGCTCGGCGGCTGGGAGTTCTTCGACTCCTGGATCGGCTACTTCGGCACGGCCATGGCCGACGAGACCCTGCAGTGGCTCATGCTCGTCGTCGTGCTCTTCGGCATCCTGATCACGTTGTTCGAGCGTTCGGGTGCCGTACGCGAGTTCGCCGCGTGGGCCGAGCGCTTCGTGAACTCGCGACGCAAGTCCACCGCGCTGAGCTTCCTGCTCAGCATCGTGCTCTTCGTCGACGACTACCTCAACGTGCTCACCGTCGGCACGTCGATGAAGGCCGTCACCGACCGTTACCACGTGCCGCGCACCGAGCTCGGCACGATCATGAAGATGACCGCGGCGCCGATCGCCGTCATCGTGCCGTTCTCGACGTGGGCGCTCTTCTTCGCGGGCCTACTCGAGGCGCAGGGGGTCACGGCCAACGGGTCGGGCTTCGGCGCCTACCTGCAGGCCATCCCGTTCATCTTCTTCGGCTGGATCGCCATCGCGATCGCGGCGCTCGTCGCGTTCGGCTGGTTCCCGCGGCTCGGCGCCCTGAAGAAGGACATCGCGCGAGCGGATGCCACGGGCGACGTGTTCCCCGTCGGCACCACCGCCGAGGAGCGAGAGGCCGAGGGCGGGCTGCCCGTGCACGCCGAGGTCGGCGAGTTCGCGGCATCCGGTGACGGGGGAGCGCGAGCCGTGGGATCCGCCCCCGAGGCCTCCGGAGCGAACGCAACGACCGCGACGTCGGCGGGGACCGAGGCGACCGCCACCGCCGTCGCGACCCGCGCGCCCGAGTACGTGAAGCCGCGCCCGTGGAACTTCCTCGTGCCGATCGCCGTCATGATCGCCGTGACGATCCTCACCGAGGTCGACGTGCTCAAGGGCACGGTCGCCGCGCTCATCGTCGCGATCGTCATGTACACCGTGCAGCGCCGCCTGAAGATCAAGGCGGTGTTCGAGGCCGCGTTCGACGGCGTGGGCAGCATGCTCTTCGTCATCGTGCTCACCGCGCTCGCCTTCATGGTGCAGCACATGAACATCGACCTGCACCTCGCCGACTGGGTGATCGACACGACCCAGCCCGTCATGAGCGGCGCGCTGCTGCCGGCCATGGTGTTCCTCGTCTGCGGTGTCTACGCCTACGCGACCGGCTCGTTCTGGGACCTCGCCGCGGTCATCACGCCCATCGTGATCCCGCTCGCGTTCGCGATGGACGTGAACCCGATCATCGCGGGTGCCGCGGTCTTCTCGGGCGCGGCGCTCGGTTCGACGACGTGCCTCTACGGCGACGGCATCATCCTCGCGTCGCGCTCGACGGGCATCAAGCCGCTCAACCTGATGACCGCGATCCTGCCGTACGCGGGCATCGCGGCCGGCCTCTCGCTGGTGCTCTACCTCGTCGTCGGGTTCGCCGGCGTCTGAGTTCGAGCGCCACGCGTCCCGATCCGTGGGCGGCGATGCCGATTTCCGGTGTCGCTGCCCACTTTTCGGTACGGCCTGCTTAGGCTCGAACGCGATGATCCGCTTCGACTCCGTCACCAAGACCTACTCCGGGCAGGCGAAGCCCGCGCTGAACGACATCGGCGTGGAGATCCTCCGCGGCGAGTTCGTGTTCCTCGTGGGCGCCTCCGGCTCCGGCAAGTCCAGCTTCCTTCGGCTGATCCTCAAAGAGGAGAAGCCGTCGAAGGGCACGATCCACGTGCTCGGCCAGAACCTCGGCTCGATCTCGAGCCGCAAGGTTCCGTACTTCCGACGCGACCTCGGGGTCGTGTTCCAGGACTTCCGCCTGCTGCGCGACAAGTCCGTCTACGAGAACGTGGCGTTCACGCTGCGCGTGATCGGCAAGTCGCGCGGGTACATCCACACCGCGGTGCCCGAGACCCTGAAGCTCGTCGGACTCGACGGCAAGGGCAAGCGCATGCCGCACGAGCTCTCCGGCGGTGAGCAGCAGCGCGTCGCGATCGCGCGCGCCATCGTCAACAAGCCCCAGATCCTGCTCGCCGACGAGCCGACGGGCAACCTCGACCCGGTCACGTCCGCCGGCATCATGACGCTGCTCGAGCGCATCAACGCGGGCGGCACGACCATCATCATGGCCACGCACGAGGCCGGCATCGTGGATGAGATGCGCCGCCGCGTGATCGAGCTCTCGGCGGGCGACATCGTGCGCGACGAGCGCTCGGCCGGGTACGGCTCGGTCGTCGGCACCCTGCCCGTCGACGACGACGCCGCCGCGGCAGCGGCTGCGGTTGCTGCGGCCGAGGCGGCGAACGCGGCCCTCCTGCACGAGCAGCACGAGCGCGAGGCGAAGGCGGCGGCAGCCGCGACGAAGCCCAAGCGAGCGTCGCGATCGAAGAAGCAGGCCGAGCCCGAACCGATCGCGCCCGTGGTCGGCATGGATGCGCCCGAGACGATCACCGCAGCCGCGCCCAAGGTGACCCCCGAGATGATGCAGCAGAGCCAGCCGCTCTACGTCGAGCCCGAGGCCACCGACGCCGTCACCGATGCGGCGGCCGAGATCACGGCGGCGGCGACCGCGTCGATCGAGATCCCGCGGGGGTCGAAGGCGACGGATGCCGCGGCATCCGCATCGACCGTCGACGCCGTCGACGACGCGACCTCAGCCACCACCGGCGAAGCGGATGCCGCAGCCGACGCGAAACAGCACCTCACGCTCGCCGAACGACTGGGGCTGCGAGCGCCCGGCGGGCCGCGCGAGGGTGACGACGACCAGGAAGTGGGCCCGACGCGATGAGGTTCGGACTCGTCCTCGCCGAGGCCGGCAACGGCCTGCGGCGCAACATCACCATGGTCGTCTCGGTCGTGCTCGTGACGTTCATCTCGCTGACCTTCGTCGGCACCGCCGCGCTGCTGCAGCTCCAGATCGGGCAGATGAAGAACTACTGGTACGACCGGGCGCAGGTCGCGGTCTACCTCTGCACGTCGGTCTCGACGGCCGCCGGATGCGTCGACGGCGAGGCCACGGCCGAGCAGAAGGACGCCGTCGAGGCGCAGCTCACCTCGGACACGCTCTCGCCGTTCATCGACGAGTACTACTTCGAGGACCGCCAGCAGGCGTACGAGAACTTCCAGGAGCAGTTCGCCGGAACGCCCGCGGCCGACTACGTCACGCCCGAGGTGCTCAACGAGACGTTCTGGGTGAACCTCGTGGACCCGTCGCAGTCCGACGTGCTCGTCGAGGCCCTCGCGGGACTCGCGGGCGTCGAGCAGGTGGTCGACCAGCGGCGATACCTCGACCAGATCTTCGACGTGCTGAACGCCGCGAGCTACACGGCCATCGCGGTGGCCGCGATCATGCTGGTCGCGGCGGCGCTGCTGATCGCGACGACGATCCGCCTGTCGGCGTTCTCGCGCCGGCGCGAGCTCGGCATCATGCGGCTCGTGGGTGCCTCGAACCGGTTCATCCAGACGCCCTTCATCCTCGAGGGCGTGTTCGCCGGACTCATCGGGTCGGTGCTCGCCGGCGGTGCGGTCGTGGCGATCGTGCACTTCTTCGTGCAGGGCTACCTGAGCGAGCGATTGTCGTTCACGTTCGTCGACCTCGGCGACGCCCTGCTCGTCGTGCCCCTGCTGATCATCGTCGGCGTGCTGCTCGCGGCGCTGTCGGCGGGCATCGCGATCCGGCGCTACCTGCGCGTCTGAGGCTTCGTCGGCGTGCTGCCGCGCAGTGCGCCGACGCTGCCGCGACGGTGCCGCCCGCGCATGCGGCGTCGGGCTGCGTGCGCGTGCACTAGAGTGAAAGGCTGCTCCGGATGCCGGGGCATCCGTCGAATCGAGAAGGAGCATGCCGTGCCCAGGGAACGCGGTCAGAAGGTGGTGGCGACCAACCGCAAGGCGCGCCACGACTACACGATCGAGGACACCTACGAGGCGGGCATCGTGCTCACCGGAACCGAGGTGAAGTCGCTCCGCGAGGGGCGCGCGTCGCTCGTCGATGGGTACGCGTTCATCGACGGCGGCGAGATGTGGCTCGACGCGGTGCACATCCCGCAGTACACCGAGGGCACGTGGAACAACCACTCGCCGAGGCGCAAGCGCAAGCTCCTGCTGCACAAGCAGGAGATCGTGAAGATCAGCCACCGCACCGCGCAGGGCGGGTACACGCTCGTTCCGCTGCAGATCTACTTCGCCGACGGTCGGGCCAAGGTCGAGATCGCGGTCGCCAAGGGCAAGCGCGAGTACGACAAGCGCCAGGCGCTGCGCGAGAAGCAGGACAAGCGCGAGTCCGACCGTGCCATCTCGAGTCGCCGCAACCTCGGCGACTGAGCCGACGGTCGGAGGCCGGGGGTAGGCTCGACGCGATGGAGACCCCGACCCGAATCCCAGTTGCCGGCACCTTCAACTTCCGCGACGTCGGCGGGCTTCCCGCCTCGACCGGCACGATCCGCGACGGCGTGCTGTTCCGCTCCGACGGCCTGTACCGCCTCGGCGACGAGGGGCGCGACCAGCTTCGCGACCTCGGCGTCGGCATCATCATCGACCTCCGCGACGAGCAGGAGGCGGCGCGCATGCCCGACGACCTCGACGGGCTCGACGTCGAGGTGCTCCGGCTGCCGGTCTTCGAGGGCTCCGGGGCCTCCCAGGGCGCGGCGGGCATCTCGCTCGAGGCGCTGTACGACCGCATCGTGACGCAGCACGCGCCGATCGTGGTCGACGCCGTGCGCGAGATCGCGAGTGCGGGCGATCGCAGCGTGCTCGTGCACTGCACGGCCGGCAAGGACCGAACGGGTGTCGTCATCGCGATCACGCTGCTCGCGGTCGGCGTCGACCGCGACGCCGTCATCGAGGACTACGCGCGCACCGAGGGCAACCTCGCGGGCGAGTGGCTCGAAGAGATGATCGAGCTGATCGGCCGCTACGGCGTGCCCGACAGCCCCGCGCTGCGCACGCTCATGGGCGGCAGCCCGCGCGAGGCCATCGAGGGCGCCATCGAGACGATCGAGCGGGCGCACGGGTCGGCACGCGAGTACCTGCTCGCGTCGGGGCTCACCCTCGACGAGCTCGCACGCCTCGAGCACCTGCTCGTCGACGCCGACTGAGGCCGGCCGAGGTCGTCGGCCGCCGGGTCGCGGTCCGTCGTCGGTCAGCCCGCGTCGGCCGTGAACCTGGCGTCGACGGACGCCTCGATCACGAGATCGAGCGGTGCGAACTC
The DNA here is from genome assembly GCF_001660485.1 of Agromyces aureus. Lineage (GTDB taxonomy): Bacteria > Actinomycetota > Actinomycetes > Actinomycetales > Microbacteriaceae > Agromyces > Agromyces aureus. The sequence continues at coordinate 1,817,430 of NZ_CP013979.1, forward strand.
GGTCGATCCGCCACCGCCCTGGTCGGCCACGGCCCGCATCATCATGGCCTTGGGCATCGGCGACGGCTGGGATCCGAGCAGGCCGTGGTCCGAGAGCTCGACGACCTCCGGCGCACCGAGTCCGAGCGCCGACGCGTAGACACCGGCCTTCGCGATCGCAACGGCGACCGCACCCCGCTGCGCAGCCTCTTGGGCGCCGCGGCGCGTGGCATCCGTCAATCGCCAATCGACGCCGCCGATGGTGAGCTCGTCGGAGGTCGCCGCGTCGCCGAGCCACTCGCCGAGCCTGGCGAGGTCGCGGAACACCACCTCGACGTCGGCACGCGCCTCGTGCACGAGCGGCAACTGCCGGCCCTCGGCGTTCCACGGACGCTGCGACCAGACGCGCAACTGCGGCGCCGACCAGCTCTCGAGAGCGCCGGATGCCTCGAGCTCGCGAACCGCCGCAAGCAGGCGCTCGTGGGCGGCCCGAGTGCGAGCCAGGACGTCGTCGCGGGACCCGCCCGAACCGCCGACCGACAGGGTCACGGCCGCGAGCTCGGGGGCGATGCGCTCTTCGGCGCGGCCGGTGACGGCGATGGTGGTCGGCATGGGGTCCCCTCTCGACGGCGGGCGCCGGTGGGGCGGCCCGAGGCCCGCACGAGTGCGGCCGAGGCCAGCCTAGGGCGCGTCCCCGACAGCCGCGCCGAACGGCCGCACCTCACACGGGCAGCCGTGCCGGCAACGCCCCCGCTCGGTCGAAGAGTCGTTCGAACACCACGCCGCGGTCGAACTGCAGCGCGTACGCCCGGGCCGCAGCCGCGCGTTCGGCGCGTTCGGCGGGGGAGAGGGCGAGTGCGGCGTCGATCGCGGCGGCGATGGCATCCGGATCCTCGACGGGCACGATGGTCGCGTGCGAGCCGACGGCCTCGATGATGCCGCCCGTGTCGGTCGTGATGACGGCACCGCCGCCCGCGAGCATCTGCTCGGCGAGCGCGATGCCGAACGTCTCGACGAACTCGGGTCGCGGTTTGCTCGGCAGCACGTACGTCGCGCACCCGGCCATGAGGTACGGCTTCTCGGCGTCGTCGACGTCGTCCAAGAACACGATGCGATCGGCGACGACGGATGCCGCCGCGAACTCGCGCAACGCCTGCTCTTCGGGCCCGCGACCGACGATCACGAGCTTCAGCCGCCCGTTCGCCGCCGTGCGCTCGAAGCCTCGGATGAGGTCGTCGACGCCCTTCGCCTTCGTCAGGCGGGAGAGGAACAGCACGTACCCGTCGCGTTCGAGGCCGCGCATCGCGAGGGTCGCCTCGATCACCGCCGGGTCGAGGTCGAGGTACGCCGACGTGTCGATCGCCGGGTACGAGATGTCGATGCGGCGGCTGCACTGCTCGGCGAAGGCCGTGCCGTGCTCCGCATCGATCTCGGCGGCCGAGCTCACGATGAGGTCGCGGGTGTACTCCGAGACCGCCACGCAGTGGTCCTGCGAGAGGTAGCTCGAGAGCACGTGCGCCGCGGCGCCGAAGCGGCCCTCGTCGACGCACGAACGCACGACGTTCGTGACATCCGACCCCACGGCCTCGGCGATGGTCGTGACGTTGACGGGCAGCCCGGTGTTCCAGGCGGCGCGCACGGCATCGGCCACGGCGATGGTGTGCGGGCTCAGGTAGAGCGAGAGGCACACCGTCGGCACGCCGTCGGTGAACAGTTCGATGAGGCGCCCGGTCAGGCCGGCGAGATATCGCCCGTCGGGCACCTTGTAGTCGCCCACCGGGTCGGGGCGTTCGACGAAGATGCCCTCGCTGTAGGGCAGCATCGTGTCGAGGGGCTTCAGTGGGAGCCCCGTCGCCTGCAGTCGCTCGATCGGCCAGGTGACGATGCGCACCTCGTCGAATCCGCGTTCGATCGCGGCCTCGGCGAGGTTGCGTCCCTCGACCGAGTGCCCGCAGATCACGGGGTCGGCGCGATTGACGATGACGAGACGGTTGCGTGGTGTGCCGGTCATGATGGTTCCTTTCAGCGCTGACAGTGGTGCCCGGGTCATCCGCTCGGGGTCGAAGGCGGACGGGAGTTCGCACCCCATGCGCCCGGCTCGGGCCCGAGCTCGACGAGTAATCGGCCGCCGCGATGCACCTCGTCGCCGCGGAGCCACGTGCGTTCGACCGGATCGCCGTTCAGCGAGACGCGCTGCACGTACTGCGCGGGGCCGTCGTGCCGCGGATCGACGAACCCCTTCGTCTCGATCGCGAGGTCGCCGCCGCTCATCGCGATGCGGCTCTCGGCGTGCGCCGGGGCGTTCACGAGGAACAGGTTCTGACCGGCGACGGGGAAGAGCCCGAGCGACGCCCACACGTACCAGGAGCTCAGCCCGCCGGAGTCGTCGTTGCCCGGCAGCCCGCCGCGGCCCGTGCCGAACTGCTGCTGCACGGCGGCGTGCACGACCTCGGCCGTGCGGTCGGGGCGTCCGGCGTAGTGGTACGCCCACGGGGCGTCCATGTCGGGCTCGTTGTTCATGCCTTCGAACCGGCCGAGCGCGTAGCCCGCCATGATCTCATCGAGGCCCGGCTGCAGCCCCGGCTGGCGCACGGGGTCGGCGCCGAACCCGAAGAATCGGTCGAGCATGCCGACGAAGCGGTCGTCACCTCCGGCCAGGTCGATGCGCCCGCGCATGTCGTGCAGCAGGCGGAACGAGTAGTTGTACCGGCTGCCCTCGTAGAACGTCGAGTCCACGAGGAGGCCGGTCTCGGGGTCGAACGCGTTGCGCCAGCGTGACGCGAGCCCGAGGAACTGCTCGACGAGCGCCGGGTCGCCCACGCGCTCGGCGACCTTCGCCGTGCACCAGTACCCGAATGCGAGATCGAGCGTGTGGCTGATCGGATGCGCGTGGCCCCGCAGGAGGAAGTCCTCGCCGTACGTGCGCCGGAGGTCGGCGTGCATGTGCACGAGCGCCCAGTCCCAGTCGACGCCCGGCAGCTCGAGCTGGCAGAGGTCGGCGAGGAAGGTCTGCGCGAGGGCACTGCCCTGGCGGGAGAACCGGTCGCTGCCCCGCGCCATCCGATACCCGATCGGGAAGTTGCCCTCCTCCTCGCAGATGGTGAGCAGCGCCGTGCCGAGTTCGACCGCGCGCTCCGGCATGACCGCCGTGATGAGCGGCAGCTGCGTGCGGTAGATGTCCCACATCGTCGAGAGGTCGAACACGAACGGGCCGTCGGTCGGCCAGAACGGGCTCTCCTCGGGCGCGAGACACGGCTTGATGAGCGAGTGGTAGAGCGCCGTCGTGAACACCGTGTCGCGCTCGGCGCTGGTCGCGTCGACCGCGATCGTCTTCAGCTGGCGCCGCCAGGTCTTGCGCGTGCGCTCTCGACGCGGAGCGAATCGGGCATGCCCCTCGCCGCAGTCGGCCCGCAGGTTCGCCTTCGCCTGCTCGACGCCCCGCAGCGAGAAGCCGATCCGCACCTCGATCGACTGGCCGGGCTCGCTCGGCCCGGCCCACATGAGCCCGAACGGGCGCAGGGTCGTCGGCCGGATGTGGTCGAATGCGAGCCGCGTGCCGCCCGGCATCAGGCGTCGGTCGTACCAGAGCATCTGCCGCCATGAACTCGCGTCGCACTCGATGTAGACGGCGAGCGGGGTGCCCTCGACGACGATCTCGCCCTGCGCGACGCCCGGCCCGATCGACTCGAGCTTCGCGCGCAGCGGGATGGTCTCGCCGTAGGGGATGCCGAGTCCGCCGAGCGAGAAGTCGATCACGACGCGCGCATTGCGGTGCCGCGGGAAGGTGTAGCGGTGCACCGCGCTCTTGGGCCCCACGGTCAGCTCGGCGCGGATGCCGTTCTCGAGGGTCGCGCCGTAGTACCCGGGTTCGGCCGTCTCATCGGCGATCTCCCACTGCCGCCCGAGCTCGTCGAGCGGCTCGATCATGGGCGTCACCCGGAAGTAATTGTAGTACTTCCGGATCGCGCCGGTGCCCGACTGCTGGAAGTGCGTGAATCCGGATGCCACGGCCCGGTCGTGGATCGCGACCGGCAGCCCTTCGGTGCCGAGGTCGTAGCGCCCGTACCCCGTGGGATACGCCCCCGAGTACGCGCACGCCGAGACCATGCCGAGCGGATACGTCGCACCCGGATGCGTGTTGCCGACCTGCGGCTTCGGCCACCACCAGGTCGCCGCGAGCCCCGACCGCGGCGGCAGGTCCGTCGCCTCGGTGCCGATGAACGGGTCGACGCGGCCGATCATGCCGGGCACGGCCGCCTCGCCCGTCTGCTCGACGCCGGCGTGCGCTCCTCGGTCGCGTGCATCCTGGTCATGTGGGGACGCTACGTGCTGGGCGCTCCTCGTGGGTTACGGGCCGATGAACGATGCCCGGCCACCCTGCGGCACCGTGCGGCAGCGGTTCGAGGCGGCAGCGGTTCGAGTCGGCATCCGTTCGGCGCGGCATCCGTTCACTGAACGAGGCGGATGTCGCGCAGAACCGGCGTCGGGAATGACAGGCCGCGCAGGCTGTTGTACTCTGTAAGGCCGCGTGCACTTCGGTTCAGGCGGCATTGAAAACTCCACAGCGTGCGACAACGGCTCGCCGAACCGGTACGACCGGGCGGTGCGACATGGGGATGATCGGTTTCGACATCGTCTGTGTACCCACGAGAAGCGGGCCGAGGATCCAGGGTTATCTCGTAAACGATCTCTGGAAAACAATAACTGCCAATAAGACGCAGTCTGACTTCGCCCTCGCTGCTTAAGCGAGTCCGATAGTCCGTCAGCCCGGGTTCGTTTCCGCCCCGGTCGCTGGCGTCATCTAGGAAACTCGCTGTGCGTCGTCGCCTGAGCGCCGTACGGGACTTTCTTCAGGCTGGGCCTGTCGACTTAGGTGCCTGTGGCAAAGGTCGGGGCCGAGCAGAACGCTTGCACAGGATGCGCCCGGAGAAGGCGTGGAAACTCAGCGATGGACGGGGGTTCAATTCCCCCCATCTCCACCATCAGTCGTTGTCGCACGTTGCGGAACTCGACGAGAGGCCGCCCTTCGGGGCGGCCTCTCGTCGTCTCGTTCGGCGGTCGTCTCGACGTGTCCCCTTGACAGGGGGCACCGGTTCACGGAATCGTGAGGATCGCTCTCGATGGTGAGAGCGCTCTCACGACGTGGAGGGCCGATGTTCCCTGCCGCCTCGGCGCGCAGTGGTCGATGAAGATCAATGGAGCGTGACGATGACATCCGATGCCCGATACTGCTGGCGACCGTGGGCGGCGGTCGCCGCGGCCGGCCTCGTGGCCGCGACCCTGACGGCGGTGGCCTCGCCCGCCGGCGCCGCCGAGCCCGACGGCCTTGCGGGGGCGACGCTCTACGTCGACCCCTTCAGCACGACGCTCGAGGCCGCGCAGCAGCTCGGCGGTCGAGCCCGAGCCGACGCGCAGCTGCTCGGCAGCATCCCGTCGGGATCGTGGATCACCAAGGGCACGCCCGCCGAGGCTCAGGCCGCCGTCGACACGATCGTCGACCGCTCGACGGCACGCGGCGAGATGCCCGTGATCGTGGTCTACAACCTGCCGTTCCGCGACTGCGCGCAGTACTCCGCCGGTGGTGCCGCGAGCACTGCGGACTACCTCGCGTGGGTCGACGGGGTCGTCGCGGGCATCGGCGGGCGACCGGCATCCGTGATCCTCGAGCCCGACGGCGTCGGCATCATCCCGCACTACACGACCCTCGACGGCGTGCGGGAGTGGTGTCAGCCCGCCGAGCTCGACCCGGCCACGGCGGCCTCCGACCGGTTCGTTCAGCTGAACGGCGCGGTCGATCGCCTGAAGGCCGGCGCCGCGACCTCCGTCTACCTCGACGGAACCGGAGCGAGCTGGCTCAACGTCGGCGAGATCTCCGACCGGCTCATCAAGGCCGGCGTCGAGCGCGCCGACGGGTTCTTCCTGAACGCCTCGAACTACCAGTTCACGGCGAACTCGACGGCCTTCGGCACGTGGGTCTCGTCGTGCATCGCGTACGCGACCGAGGTGAACCCGGTGCCCGCTGCGTTCGAGCAGTGCGGCAATCAATACTGGAACGGCGGGCCCGACACGGGCTGGCAGGGCGTCGCGATGACCCAGTACGCCGAGTGGAGCGCGGGCGCCGTCAACCCGGCGGAGAACACGAGTGGCGTCGATTCGCGCTACCGATCCATCCTGGGCGGCACGGAACCGACCACGCACTTCGTGATCGACACGAGTCGCAACGGACGCGGGCCGTGGCAGTACCCCGCCGACACGTACCCGACGCACGAGGACTGGTGCAACCCGCCCGCCCGCGGCCTCGGCGTGCAGCCGAGCACCGAGACCGGTGTGCCGCTCGTCGACGCGTACCTCTGGATCAAGGTTCCGGGCGAGTCCGACGGCAAGTGCTACCGCGGCACGGCGGGCCCGCTCGACCCCGCGCGCGGCATTGAGGACCCGGCAGCCGGCCAGTGGTTCGCGCAGCAGGCGCGCGAGCTCGTCTCGCTCGCAGCTCCGTCGATCGCGCCCCTCGCGTGCGACGTCGCCGTCAAGGGAACGAAGATCGGGCGCGGGTTCGCGGCCGTGCTCGTGCTCGAGAACCGCGGCACCACCGCGATCGACCCGTGGCGCCTCGCATGGAGCTTCGACGGCGCACAACGCGTCACCGGCGTGCTCGGCGGGTCGTACGCGCAGCATGGCGCCGACATGAAGGTCGACGCACCCAAGCGCCTCGCCGAGCTCGCGCCGGGCAAGAAGACGCTGCTCGTCGTCACCGGGTTCGGCGCGGCGACCGAGCCGTGGCAGTTCTCGTTGAACGGGCGTGCCTGCACCTCGAGGTGACGGTGTCGCGCGACATCCGCCCCGGTCAGTCGGTCGGGGCGGATGCCGCGCGCAGCAACGCGCTCGCGCGCATCACGGCCGGGTTGGTGCGCATCGAGCGCTTGACGCGCAGCATGATGCGACGGCGGGCCGCGGCATCCCGGATCGGGATCATCACGGTGCCGGGCGGCAGCGCGATCGCGCCCAGGCGGGGGAGCACCGTGACGCCGACGCCCTGCTCGACGTAGTCGAACGCGCTCGTGTAGTCGGGTGCCTGGAGGCGGAACCGGGGCGCGAAGCCGGCCGAGGCCGCCGCGGACATCACGATCTCGCGGCAGGGTCCGCGGCTGTGGTCGTTGTCGATCCACGGCTCGTCGGCGAGGTCGGCGAGGTCGACCGAGGCCCGACCGGCGAGCGGATGCCGCGACGGCACGACGACGACGTAGTCCTCGACGCGCAGCGGCTCGAGGTCGTACGCGTCGGCGGCCCCCTCGGCCGCGGTCGGGTCGCGGTCGGCGCGCACGGACTCGGCGACGTAGATCTCGAGGTCGGGATCTCCGGTGAGCTGCCCGCGGTGCTCGATCATCGTGAGTTCGAGGCGCAGTTGCGGGAACTCCTCGGTGAGCGCGGCGACGACGCGCGGCAGCCAGGCGCGGTTGGCCGACGAGAACGTGCCGATGCGCAGGGTGCCCGTGCGCCCCGTGCGAAGGTCGTCGACGACGCCGTCGAAGTCGGCGAGGTGGTCGAGCACCCGGCCCGCCCGCTCGGCGACGGCGACGCCGGCCGCGGTCGCCACGATGCCGCGCCCGCGCCGTTCGACGAGGGTCAGGCCGGTCTCGCGCTGTAGCGCGCTCACGTGCTGGCTCACGGCCGAGGCCGTGTAGCCGAGGCGCACAGCGGCCCGGTTGATCGAGCCGGTCTGCACGACGGCCCGGAACACATGGAGGCGATGCGGATCGACCATACAACGACCGTACAGTCTTGCTTCACGAATGCCAATGATCGTCCGCTTGTGCTGAGGTGTCGTGATGGGCAGGCTGGAGCGCATGCGCAACACCCCCGCTGAGACCCCCGCCGAGACGTCAGCCGAGAACTCCGTCTCGAAACCCGCGACCAACGCGGAGACCGTCCCGTCGCCGTCGCCGTCGCCGTCGCCGTCGCCGTCGCCGTCGCCGGCCGGATGGCACGTGCTCGGCGCCATGGCCGTCGTGCTCGTGCTGTGGGCGTCGGCGTTCATCGCGATCCGATTCGTCGGCGACGCGATCTCGCCCGGCCCGCTCGCCCTCGGGCGCCAGCTGGTCGGCACGGCCGCGCTCGTCGTCGTCGCGCTGATCCGTCGGCCGCCGCTGCCGCGCGGGCGGACGCTCGCGCTCATCGCCCTCTACGGCGTGCTCTGGTTCGCGGGCTACACGCTCGTGCTGAACCTCGCCGAGCGCCACCTCGACGCGGGCACCGCTGCCATGCTCGTGAACATCGCGCCGCTGCTCGTCGCGCTCGCGGCCGGAGCGTTCCTCAAGGAGGGGTTCCCGCGATCGCTCATGATCGGCATGCTGGTCGCGTTCGTCGGCGTCGTGATCATCGCGACCGGCGGCATCGGCGCGCACAGCGACCCGCTCGGCATCGCCCTCGGCATCCTCGCGGCCGTGCTCTACGCACTCGGCGTGCTCGTGCAGAAGGTCGCACTGAGAACCGCCGATGCGCTCAGCGCCACCTGGGTCGGCTGCGCGATCGGCGCGACCGTGCTCCTGCCGTTCCTGCCGCAGGCCGTCGGCGAGTTCACCTCGGCACCGGCGCCCGCGATCTGGGCCACGGTCTACCTCGGCATCTTCCCTTCGGCGGTGGCGTTCCTGCTCTGGGCGTACGTGCTCCAGCGAAGCCCCGCCGGGCTCACCGCATCGGCCACCCTCGCCGTGCCGGCGATCGTGGTGCTGCTGAGCTGGCTCCTGCTCGGCGAACTGCCCACCCTGCTCGGCATGGTCGGCGGCGCGCTCTGCCTCCTCGGCGTCGCGATCAGCAGGCGGTCGCCTCGGCATCCGAAGGGCTGAACGGAACGCGAGCGGATGCCGCCGGCGGCTGTCGGGGGCATCCGCTCGCGTGGCCGGTCTGTGCGCTACGCCGACTCGACCCGCCGGAACCGCGGTACGCGTGCGCCGTCGACCTCGATCGTCTCGGCGAACATGACGAGCGGTCGGATCCAGACGCCCCGCTCGCCGTAGAGGGCGCGGTAGACGACGAACCACTCCTCGGTCTCCGAGTGCCGCGCGAGCTCGAGCACCTCGTAGCGGTGGCCCTTGTAGTGCTCGTAGAGGCCGGGCGCGACCTCGTGATCGGGGTCTTCGGGCAGCTCGGAGGGCTCGCTCACGCGCGCCCTCCGAGGTGGGGGAGCACCTCGGTGCCGAGCAGTTCGACGTGCTCGAGGTCGAGCTGGTCGACCGTCTGCAGGTAGACCCGGTCGGCGCCGAGTGCTCGCAGGCGTTCGACCTTCTCGATCGCGGCGGCGGGCGTGCCGGCGACGTTGACCTCGGCGAAGGTGTCGGGGTCGGCGTCGATGGCCGCGAGCCGGCGGAGGTACGTGGCGTAGTCGGTGGCGACGACGGTCGGCAGGGCGACCGAGAGCTTGAGCGTCGCGGGGTCGCGGTCGATCGCCTCGCAGGCTCGGCGGACGCCGTCGAACCGCTCGGCGATCTCGCGTTCGTCGCGGAAGCCGATGTTGAACTCGGTCGCGTAGCGCGCCGCGAGCGCCGGCGTGCGCTTCGGGCCGCCGCCGCCCACGATGACGGGCACACGAGGCTGCGCGGGCTTCGGCAGGGCGGGCGAGCCATCGAGCGCGTAGTGCTCGCCGGTGAAATCGAACGTCGATCCCTCCGGCGTCGCCCAGAGTCCCGTCACGACGGCGAGCTGCTCCTCGAGCAGGCCGAACCGCTTGTCGGGGAACGGGATGCCGTAGGCGGCGTGCTCCTCGGCGAACCAGCCCGTGCCGAGTCCGAGCTCGGCGCGGCCGCCCGACATCCGATCGACCTGCGCGACCTGGATCGCGAGGATCGCCGGCACGCGGTACGTCACCGAGGAGACGAGCGTGCCGAGGCGGATGCGGCTCGTCTCGCGGGCGAGCCCGGCGAGGGTAGTCCAGGCATCCGTCGGCCCCGGCAGCGGGTCGCCTCCGCCCATGCGCAGGTAGTGGTCGGAGCGGAACCAGCCGTCGAACCCGAAGCGTTCGGCCGCCGACGCGTGGGCGAGCTGCGTGTCGTAGCTCGCACCCTGCTGCGGTTCGGTGAACAGGCAGACCTCGAAGGCGGGGCGCGCCACGGTCGCGTCGGTCATGCGTTCCTCTCGGTGGGGTTCTCGGATGCCGCGGGCCGGGCGATGATCGCGAGCACCTGGTCGTGCAGGTGACCGTTCGTCGCGAGCGACGAGCCGTGCGCGTGGCCCGGCGCGCCGTCGGCCGAGGTGAAGCGGCCGCCGGCCTCCTCGACGATCGGCACGAGCGCGGCGAGGTCGTATTCCTTCACGTCGAACTCCCCGACGATGTCGACGAGTCCCTCGGCGAGCAGCATGTACGACCAGAGGTCGCCGTACGCGCGATCGCGCCACACGGCCTCGCCCAGGGCGAGCAGCGCCGGCAGGCGACCCGCCTCGCGCCACTGGGCGATGCTCTGGAAGCTCAGCGAGGCGTCGGCGAGGTCGGCGACCCCCGAGACGCGGATGCGGCGGGCCGGCGCGTCGGCCGACCCGGGTTCGTTCGTCCAGGCGCCGAGGCCGCGAGCAGCCCACCAGCGCCGGCCGAACGTCGGCATCGACGCGACCCCGACCACCGGGACGCCGTCGATCACGAGCGAGACGAGCGCACCCCACACGGGAACTCCGCGGAGGAAGTTCGAGGTGCCGTCGATCGGGTCGACGATCCACTGACGCGAGCCGCGGTCCTCGCGGCCGAACTCCTCGCCGAGGATGCCGTCGTCGGGGCGAGCCTCGGCGAGCCGGTCGCGGATCGCTCGCTCGACGGCGAGGTCGGACTCCGTCACGAACGTGCGGTCGGGTTTCGTCGCGATCTCGAGATCGGCCGAGCGGAAGCGCTCGAGTGCGACTCGGTCGGCCAGTTCGGCCAGTTCGAGGGCGAGCTCGAGGTCTGGGGTGAGATCGTCTGGAAGGTCGGAACTGGGGGAGTGGGTCGCGTCGCCGTTCACCGTGACAGGCTATCCGGCGGAGCCGTCGCCTCGCCCCGATCGGGTCGCGAAACGACCCGACACGCCCGGCGGAATCGCCGGCGCGGCCTCGATTCGCGCTTCGTCGCAAAGTGCTGATAGAGTCATCTCTCGGTTCGGAAAGCGAAAAATCGCCCCGAATCACGCACCTCTAGCTCAATCGGCAGAGCAACTGACTCTTAATCAGTGGGTTCTGGGTTCAAGTCCCAGGGGGTGCACCACGGAGAAACCCCCGGCTATTCGCTAAATGCGAGGCCGGGGGTTTCTTGCGTTTCGCGTAACGTGCAACGTCGTGTGCAATCCCCGTGCAACACGGGCGTGTCTCAGCGTGTCCTAGTTGCTGTGGCGTCGGCGACTGCGCGGCGCAGCGAACGGGTCCACCGGCCGCGTGAGGTGGGCTCGAACCTCGGACAGGTAGAAGCGCAGCGGAGCTCGTGGGCCAGTGCTGAGCCTGAAACTCGGGATCTCGCCTCTCTGCGCGTAAGCCCGCACCGTGTACTCCGAGACGCCAAGGTACTCGGCCATCGTTTTCGCGTCGACTGGCTTCTCCTCGAGCCCGGAATCGACAGGGGGAAACGGTCCAGAGATTCTCATCATGACCACCACGCTAAGGCACAACCCAAGTTGCTAAACCGAGTTCCTAAACCCCAGTTTAGGGATTGTTTTTGCGTCGAACTTGCAGCCAAAATCAGCCCATGGTCATACCCCCAGTAGGGTCTTGATCGCCGCCACATCGTTTGTCAGCGACTGTACGACCGGTAGCAAGGCCAATGACAGTCGGTCGTACTTGATGCCGAACGGGAGCCCGTCCGCGTCGTAGTAGACCAGCCAATGCAGGCCAAGAGCGTGAACCTCTTCCGCGATGAGACCAATCTCCTGGTCTGCATCCTCGCCGAGCTCTTCCACCGCGTTGATGTACCTGAACGTCACCACTTGCAACGCTTGTAGCGTCGCAGGATCCAACGTGGCCGGCGCAATGTCCTGCTTGAACCGCTGACTCGAGGGGACGTGTCCGATGCGCCCACCGTCGCTTGTACTGCCGTATGTAGCAAAGTACGCCGACGTCAGGATCGTGACTGGCACGTTCGGCATCCGCACTTCACCCGCAACTGTCAGGCTGCCTGCTGAGCTGATCGCGCCAGACGCCGTAACCGTGGACGGTGCGATTGCCCCTGGTGATGCAACCTTCGCGTCAATCTCAGCCTTGGTGTAGAAGTCGTCCATCGCGGACTCCACGAGTTCTTCGACCGTCTCCGTCAGTTCGGCAAGCTTTGCCTGCACCTGAGCCACCAGGGATGCGTTCTGCGTACCAGACGGGATCTCCAACTCACGCAGACGACGCTTGATCTCGTTGATCTGCTGAACCAGACCATCCAGACCGTCACCACTGCCACGCTGATATCCACCAGACATGATCAGCCCCCAATCTTGCGAGCGAACTCGCGCATCATGATCGTGTTGACCGCGCGGGGGTCCATCTCGCGAATAGGCGACGCGTTGTAGCTGAAGTGCTGGATCGTGTCGCCGGCAGGCATCTGACCACCCAGTCGGCCGTAAGCCTCGAGTGCGTAGCCACGGTTCTCTGCTTCTTTCCCCGGCCGGCCAGAGATGAACGCTTCCCAACCAACCTCAGGTTCAGCGAACTTGTACAACGCACCCTGACGGCCCGAATAGAAGCCCTCACCGAAGCCACCACTCGAATACGAGTACATGCCACCGTCTGCGTTCGCGTACGCGGCACCCACCTGACCGGCCGGCGCACCAGACGCAATCCGCTGCTCCTGCACATACAGGTACACCTCCTTCGAGTTCGGAATCTCCGCCAACTTCCGTGCGAACGCCGTCGCTGCATCCATCGCCGCCTGAGCGTGAAGGTTGACCTGAGTGCTGACGTCACCGGGAATCAGACCCAACTGATCCGCGTACGCACCCGCCTGCTCCTTGGACATACCCGCAGCCTCACCGGCCGCAACAATCGCGTCACGACCCGCCTGAATCACCGGGATCGCATCAGACTGCACACCAGTCTGTTCGACTGTCGCAGCCGCAGCTTTCTTGTACGACTCCGCGATAGCGTCAAGAGCGGCCTGGTTCTCACGACCGGCCTCAGTCGTAATGTCCAAAGCCTGCCCCTGGGCGACCGCAGCGTCAGCGGCAGCGTGCGCCGCTTCCTCGGATGCCCCATTCGCGATCGCCGTGTCATAAACGCTCTGCTTGAACTTGTCCAGCACCTCCGTCGCATCATCAAGCGACGCCTCAACCTGACGGTTCGCGTCGTTCAACGACAACTGCGTGTCACCGAGACCCTGCAACGCCGTGATGAAGTCATCCACCGACTGCTGAGCGGTCGCTGTCACACTCGTGAACTCCTCCAACGCGGACGTCTGCCCCTCAGTCGCAGCAGTACCGTCGTCGACCGCGGACTCATGCTGACGTGCCAGACGGATGGCCTCCTCGAGCGACGCCGACTCACCCTTCACACCGTTCACGACGGAATCGATAGCGTCAGCCCACTCGCCCTCCTTCAGACCCAGCTTCTCGCGAACCGCGACCGCATCCTCATCGGTACGATTCCGCAGCTTCGTCACCGCAGCGACCTGCTCCAACGCCTCCACGCTGCCCATCGTCGCGTCAGCCACAGTTGACACCGACAAGCCCAACTTCTCCGCAGCATCCGCAGCCGAATCAAACTGCACCGCATCAATCTCAAGACCCAGCAAGTTCAGCGACTGCTTCGCCTGCAGGTTCGCCACCACCATGTCACGGGTAGCTGCCGTCGTACGCTGCGACCCCTCCTCAAGCGTGTCCGCATACGCCTCAGCAGAAGCGCGAGCCTCCGCCTGCTGCGACGCCAACTGCGACACAACCAGCGCCATTCCAGTGATCGCGATAGCTGCGCCGGCAACACCCTTCGCAACCTTGCCACCCGAGATATTCAGCGATTCAAGGGATGCCTTGTACGCCGCGGCCTTCGGAACAGCGAGCAAAGCAGCGCCACCCATCAGGCCAACAGCGGCAGTCACACCACCAATCGCAAGAGCCGTATTCTGCACCGGCTCAGGAGCATCAGCAAACGCAGCCACCACATCCGTAGCACCCTGCACAAGACCCCTCAGAGGCCCGTCAGCGCCCTCACCAACACCGATGAGAGCCGTCTCCATCGCGCCGCCAAACGCCTCCACATCGCCAGCCAGGTTGTCGAGACGTAGAGCAGCGGTCTCAGCCGCATATCCCTGGTCATCAACCGCTGTGATCCAGTCCTGAATGCCTTCCGCGCCTTCGTCGTAGAGCACGGTCGCAGCACGAATCGCATCCGCCCCGAAGATTGTCGACAACGCCGCCTGACGCTGCTGAGTCGACAAACCCGACAGCCCGTCCTGCAACCTGCCGGCGAACTCAGCCAGCCCGATGAAGTTGCCCTGTGCGTCGTACGCCGAGATACCCAGATCCGCCATCAGCTTCTCAGCCTCAGCACTCCGCGGATTCAACGACGACAGAGCCGTCTTCAAAGACGTACCCGCATCCGAACCCTTCAACCCAGCCTGAGCGAACGCAGCCAGAGCACCCGTCGTCTCCTCAACCGTCAAACCCGTAGCCGAAGCCACCTGACCCGACTGTGCGAGAGCCGCAGAGAGGTCCGAGACCTCGCCGGACGCCTTACCGGCACCAGCCGCGAGAAGGTCAGCAATATGCTCAGTCTCGGAACCCTCAAGGTTGAACTGTGCCAACGTGGTTGCCGCGATCTCAGCCGCCTGAGCAACCTCAAGGCCACCAGCAGCAGCAAGATCCAGCGCACCGCTCAGAGCACCATCCAGGATCTCCGCCGTAGACAGGCCCGCCTTCGAGAGCTCCTCGATAGCAGCCGACGACTCGGTAGCCGAGAAGACCGTTGTACGACCAGCCTCGAGCGCCGCATCCCGCAGCAGATCCATGTTCGACGCAGACTCGTGCGTCGCCGCCTGCACATTCGACATCGCCTTGTCGAAGTCCGCGAACTTCGCCACAGCGAGCCCCACACCCGCAGCAGCAAACGCACCGACTGCCAACGCTCCCTTGCCGATGCCATCAAATGCCTGCTGCTGTGCGGCCAACTTCCCGGCCGCGGTATCCAGCTTCTGGGTCGCGACAGCAGCGTCGGTCATGCCCTTCACGTAGCCACTCACGACCGCATCGAGAGTCACCTTCGTATTGCGTTCACCCATTTAGTCACCTCCTCAGATCATCGACGGGTCGAAAGGCGCATCGCCCACAACCTCGCCCTCATCAAGCTCCGCGTCGTCGTAACGACGAACCTCGGAATCCAAACGCTCCATCTCCGCAATCAGCCGGCCCAACGCATGCGCCGGAACCACGCCCGCATCAATCACCGACGCAATATGCAGACGGGCACGCACCAGAAACTCACGACGCCCCATCTCCGCGGCCTCCACCAACGACCCCGGAACGTCCGGCACCACAGGCTCATCGGCCTCCACAGCCCTCAAAACACGACCCATGTCAGGCCTCCTCGAATCTTTTTTTCAGCCGGGGGGAGATGCCGCCTAGCCCCAGAGGTCCTGAGCACAGGTCGAGGGGTGACCCGCCCCTGGGGTCACTCGAGCGAGTGAGAGCGTCGGATGATCGGTGCCACGATGCGGGCTCGCTTCTTCGAGTTGCAGTCGCTTGTCGGTGCGCTGCTTTGATGTTGTGCAGCGCGTCTTCACCGCCCTTGGCTAGGGGAATGACGTGATCGATGACGAAGGATCGCGGGTCGGTGTGCGGCAGCGTGTAGTCCACTGGTTCACCACAGATGTGGCAGGCCGCACGTGTGCGTCTGATGCGGTCACGCCATCGCTGCGCTTGGGCACGGTTGCGGGCGGTCATCGGGCATTCATCCGCACGTACTCGGCAGCGCGTGCCTCCTGCACGTGGTCGCGCTGTGCTTCGCGGTGGCTTGCTGACTGTGCCGAGTACGCCTGCTCACGTCGCGCTTCAACCTCGGTGGGGGTGGCGAGGCTGATGCGGTAGCCGGCCGTCGCGATATCCCAGTGGTCGGCACGCTTGCTGCCACGGAACGCATCGAGGATCTCGGTTGCGGTGGCGTCGCCGGCATCGACGTTCTGCAGGAGTGCGCCGACCGCTGTTCCTTCTGCCCGTCCCACGAGGTACAGGAGGGTGCCGATGGCTTCGTGCAGGTCGTGGAGGATCTTGTGTGCTTCGCGGGCGTCGAGGTTTGCCCTGGCGATGTCGAGACCCATGCTGCTGACTCGAGGGTCGTCAAGGCCTGTGATGCCGTGTGCGGTGAGGATTGCGTGTGCTTCGGTGAACCGTTCGCCGGTGCTGTCGTAGGCCGGCTGGTATGCGGCTACGAGCTCGTCGATGTTGTCGCGTACGGTCTCGGAAAGCCTGTCGATGCCGACGTTCGCAATGCCGCTCTGCGACACGATCGGCAGAAGTGCGCTGCGAACGGTCGCGCGCAGTACTTCCTTGTCGTCGAGGGGGTTCTTGCCGTTGCTGATCGCGTCGTATGTGGCTTCGGCAACGGACGGGCCGGTGAGGTCGAGGTTGTTCGCCGCTTCGATGAGTGCGAGTTTCTTCGTGATGTCGGCTGCCAGGACGTCCGGCAGTTCGACTGCGTACTGATCGGCGGTGGTGAGGTACTTGCGGATGGTCGGTGCGAAGGATCGGTAAGACATGGTTAGTTCTCCTGTTCGGCAGTGGGGGTCGCGGGGCGGGTCGTGAATATCCCTGAGGCGGGTTCGTCGTGCTCGGTCTGGGCTTCTCCCCAGAGGTTGCGGATGAACTCCCGCATCTCGTCGGCGTCGGTCATGAGGTTCTGCTTTCTGGGACGTAGAACGTGTAGCCGTTCGCTCGTTGGTCACGGTTCACGGGGGTATAGAGGCGGCATCCTGCGGCGCGCCATTGGCGTCGGTTGCTGGGCACGTATTCGTGGTCGTGTTCTTCTCCGCAGAGCGGGCATCGGATGATTGCTCGCCCGTATTGGGTGCGAAGGAACTCGGCTTCAGGGGTGTCGGTGGGGGGACGTCTCCTCATGAGCACGCCTCCCGAAGGACGGGGCAGGTGTCGTCGTGTCGGAGCACCTTGGGCCAGTAGAAGCCAGGTGTTATCTCGACCATGCGGATACGGCCGGTGCAGTCATCGCACGTTCCCCAACCGCCTTCGAGGCCGATGTAGTCGATAGCCATCAGTTGCTCCTTGTCATGAGTTCGCCAGCCCACGTGCCGCCTTCGGGGCGACCTACACGCCGGTAAGTGAGGCACTGCGCCATGAGTGGGCACAGGTTGCAGGTCTCCCGCATTTCGATGCGGTCACCTGGCGATGGGTTGTCATCCGTATAGCGGTCTTGGCCCAGACACGCGGGAGGTGACTTCTCCATCGCGGACTGAAGCACCCTGAACTCGAGCGCGCCCCTCACGAGGTGACCTTCTCGGTGTGCTCCTTGCTCCCGTACTCCCACTGTGAGGAGCGGGGAGCAGTGTTGTATTGGTGCTCTGGGAGCGCTCCGGGAGCGGTATATGAGTGCTCCTCTGCTCCTGACACATAGGGTTCAGGAGCGGGGAGCACGATCGTTGGGGAGCCCAGTCGACGCCATTCCTTCAATGTGTCGAGCGCCCGTGAGGAACCCCAGTTGAGCCGTTCCTTGATGTCTCGCTGAGACTTCGGCGGGGGAGTGAGCTCCGACAGCGTCTGAATGTCGGCTGCCGAAACGATGTCCTGCTTCGGTGCCGCTTCACCTTCCTTCGGAGGGATGAAGTTCCATGCGAGATCCCCGTCCGTCTGCGTCCAGAGCTTGAACGTGGCTGCAAGCGGCTCGCGATCATCACTCGGGCAGGACGCCCTCAGGCCGCCGTGACGGTCCTTGTTGAGGGTCACATGGGCCCGCCCACCGATGCCCGGTTTGAACGGCTCAGCGATGCTCACGCGCAACGAGGTGCCACCGATCGCCCGCTTCTTCGCCGTCGTCCCCGTGGCACCGAACGACTGAGCGTCACGATTCTTGGGGAGGTGGTCGATGATGATCACCGCTGCGCCAGACTTGACTAGCGCCTTGACGACGGTCGTGTGGACCCGCGTGAAGTCATCTGGCGAGTTCGACGATGCGCCATACATGGGCAGGAGTTCGCCCAGCGAGTCGAGCAAAACGATCGCCGGCTTCCAGTCGAGAGCGTCTGCCACGACGGTTGCCATATGTTCGGCATCCTCGGGCTGGCAGTAGCGGAACCTGCCCGCGTCACGCAGTACCGCCTCGTCGACACCCATGCTGATGAGACGTGAGATGGTTGCGCCGGCCCCGTTGTGGTCGAGGTCGATCAGTAGGGCAGAGTTGCCTCGGGCGAGCTCGTCTGCGACGGCGCACTGAGCGAGCAGCGTCTTGCCGGATTCGGGGTCACCGAATACAAGATTGGACTGTCCTCGGTAGAACAGTCCAATGCCGTCGTCACGCAGTCCGATAGACGGGGCTGGGGGAGTGATGTCGCCTCGGTCGAGGAGTTCACCGATGTCGGTGTACGCGTCCTGGGTGTAGTTCGAACCGTTCATGCGCGGCCCCGATCTTCGATGATGTCGCGTACGCGCTCGTGCACGAACTCTTCCCAATAGGCCGCAGCACCGGCCCGCATGCGGCGCAGCCTCACGTCTGGCAGTTCCTTGCCGTAGTAGAGGCGTTCGTAGAGACGGTCGCGCTCGGCTGCCATTGATTCCTGCCCGTCGTTGAAGCCGACTGAGTAGAAGCCGGCGAGTGCGGGCGTGAGGTCGTGCAGCCCGATTTCTGCTGACACGAGACGCCAGAGACAGGCGTCCAATTGCTTCTCGACGGTGTGGCCGACTAGTTCAATGCCGCTCATCGATCACGCCCCTATCTGGTGCGCTGGCAGTAAACTTGAAAGGGCCGCTATGCCAGCAAGCAACGTGGTTTCGCCCGGTCGCCGCTCCTAACGGCGTACCGGGCTTCTTCTTTGTGTTCAAGCGACCAAGCTCCGACCTGCGTGCTCCAGCGAGACCGCGTTGACGCGAATAAGTCGTGGGCCGAAGCGTTCTGCTTCGATGAGGCCGGCCGAGATCATTCGCCGGATGGTGCGCGTAGAAACGTCCCGCCGTGTGGCCGCTTCCTGGATGGTGATCCACATATCGACTCCTTAAATGAAGAAAGCGCCAGCACGGGTGCGCTGACGCTGAGACCGCTCCGACCATGGGAAGCGGGGGCTTAAATGACGAAAGCCCCGACATGTAGTCGGGGCTTTCTGTGTCGAACCGTGAGTTGTTCTGTCACGGTGATGGGGCAAAAAAATAACCCGACTCGTGTGAGTCAGGTTTTAGGCACGCAAAATCGGTGTGATCCATTTGACCATGGCCGGTCATTCTGAAGGGTGCCGACACGCCGTTAAATGCGAAATCCCTAGGAGACAGAGTCCTAGGGAGCAAAGACGAAACTATCAGCGCGAGAACGAATTGCCAAAGCGACACGCCGGGGGAATGACAAAGCCGATGGCGACCTGCTTTTGTGCAGGCGTCATCGGCTTGATCAATAAACTAACTGAGTTTCGAGGATATGTCCAGTTGCGTCCGGGTGTGTCGCGAAGTTCAGCCGACCAGCTCGAGCACGACGTAGCGGAATGGCTTCGGGAAGGTGTCGGCTACTGAACCCATCACGACCTCAGCGATGAGCCGCCAGATACCGTGCCGCACTCGATGGCGATCGTGATCCATGTCATCCCGCCATGACTTGCCCTGGGGGTCGCCATTCCTCCAAACGGCATAGCCGGCGTTCTGGTTGTTGGCGCGCTCAACTGCCCACGGTTCCGTCTCGCTGATCACGTCGCCTTTGAAGTGGTCGACGATATAGAACAGACCGGACTCGCTGTGCGCCCACTGGTTCGGCAGCACCACGACAGTCTTGCCTTCGCGTTCGAGTTGTCTGATCGTCTCGGCTTCGGACTGTCGCGCCCTGGCCTGAAGGTCGAGCGCCTCGACTACCACTGCGGTCAAGTCAGTGTGCGCCCCGATACCCGAGGCGTTTGCGTCGGTACCCTTGATCTTGTTCACGATTCGCTCCTTTGTGTGATTGTGAACCATGCCCCCGGCCTGTTCCAGCAGGTGCGGGGGTCCTTATCGCGACCCGGATGGGTTACGTTCGCGTCGGAACCGGCATGCGTTCCGCAATCTCCGCCAGACGGTCTGCGGCGGCATGTTGATACGCCATAGCCGCGACGGTGGTCGAATGACCGAGAAACTTCATCGTTTCGGCCAGAGTCGCACCCGACTGTGCGTGTAGTGTGCCGGCGAACCGTCGCAGGTCGTGCTCTCGAACGACGCCCCGAATGCTGAGAAGGTCGCGGACGCGATTCCATTCTTTGTAGAACACCGAGTTGTCTACGAATTCGGAGTGTCCGTGCGGTTGGAACAGCAAGCTCTCGGGGAAGCGGCCCGCGAAATGACTCAGGTGTGCTTCAACTGCGGGCGTGAGTGCTGAGGGTAGGACAACCGCGCGCATGCCCTCTTCTGATTTCGGGGAGCCGACTACCCAGCCCTCGCCGGTTATTCGCTGTGCTTGGCGGCTCACTTCCACGGTGGTTACGCCATCACGGATGGTGATGTCCATCCGGCGAAGTGCCCGCCACTCGGACATGCGAAGACCGCCGTAGGCTGCGAGCAGGATCGCGAGCTCGAACCGGTCGTCGATGAAGTCAAGTATCGAACCCAGTTCACCCAACGTTGGCGGCCGGTACGTCTGCTTCATGCCGGCGCTTGTCTTCGTCAGATCCGATGGAACGGGATTCGAAGTGACAATGCCCTCGACGATCGCCGTATTCATGATTGCTCGGAGGAGACGCGCCTCAGCGCCCGCGGCCGTACGCCCCGCCTTCATCCGATCCGCGTGCCAGTTGCGAACTCGCGCCGCGGTAATTTCCGAAACGCGGTCGTTCTTGAACCTCGAAAGGCCCTTCTCGAGTTGTCGCGCGTACTCGGCGCGAGTCTTCGCAGACAGGAGGCGCCCCTTAACGACGCGCTGCGCGACCCACGTCGCTGCGTACGATCCGAAGCGCTCATCTACGACCCGGTTTGCCGCCTCGCGTGCCTGCGCCTCCAGGACGGTGGGGGAGATCCACTGCCCTCGCTCGAGATCAACGCGCACGCCGTCCAACCACTCTCGAGCTTTGTCACTGCCGGTCCTTGGCTTCGCTCGTGTTCCAGGAGGCGGCGGTGAATCGGTGAACGTGACGGGGGCGTTGTACCGAACCCCGGCGACGACATACGACGCCTGAACACGCCCGGAGGGTAGCTTGCGGATGGCTCCCCATTGCTTCGGCATGTTCACCTAACCCTCGTTGGCGTGCAACGATCGTGCGATCAATCGTGTCCAAATGTGACACCTAGAGTCTCATCAATCAGAGAGCCAATGTCAATAGTGCCCCGCACTGGCGGGGCCAATCGGTGCGAATTCAAGCCGTGCAACATTGCAGAGCAACTGACTCTTAATCAGTGGGTTCTGGGTTCAAGTCCCAGGGGGTGCACGATCAGCCCCGAACCTCTCGCCAGGTTCGGGGCTTTTCTCATGTCCCGTGGCTCGTTCCGGGCGGCTCAGTCCGTTGCGGCCCGGCCGGGTTGGTCGAACACGTAGAACGCGTTGCCGTCGGGGCCGTCGAGTTCGACCATGCGTCCGTCGGGGATGTCCTTCACCTCGCCCCGTTCGACCACCGCCGCGTGCGAGTTGAGCCAGGCATCGAGGTCTTCGACCTCGTACATCGGTCCTGACGCGCCGGGTGCGGTCGACACCATGATCTGCACGTCGGAATCCGCCAGGGCGAACGCGACCGTGTCGTCGCCTTCGCGCCACGACTCGGCGAGCCCGAGCACGTCGCGGTGGACCGCGACCGCCTCGGGGAGATCGTCGACGGGGACGTAGATGAAGCGCAACTGCATCGTCTGCTCCGTTCTGGTTCGAGGGTGCGGCCGGATGCCGCCTTCCGCCTCCCGCGAGGCGGGCCGGCGGCATCCGACCGACTGGTTCGTCAGTGCTTCAGGTCTCGCCCGTGCACCGTGATGGCGTAGATGACGAGCACGTCGATCGCGATGACGATGAGCGACCACCACGGCTGCGCCGGGATCAGGAACAGCTGCCCGAGCGCGCTCAGGGAGGCGATGATCACGGCGAGGACGCGGGCCCAGGTCGCCCCGCTGAACAGCGCGAACCCGGTGAGCGCCAGGACGACGCCGATGATGATGTTCCACCAACCCCATCCGGTGAGATCGAACACCACCAGGCCGCCTTCGCCGACGACGTAGTAGTAATTCGATCCGATGACGGCGACGGATCCTTGGATGATGCTGAACAGGCCGTTCAGGAGGATGACGACGGCGGCGAAGCCGACCCATCCGACCCAGCCCGACATGCCCTTGGTCTCGGTGTCACTCATGGCATCTCCATTCCTGGTGCATTCGACCTCCGCATCGGTGTGGGTCGCTCGAACAGCGATCCGATCGGAGACGGCCACACCTTATCGCCGCCCACGGCCCGAACGATGGAACGAAACGCGCTCAGTTCGGGACGGGAATCCACTTCTCGTGGGAGGGGGAGCCCCGCTCTAACCGCCGGATCCGGTCAGAACGCGTCGAGTCGTCCTGGCGACCGTCAGGACGAGCAGGCCACCGAGCAGCGCCGCCAGAGCCAGTCCGAGTGCTGGCGCACCGTCGATGCCGCTCGTCGCGAGTTCGGCGCGCGGGCCGGGCGTCGGCGTCGGCGTGGACGTCCCGGCCGCCGTGTTCTCGAGCGCGAGCGCCACGGTCGTGCCCGTGGTGGGCACGAAGGTCACCCAGCCGTCCGCGTCGGGTGCGACCGTGGCGCCGTCGACGGTCCACGTCGGCGTGCCCCAGATGATGCCGGGAATGGCCGGGGGCGCCTGCTCTCGCACCGACACGGGCACGCCGGTCGGGAGGTTCTCGGCAGTGATCGGCACACCGGTGACGAGTTCGGTGGCGTTCGCCGGGCCGTTCGAGATGCGGTACTCGACCGGGAAGACCGTGCCGTCGGGCACGAGTGCCGATCCGGTGCCGTCGACGGTCTTCACCACCGACAACGACCCGAAGCCGTTCATGGTGTTCGTCAGCGCGAGCGACACCGTGGTGCCGGGCAGGACGACGAACGTGATGTTGCCGTCGGCATCGGGGATCTGGAGCGTGCCGTCGACCGTCCACCCGGGCGTGCCCCACTCGACGCCCGGGATCTCGGGCAGATCTCCCTCGCGGACGGTGACGACCGTTCCGGCCGGCAGCGCCGGGAACGTGATGGCCTCCGACGCGGGGATCTCGACGGTCGCCTCGGCGCCGCCGTCGAGCGTGTAGATGAGCGGGAAGGTCGTTCCTTCCGGCAGCGCGCTGCTGCCGTCGCCGATCACCGTCTTCGCGATCGCGATCCAGCCGACGGCGTCGGCCTCGTTCGTCAGCTCGACGGCGATCGTCTCGTTTCCGACGAGGGTGAAGGTGATGTCGCCGTTCTCGTCGGGCGCAACGGGCTGGCCGTCGATGGTCCACACCGGAGTGCCCCAGGTGATGCCGGGGACGTCGGGGATGCCGGTCTCCTCGATCGTCACGACGTCGCCCGCGACGAGTCCGTCGACGACGGCGGCGGGGTCGTCGGGTGAGACGAGCACGTCGATCGGCTCGCCGCCGTTGACCGTGTAGGTGAGCGTGAATTCGGAGCCGGAGGGCACCGCCGTCTCACCCGAGCCGCTCAGCACCTTGGACACGCTGAACCCCGCGGGGATCGGCGCGGCGGTGTTCGTCACGACGAGTTCGACCATGGCATGCGTGGCGTCGACGACGAACGTCGTGTCGCCGTTCCAGGTGACGTCGGTCCATGCCAGATCCGGCGGCAGCGCATCGTCGCCGGGTCGGACCTCGAAGAGCGCGATCCTCGTGCCGAACGGGAAGGTCGTATCGGGCGAGACGGGCGTGCCGTCGGCGCTCAGTTCGAGCTCGCCGGTCGTCCGGACGCCGTCGGGAGTGAGCGCGATGTAGCGCACGCCGAAGGTCGTTCCGGGTGCGAGATCTTCGGGATCGACGCCGGAGAGCGCTTTCGCGACCGAGAACGAGCCCTGCTCGGCCGGCGTGTCGCACGGGAGCGCGCCGGCGAACAGGAAGGAATGCACCTCGCCGCCGAGGATCGTCACGTCGTTCGCGATGATCTGCCCGTCCCACGGTTGGGCGGTGATCGTGAGGTCCGCGTCGGGTGCGTAGATCGAGCCGTCGCCACGGCCGCCCGTGCCGATCGAGACCGGGCCCGTCACTTCGGAGAGATCCCAGACCGTGTACGGCGAGTAGGTTCCCTCGGGGTCGATCGCGGGCGGCAGGATCGACGTGGTTCCGGGCTCGACGTGGATCACGAGCGGATTCAGCGGACCAGGCACGCCATCGGAGAACTGCAGCAGGGTCGCGCCGGCGATGTCGGCGTACTCGAGCACATTGGGCTGGTCGGGCGACAGCGGGCCCAGCACGATCCGATCGCCGGTGTCCTCGAGGATCTCGACGGGGTGGCCGACGAGCTGCGTCGGGTCGACGACGTCGGCGAAGCACTGCGCGATCTCGTCGGCGTTGGCGTCGGCACTCGCCTCGACGTAATCGGCGACCACGGCCTGTCGATCGGCGCCGGTCGCGTACGTGAAGATGCTGCCGTCGCCAGCCGAGGTCGCCGGCGGGGTCGCGTCATCGGGATAGACCTGGTTCTGGGCGTCGATGAGCGGCGGGTCGTCGGTGCCGGCCGTTCGCGCGTACCGGAGCCAGCTTCCGCGGGTGAACGAGACGAACGGGGCGGCGCGGTCGACGATCTTGAGGTCGCCGATCTGCGACGGCTGCGTCGCGCCGAGGCTGGTGATCTGCGCTCGGCCCGGATTGCTCGCGGGGTCCGACGCGTAGTCGCCGATGAGCACGCGGGTCGGGTCGCCGTCGACGGTCGGCAGCACGTACGAGCCGGTGCCGGCGATGACGTGCGCGAACTGGTACGTCGCGGTCTGGGTGAGTCGCAGCCGATCGCCGACGGCGATGCTGCCCTCGAACTCGGAGTTCCCGAGCGCGGCGTTGCCCCTCGCGTAGACGGTGAACCCGCCGGCGAGCGTGAGCGGATTGATCGCCGAGACGCCGGTCGAGAGCACGGGTGCGATCCTGGCGTCGGCCGCGGGCACCGAGCCCGGGATCGCCGTCGCGACGACCCCGCCGGCGAGCAGCACCGCTCCGATCGCCGCCACGATCGCGGACCACCGACGTCGACCCATGCGGACCCTCTTCCCCCGAAGCCGGCACGACGCCCGAGGGCGTGTGCGTCGACGCACTCCGAATCGGATGCCGGGTGCGACCTCGGGTTCGGCGCGTCTCACGTCATGAAAGCACATCCGGAGAGGCCAGTCGACAGCGAACCCACGACCGAGATCGGCGCGGCGGCCGCACGAATCGACCGCGGGCCTCAGCCGTTGCCGAGCGCGGCGAGCACGCGCGGCGCCGCCCCGCCGAGGTTCCACTGCTCGGCGAAGCGGTCGAAGTCGGCTCGACGGGCGTCGTCGAGCGGGCGGATCGTCGCGTCGAACTCGCCGAGTTGCAGGTCGCGCACGACCTCGACGACGGTCGGGGCGACGTCGAGGTAGTCCGCGGCATCGGCGATTCTGGAGCGCATCGTGGCCGACAGCGGCACGGAAGCGTCGGCCGCGGCCGCACGGATGCCGTCGAGGTCGACGAAGTCGCGCAGGAGGCTCGCGGCTGTCTTCTCGCCGATGCCCTTGACCCCGGGCAGGCCGTCGGAGGCGTCGCCGCGCAGGGCCGCGAAGTCGGCGTACTGCTGCGGGAGCACCGAGTACTTGGCGACGACGGACGCGTCGGTCAGCACCTCGAGCTTGCTCATGCCGCGGGCCGTGTAGATCACGCGCACGTCGCGGGCGTCATCGACGAGCTGGAACAGGTCGCGGTCGCCCGTCACGACGTCGACCGGCACGGTGGCCTGCGTCGCGAGGCTGCCGATGACGTCGTCGGCCTCGTGCTCGGGCGCGCCCACGATCGGGATGCCGAGGATGCCGAGCACCTCGCGGATCAGCGGGATCTGCACGACGAGCGGGTCGGGCGTCTCCTCGATGTCGGCGGCCGCCTCGACGACCTCGACCACACGGTGCGCCTTGTAGCTCGGGATGAGCTCGACACGCCAAGCGGGTCGCCAGTCGTCGTCCCAGCATGCGACGAGCTGCGTGGGCTCGTAGTCGGTGACGAGCCTCGAGATGATGTCGAGGAGGCCGCGCACGGCGTTGACGGGCGTGCCGTCGGCGGCCTTCAGCGAGTCGGGCACGCCGTAGAACGCGCGGAAGTAGAGCGAGGCGGTGTCGAGGAGCATCAGGCGTTCGGTCACAGGGCGATCCTGCCACGACCCTCCGTCGGCCACGACGTCAGGAGGGCGGATGCCACGGCGAGGCGTCGCGCGCTCAGCCGCCGGCGAGCACCTCGACGCCCATCATGCGCAGGCACTCGTAGCCGAAGTTCGCGAGGCAGTAGAGGCCGAGGACGGCGCCGAGCATGGTCTCGCGGAACGAGCCCGTGTCACCGAGCAGCGGCAGCGAGACGTGCCCGCTCGGAAGCCAGAGCCGGTTGACCACCGGCGTCTCGCGGAACCGCTCGGGCGGGCGGTGCACCTGCGGCCAGAGCATCCCCGGAACGCCGCCGGTCGTGAGGAAGTCGCCGAGCAGGTGCACGACGAACCCGAGCGTCACGGCGAGCGGGAACCACGCGATCTGCTCGGGTGCGAGGAACACGATCGCGGCTCCGACGGCGGCGCCGGCGACCCAGGCGGCGGCCCACGTGCGCACGAAACCGCGGGCCTTGAGGCCGAAGCACGTCAGCACGGCCGTGCCGATGCCCGCGCCGACCGCGATGGTGCCGAGCCCGTCGACGGGCACCGCGATGAGCGTGAGCACCCAGGCCAGCACCATCATCACGATCACGGCGATGGCCGAGTGCGCGCCCTGCCGATGCCCGCCCGAGAGCGTGCCGACCGTGCGCGCCGCGAGCCGGCCGAGCACTGGCACCGAGTGCGCGATCGTGGCGCTGTGGTGGTCGGCGTCGGGCAGCAGCGCAGCGCCGGCGGCGACGGCCGTGCCGGCGAGCACGCCCACGGGGTCGAGCGGGTAGGCGCCGAGGCCGAGCACCGGCATCGTGCTCGTGACCGCGATCCACGCGGCCGCGCCGCTCGTGGCGTGCGTGATGCCCATCATGGTGCTGCTTCCGGTCGGCGCGGTGCTCGGCCGATCGGCCGTCGACCAGTCTGCCGGGTGCCGACGACATCACGCGAACCGGCCGGCGACAGCGACCCGCGGCATCCGCGAACCGACGGCCGACGGCCGCCCGCGGCATCCGCCGACGAACGAACCGCCCCGACTCAGTCGTCGAACCCGCGCGCCGTGAGCGCCTCTCCGAGGTGCTCGGCCGTGCGCAGTGCCCGCACGATGACCGGCACGGCGAGCGCGAGCAGCGACCCCTCGGCGCCGCGGGCCTTGCGCGCCTCCATGACCTCGCGCACGAGGTCGGCGAGCAGCGGCACGCAGCGGATCGTGAGTGCGAGCGCGAGCCCGACGCGATCGGCGTCGACCCATCGACGGAACGGCCGCAGCACCGCCTGCATGGCGTCGAGCGTCTCGCTCACGGGCGTCGTGAGCGTGTAGAGCGCCGCGAGCGCGACGGCGACGACGAGCCGCACGGCCATGACCGAGGCCGCCTCCCACCCGCCGAAGAGCACCTGCACGGGCACCGCGAACACGAGCACCCAGAGGATCGGCACGATCTGCCGCAGCGCCACCCGCGCGGGCACGCGAGCGAGCACGAAGAGCAGCAGGACGACGACGGATGCCGCGGCGAGCCACACGAGCGACGAGACCAGCGCGGCGACCGTGACGAACGCCGCCAGCAGCCCGAGCTTCACGAGCGCGGAGGCGCGGTGCACGATCGACGTGCCGGGGTGGAAGACGCCGATCACGCGATCAGCACCCGGTAGGCATCGAGCGCGACCGAGGGCACGTCGTCGGCGACGACCCGGCCGTGCTCCATGACGATCACGCGGTCGAAGTCCTCGAGGAGTTCGAGCTGGTGGCTGACGACGACGAGCTGCTGGTCGAGGCTCGCGAAGTGGCGTGCGATCAGCCGGGCGTTGCGCGCGTCGAGCAGCGTCGTCGGCTCGTCGGCCACGAGGATCTCGGGCTCGGCCACGAGCACCGAGGCGAGCGCCAGCAGCTGCTTCTGCCCGCCGGACAGCCGATGGGCCGGGCGGTCGGCGAGGTCGGTGAGCCCGAGGCGCTTGAGCGTCGCGTCGACACGCGCCGCGGCATCCGCCTTGTCGAGCTTGTGGCGACGCAGGGTGAAGGCGACGTCTTCGCGCACGGTGGGCATGACGATCTGGTTGTCGGCGTTCGTGAACACGAAGCCGACCCGGCGTCGCACCTCGCGGGCACGACGGGCGACGTCGAGTCCGTCGACGACCACGCGGCCGTCGGTGGGGGAGACGAGGCCATTGATCATGCGCGCGAGCGTGGACTTGCCGGAGCCGTTGGCGCCGACGATGCCGATTCGGCGCTCGGTCAGCACGAGCGAGACCTCGTCGACGACCCGCTCGGCGCCGAAGTCGTGGCTCACGCCGTCGAACACGATCTCGCTCATTCCGCCTTCTCCACGATGATCGCCACGCCCTGGCCGCCGCCGATCGAGCAGGCCGCGAGGCCGGGCCTCGGGTCGTCGGTCGCGGCCATACGCGCGGCCAGGCGCACGAGCAGTACGGCTCCGGATGCCCCCCACGGGTGTCCGAGGGCGATGGCCCCGCCGTCGCCGCTGATGAGCTCCTCGTCGAGCTCGAGCTCGTCGCTCACAGCGAGCACCTGGGCGGCGAACGCCTCGGTGATCTCGACGAAGCCCAGATCACGGGCCGCGAGGCCGGCCCTGGCGAGTGCGACACGTGCGGCGGGCGCCGCGCCGAGGCCGGGCAGGGCCGGATCGCCGCCGGCGACGGCCGCGGCGCGGATGCGCAGTGCGGGCAGTCCGAGCTCGCGCGCGACGCGCTCGGTCGTCACGGCCATCGCCGCCGCGCCGTCGGAGAACCCGCACGAGTTGCCCGCGGTCACGGTCGCCTCGTACGACGACGAGAACGCGGGGGCGAACCGGGCCAGCGTGGCCGCGTCGAGGCTCGCGCGCGGCCGGTCGTCGCGAGCCACGCCGTCGACGGCCACGATCTCGGTCTCGAAGAGCCCGGCATCGCGGGCGGATGTCGCCAGCGCATGCGAGCGCGCAGCCCAGGCGTCCTGCCTGGCGCGCGTGATGCCGCGCACGACGGCGAGGCGGTCGGCGGCCGGCCCCATGTCGGGATCGGGGAAGCCCGGGGGAGCGAAGGGCGCACGCGCGTACCGTTCACCCGACTCGGGCCACACGCGGTGCGGGGCCGTTGACGCCGACTCGGCGCCGCCCGCGAGCACGAGCTGCGCGTCGCCGGCCTTCACGCGCGACGCGGCCTGCAGCACGGCGTCGAGCCCCGAGCCGCACTGGCGGTCGACCGTGACGCCGGGCACCTCGAAGCCGAGCCCGGCGCGCAACGCGGCCACGCGTGCGACATCGCCCCCAGGGCCCATGCAGTTGCCGAGGATCACGTCGTCGATGTGCAGCCCGGAGGGAGAGACGAGCCGTGCGACCTCGGCGAGCACGGGCGCCGCCAGCGCATCGACGGTGTGCGCCGCGAACCCACGGCCCGCGGTGCCGATCGCGGTGCGGCGTCCGGCGACGATCACGGGCGCGGCATCGAGGCCGCCGCGGGTCATGCGCCGCTCCCGGCCGGTGCGCCGAGGTGGGGCGCACCGGGGTGTGGTGCGCCGAGCCATCCGTTCGCCAGGGCGGCGCGCACCTCGCCCCTGGCGATCTTGCCCGACGCCGTGCGGGGAACCCGGGCGGCGAACCAACGCCTCGGAAGCTCGTCGACGGGCATCTTGCGCCGCGCCGCGTCGGCGACCTCGGCGAGGGCGACGCCCTCGAAGAGTTCGACGACCGCGACGATGCGCTCGCCGAGGAGCTCGTGAGGCTCGCCGATGACGGCCGCCGCCCGCACACCCGGGATCGCCTCGAGGCGCGCCTCGACCTGCTCGACGAGCACGGTCGAACCCGCGGTCGTGATGGCGGCGTCGCCCCGGCCGAGCACGCGCAGCCCGCCGTCGGGCGTGCGTTCGGCGAGGTCGCCGACGGTCGCGAACCCGCGCCCGTCGCGCTGCAGCATGCCACCGCCGACCACGCCGAGCGCGAGGTACGGCGACCTCGCCCAGAGGAGGTCGCCCGCGGCATCCGCCCGCAGTTCGACCTCGACGCCCGGGAACGGTCGAAGCCCGCCCTCGCCGCCCGAGAGCACGAACGACAGCTCGGCCGCACCGTAGTACTCGGTGAGGCGGATGCCGCGGTCGGCCGCCCGGTCGCGCAGCGTCGGGCTGAGCACGGCCCCCGCCACGATCGCCGCCGCCGGGGGCGTGTCGCCGTCGATCACGCGGGCGAGCCTCGTGGGCGTCGCGTGCACCACCGCAGCGCCCTCGAGCGCGTCGGTCGCGGTCGCGCCCAGCCACAGCGCGTGCAGCACGCCGTAGAGATGCATCGACACGTGCAGCGGACCGGTGACGGCGATGCGCACACCGCTCATCGTGCCCTTGGCGGCGTCGCCGTCGTGCGCGACCTCACCCGGGTCGGCGCCGAGGCCCGCCACCGCGGCGAGCGGGCCCGCCGAGGCCAGCCACGACGCGTTCGTGCGGGCGACCACGCGCGGCGAGCCACCGGAGGATCCCGAGGTCAGCAGCGCCAGTCCTGTGCCCTGCGGCAACCGGCCGACCAGATCGTCGGCCTCGCGCTGCGAACCGCCGACGAGCACCGGGCGACCCCGCTCGAGTGCGGCGAGCACGTGCGTGACGAGCGTGACGGGGTCGGTCGCCACGGGGCATCCGATCGGCCCGTCACCCGCGGGCAGCCCGACCGCCGCGACCGTCGACACGGAACGGGCGAGCGCGCCGAACCGCACGATCTCGCCCCCGAACGCGAGGGCGACGTCGTGCGGCGAGCCGTGGAGCCAGTCGCTCATGCCGAGGGAGCGACCGGCTTCTCGCGCTTCCACGGCCAGGTGCGCGGTGCGATCAGGCCCGGCCAGGCGCGGTGCACGCCCTTGGCCACGAGCACCGTGATGACCACCTTGACCACGTCGCCGGGCAGGAAGACGAGCGAGCCGGCGAGCGCGAGGCCGAGCGGAGTGCCCGTGATCGCGGCGAACAGCGGGACGCCGACGAGGTAGACCGCGACGATGCCGCCGAACGCGGTCCACAGCAACGCGGGCAGGATGCGGTACTTCGGCAGCAGGCGCGCCGTCGCCCAACCGATGACCAGCGCACCGAGCAGCCAGCCGAGGAGGTAGCCCACCGAGGGGCCGACGAAGACGCCGAGGCCGCCGCGACCGCCGGAGAGGAGCGGGAGCCCAGCCGCGACGAGCGCGATGAACAGCAGCACCGACAGGAATCCCTTGCGCGCACCCAGGATGGCGCCGGCCAGCATGACGCCGAGGGTCTGGAACGTGATCGGCACCGCGGCACCGCCGATGGTCAGCGCGCCCGGAAGGCCGAGGGCCGCGATGAGCGCCGCGAAGACGGCGATCTGCGCGAGGTCGGTCGCGGTGCCGCGACGCCGTGGACGCGAGGCCCGCTCGTCGTGGGCATCGTCGTGCCGGTTCTCGTCGGCGTCGGCGGAGTCGCGCATGGTGGGCTCAGCGGCGGACATCGAGGGCCTCCAGAGTCGTGAGGAATCGAGCCGATCGGCCCGCGCGAGCCGGATGGCCCGCTCTTCACGCTAGGGAAACGCGACGCTCGCCCGCTCCCACGGCCGTACAAGAAACCGGGCCGGATTTTGGAACGGCGCCCGCGGCGATCAGGCCGCGCGTGCCTCGAACCCGTGCTCGGAGTAGGCCGGAGCCACCGAGATCTCCTCCGCCTCGGCATCCGCCGTCGCGTCGGAGGTCGTCGCGTCGGAGGCCGGCTCGGCCCAGACCACGAGGGGAGCAGGCTCCCAGCTGAGCGCGAGCGGCTCGGCCTCGGCGGGAACGACGACGGCGACGGCATCGCGCTCGTCGAGCACCGCTCGGGTCAGCTCGGCCGAGATCTGGTGCGTGATGACGGCATCGAAGATGCGGTCGGTGTCGCCCTCGGCGCGACGCACGAGCGACCATGCGCCGTTCGGGCCGATGAACTCCGAGAGCTTCGCGTTCAGCAGGTCGAAGAGGTGTTCGCCGCGGAGGTCGGCCGCGGTAGGACGCGGCGGCTTGGCGGCGGCGTGTGCCGAGGCCTGTGCGGCAAGCCTCGCTCTGCGCCAACGGCGGAACATCGGTGGCCCCTCTCGTGGGAACGGTGGCCGCACGGTTCGGGCCGTGCGGAACTGCATCCAGTTTCGGCCCCTGAGGGCTCGGAATGCCGCTGAACACGCCGCAAGCGACGGGACGGACTGAGACTAGTCCGTCAGCTCGCCGTCGCGGGTCTCTTCGGCCACCGTGCCTATGGCGATCGCGAGGCTCGCCGCCCAGGAGACCCACATGAGGAGCAGCCGCCAGTCGCGGGGACCCGATGCGGTGGCGCGAACGACTCCGATCCCGCTGATGATCGCTCCGAGGACGGCTCCGCTGAAGAGGTACTTGCGCATGGGGCCACGCTACCGCGCGGACGCATCCGTCGCGAGGCATCCGCTCGGCCGCGGCGGAGGGTTGACATGCGCGGGACGATGCGTCAAGGCCCGATGGCGAGGATCGGGCCGCTGTTAGCCTGAGGTTGCCCGCGAGGAGGGACTCCAGTCGCATGAACACCGCCCAGTCGGATTCCGAAGAACTGTACGTCGACCACGCCTACGACATGATCGTCGTCTCCAACCGGCTCCCGGTCGACTACGTGGAGCAGCCCGACGGGAGCGCGGGCTGGAGGAGCTCGCCCGGCGGGCTGGTCACTGCACTCGAACCCGTGATGCGCGCGGCCGACGGCGCCTGGATCGGCTGGGCCGGCGTCGCCGACCGCGAGTTCGACCCGTTCGAGAACGACGGCATCTCGATCATCCCCGTGCCGCTCAGCGAGTCCGAGCTCGAGGAGTACTACGAGGGGTTCTCGAACGACACCCTCTGGCCGCTCTACCACGACGTGATCGCGCCGCCCACCTACCACCGCGAGTGGTGGGACGCCTACGTGCGCGTCAATCGCCGCTTCGCCGAGGCGGCCGCGCGCGCGGCCTCCGATGGCGCCGTCGTGTGGGTGCAGGACTACCAGCTCCAGCTCGTGCCGAAGATGCTCCGCGAGTCGCGGCCCGACCTCGTGATCGGGTTCTTCAATCACATTCCGTTCCCCGCATACGGCATCTACTCGCAGCTCCCGTGGCGGCGTCAGGTCATCGACGGACTGCTCGGCGCCGACGTCATCGGGTTCCAGCGCACAGCCGACGCCGGCAACTTCTCGCGGGCCGTGCGCCGCCTGCACGGCTACCCGACGCGCGGCAACGTGATCGAGGTGCCGAACGAGCCGCGCCCGGGCGACGAGGCCGACATGCGTCGCGTCGTGGCTCGGGCCTTCCCGATCTCGATCGACGCCGAGGGCTTCGAGGAGATCGCCCGGCGCCCCGACGTGCAGGCGAGGGCGCGCGAGATCCGCGAGAGCCTCGGCAACCCCGAGACGGTCATGCTCGGCGTCGACCGCCTCGACTACACCAAGGGCATCCGGCACCGCATGAAGGCGTTCGGCGAGCTGCTGCGCGACGGTCGCATCGCCGTCCAGGACGCGACGCTCGTGCAGGTCGCCAGCCCCTCGCGCGAACGCGTCGAGACGTACCGGCAGCTCCGCGACGAGATCGAGCTCACCGTCGGGCGCCTGAACGGCGACTACGCGACGCTCGGCCACCAGGCCATCGCCTACCTGCACCACGGCTACCCGCGCGAGGAGATGGTGGCGCTCTACCTCGCGGCCGACGTCATGCTCGTGACCGCGCTCCGCGACGGCATGAACCTCGTCGCGAAGGAGTACGTCGCCTGCCGGTTCGACAACGACGGCGTGCTCGTGCTGAGCGAGTTCGCCGGGGCATCCGACGAACTGCGCCAGGCCGTGCTCGTGAACCCGCACGACATCGAGGGCCTGAAGGACGCGATCATCGAGGCGGTGCGGATGCCGCGGCGCGAGCGGTCGCGTCGCATGCGCGCCCTGCGGCGACGCGTCCGCGAGAACGACGTCGCGAAGTGGTCGGCGAGCTTCCTCGAGACCCTGACCGGATCGGGCATCATCAAGGCCGGACTGACCGACCAGCTGCGCGACGCGGTCGCCGAGCTCGCCACGACCGAGCGCCTGCTCGTCGCCCTCGACTTCGACGGCACCATCGCGCCGCTCGTGGAGCACCCGCACGACGCGCGCGCCACCGAACGCGCCGTGGCCGCCATCGAACGGCTCGTCGCCCTGCCCGACACCCGGGTCGCGCTCGTCTCCGGGCGTGCGCTCGACAGCCTCGCCGAGGTGGCATCGCCACCGGAGGGCGTGCTGCTGAGCGGCTCGCACGGCGTCGAGCTGAAGCTCGACAGCGGCCCGATCACGCTCGACCTGCGCGACGCCGAGCTGTTGAAGCTCGCGCAGCTGACGAGGGTCGTCGAGGAGGTCGTGGCCGCGCACCCGGGCGCGCGCGTCGAGCACAAGCCCGCCGGGCTCGCCCTGCACACCCGCGGACTCGCCTCCACCGCCGCGACCGCGGCCCAGCTCGATGCCCGTGAGCGCGTCGCCGCGCAGCTCGACGGCATCACCGTGCGGTCGGGCAAGTCAGTGCTCGAGTTCTCGGTGCGCTCGACCGACAAGGGGGAGTCGTTCACCCGGATGCGCCAGCACGCGGGAGCCACGGGCGCGATCTACCTCGGCGACGACGTGACCGACGAGGACGCGTTCGCCGCGCTCGAGGGCGAGGACCTCGGCGTCAAGGTCGGCCAGGGCAAGTCGATCGCGCCGTACCGGGTGCGGAACCCCGACGACGTCGCCGAACTCCTCGAGCACCTCGCGTCGGCTCGGGAGCGGGCGGCCGAAGGGGTGTCCCGCTGGGAATAGACTTCTCGTCATGTCGGAGTTCGATCCCAAACCGCGTAGTCGCACCGTAACCGATGGCATCGAGGCCATGACCAGCCGGGGCATGCTCCGAGCAGTCGGCATGGGGGATGCCGACTGGGACAAGCCCCAGATCGGCATCGCGAGCTCGTGGAACGAGATCACGCCGTGCAACCTCTCGCTCGCCCGCCTCGCGCAGGCCGCGAAGGAGGGCGTGCACGGCGGTGGCGGCTACCCGCTGCAGTTCGGCACCGTCTCCGTCTCCGACGGCATCTCCATGGGCCACGAGGGCATGCACTTCTCCCTCGTCTCCCGCGAGGTCATCGCCGACTCGGTCGAGGTCGTCATGCAGGCCGAGCGCCTCGACGGCTCGGTGCTGCTCGCCGGCTGCGACAAGTCGATCCCCGGCATGCTCATGGCCGCGGCCCGCCTCGACCTCTCGTCCGTCTTCCTCTACGCCGGCTCGATCGCCCCCGGATGGGTCCGCCTGTCCGACGGCACCGAGAAGGACATCACCATCATCGACTCGTTCGAGGCCGTCGGCGCCGTCAAGGCCGGCACCATGAGCGCCGAGGACGCGCACCGCATCGAGTGCGCCTTCGCGCCCGGCGAGGGTGCCTGCGGCGGCATGTACACCGCGAACACGATGGCCTCGGTCGCCGAGGCCCTCGGCCTCTCGCTGCCGGGCTCGGCGTCGCCGGCCTCCGCCGACCGCCGCCGCGACTACTACGCCCACCGCTCGGGCGAGGCCGTCGTCAACCTGCTGAAGCACGGCATCACCGCGCGGCAGATCCTCACGAAGAAGGCGTTCGAGAACGCCATCGCCGTGGGCATGGCGCTCGGCGGTTCGACGAACATCGTGCTGCACCTGCTCGCGATCGCGCGCGAGGCCGAGGTCGACCTCACGCTCGACGATTTCAACCGCATCGGTGCCAAGGTGCCGCACATCGGCGACCTGAAGCCCTTCGGCAAGTACGTCATGAACGACGTCGACCGTCGCGGCGGCGTGCCCGTGCTCATGAAGGCCCTGCTCGACGCGGGCCTGCTGCACGGCGACGTCATGACCGTCACCGGCAAGACCATGGCCGAGAACCTCGAGGCGCTGAACCTCCCGCCGCTCGACGGCGAGGTGCTGCGCACGCTCGACAACCCGATCCACGAGACCGGCGGCCTCACGATCCTGCACGGCTCGCTCGCACCGGAGGGTGCGGTCGTGAAGACGGCCGGCTTCGATGCGGCCACCTTCGAGGGCCCCGCCCGCGTGTTCGAGCGCGAGCGCGCCGCGATGGACGCCCTGACCGCGGGCGAGATCAAGGCCGGCGACGTCGTCGTCATCCGCTACGAAGGTCCCAAGGGCGGCCCCGGCATGCGCGAGATGCTCGCCATCACGGCCGCCATCAAGGGCGCCGGCCTCGGCAAAGATGTACTACTCTTGACGGACGGTCGATTCTCAGGCGGCACAACCGGACTGTGCATCGGCCATCTGGCACCCGAAGCGGTGGACGCAGGTCCCATCGCCTTCGTGCGCGATGGTGATCTGATACGGGTCGATATCGCAGCTCGTTCCATCGATCTACTTGTCGATGATGCCGAGCTGGCTGCCCGCCGTGAAGGCTGGGCTCCGCTTCCCCCGCGCTACACCCGAGGCGTTCTCGCGAAGTACTCCAAGCTCGTGCGCTCGGCCGCTGAAGGCGCCACGACGGGCTGAGTACGGCGTTCTCCGCTCACCCCGCTCACCAGAACAGGAACCGAATGACCACGGAATCCAGTCCCGTGCCGTCGCCCAATCTCGTGCCCCCGCACGCGCCGGTGGAGATCACCGGCGCCGAGGGCGTCGTCCGTTCGCTCGAGATGCTCGGCATCACCGACGTGTTCGGACTTCCCGGCGGCGCCATCCTCCCCGTCTACGACCCGCTGCTCGACAGCAAGAAGCTGCGCCACATCCTCGTGCGTCACGAGCAGGGCGCCGGCCACGCCGCCCAGGGCTACGCGTCCTCCACCGGCAAGCTCGGCGTCGCGATCGCGACCTCCGGCCCCGGTGCGACGAACCTCGTCACCGCGATCGCCGACGCCCACATGGACTCGGTGCCGCTGCTCGCGATCACCGGCCAGGTGTTCTCGAACCTCATGGGCACCGACGCGTTCCAGGAAGCCGACATCGTCGGCATCACGATGCCGATCACGAAGCACTCCTTCCTCGTGAAGAAGGCCGAGGAGATCCCGGCCACGATCGCGGCCGCCGCGCACATCGCCTCGACCGGCCGCCCGGGGCCCGTGCTCGTCGACATCACGAAGGACGCCCAGCAGGCGCTGTTCAACTTCTCCTGGCCGCCGAAGATCGACCTGCCCGGCTACCGTCCGATCACGAAGGCGCACGGCAAGCAGGTCACGGCTGCGGCCCAGCTGCTCGCCGAGGCCAAGCGCCCCGTGCTCTACGTCGGCGGCGGCGTCATCCGCTCGCGTGCCTCCGAAGAGCTCCTCCAGCTCGCCGAGGCCACCGGTGCACCCGTCGTGACGACCCTCATGGCGCGCGGCGCATTCCCCGATTCGCACCAGCAGCACCTCGGCATGCCCGGCATGCACGGCACGGTCCCGGCCGTGATCGCGCTGCAGGAGTCCGACCTGCTGATCGCGCTCGGCGCGCGCTTCGACGACCGCGTGACCGGCAAGTCGGCGCTCTTCGCGCCGAACGCCAAGGTCGTGCACGTCGACATCGATCCCGCCGAGATCTCCAAGATCCGCGTCGCCGACGTGCCGATCGTGGGCGACCTGAAGGACGTCCTCGTCGACCTGCGCGCCGCGTACACCGAGCAGGTCGCCACCGTCACGCCCGACATCAGCGAGTGGTGGGCGACGCTCGACGGCCTCCGCGCGGAGTTCCCGCTCGGGTTCGCGCCGACCTCCGACGGGCTGCTGGCACCCCAGCAGGTGATCCAGCGCATCGGCCAGCTCACCGGACCCGAGGGCATCTACGCCGCGGGCGTCGGCCAGCACCAGATGTGGGCCGCGCAGTTCATCAAGTACGAGCGTCCGAACTCGTGGCTGAACTCCGGCGGCGCCGGCACCATGGGCTACGCGGTCCCGGCCGCGATGGGCGCCAAGGTCGCCGAACCGCACCGCACGGTGTGGGCGATCGATGGCGACGGCTGCTTCCAGATGACGAATCAGGAGCTCGCGACGTGCACCCTGAACGACATCCCGATCAAGGTCGCGATCATCAACAACTCGTCGCTCGGCATGGTGCGGCAGTGGCAGACGCTCTTCTACGACGGCCGCTACTCGAACACCGACCTGAACACGGGGCACGACAGCGTTCGCGTGCCCGACTTCGTCAAGCTGGCCGAGGCCTACGGCGCGCTCGGCATCCGCGTGACGAAGGAAGACGAGATCGACGCGGCCATCAAGCTCGCGCTCGAGACCAACGACCGGCCCGTCGTGATCGACTTCGTCGTCTCGGCCGACGCCATGGTGTGGCCGATGGTGCCGCAGGGCGTGTCGAACAGCTACATCCAGTACGCCCGCGATCACTCGCCGGCCTTCAGCGAGGAGGACTGACCATGTCGACCCACGTGCTCTCGCTCCTCGTCGAGGACAAGCCCGGTCTGCTCACGCGCGTCGCCGGACTCTTCGCGCGTCGCGGTTTCAACATCGAGTCGCTCGCCGTCGGACACTCCGAGATCGCCGGCCTGTCCCGCATCACGGTCGTGGTCGACGTCGAGGAACTGCCGCTCGAGCAGGTGACGAAGCAGCTCAACAAGCTCATCAACGTCATCAAGATCGTCGAGCTCGACCCCGCCCAGTCGGTGCAACGCGAGCACCTGCTGATCAAGGTGCGCGTCGACAACTCGACCCGCTCGCAGGTGCTCGAGGCCGTCAACCTCTTCCGCGCCCGCGTCGTCGACGTCTCGACCGACGCGCTCGTGATCGAGGTCACCGGTGACTCGGGCAAGACCACCGCGTTCCTCAGGGTGCTCGAGCCCTACGGCATCCGCGAGATCGCCCAGTCCGGCCTGCTGGCCATCGGGCGCGGCGGCAAGTCGATCACCGAACGCGTCTTCAAGAACTGAATCGGATGCCGCGGCGCGAGCCGCGACATCCGTCACCGAACCCCATACCAAGGAGAAGAACAGCAATGGCTGAGATGTACTACGACCAGGACGCGGACCTCTCGATCATCCAGGGTCGCAAGGTCGCCGTCGTCGGTTACGGCTCGCAGGGCCACGCGCACGCGCAGAACCTGCGCGACTCGGGCGTCGAGGTCGTCATCGGCCTCAAGGACGGCTCGAAGTCGATCCAGAAGGCCGAAGAGGCCGGTTTCGAGGTCAAGAACGTCGCCGACGCCGCCGCGTGGGCCGACGTCGTCGTCATCCTCGCGCCCGACCAGTACCAGCGCCACATCTTCGCTGACTCGATCAAGGACAACCTGTCCGAGGGCGACGTGCTCGTCTTCGGCCACGGCTTCAACATCCGCTTCGGCTACATCGAGGCCCCCGCGGGCGTCGACGTGATCCTCGTTGCGCCGAAGGCCCCCGGACACACCGTGCGTCGCGAGTTCGTCGCCGGCCGTGGCATCCCCGACATCATCGCCGTCGAGCAGGACGCCTCGGGCCAGGCCTGGGACATCGCGAAGTCCTACGCCAAGGGCATCGGCGGCACGCGCGCCGGCGTCATCAAGACGACGTTCACCGAAGAGACCGAGACCGACCTGTTCGGCGAACAGTCCGTGCTCTGCGGCGGCACCTCGCAGCTCGTGCAGTACGGCTTCGAGACCCTCGTCGAGGCCGGCTACCAGCCCGAGATCGCCTACTTCGAGGTGCTCCACGAGCTGAAGCTCATCGTCGACCTCATGTGGGAGGGCGGCATCGCCAAGCAGCGCTGGTCGGTCTCCGACACGGCCGAGTACGGCGACTACGTCTCGGGCCCCCGCGTCATCGACCCGTCGGTCAAGGAGAACATGAAGGCGGTGCTCGCCGACATCCAGGACGGCACCTTCGCCACGCGCTTCATCGCCGACCAGGACAACGGCCAGAAGGAGTTCCTCGAGCTCCGCGCCAAGGGCGAGCAGCACCCCATCGAGACCACCGGTCGCGAGCTGCGCAAGCTCTTCGCCTGGAACTCGTCGGGCGACGACGACTACGTCGACGGCGAGGTCGCTCGCTGACCCGA
The DNA here is from genome assembly GCF_001660485.1 of Agromyces aureus. Classification (GTDB taxonomy): domain Bacteria; phylum Actinomycetota; class Actinomycetes; order Actinomycetales; family Microbacteriaceae; genus Agromyces; species Agromyces aureus. Next base: position 1,857,694 of record NZ_CP013979.1, read on the forward strand.
GCAGGCCTTCGCTGACGCGAGTCCTCCAGCACCACCCGCGACGGCGGGGTCGGCTTCGGCCGGCCCCGCCGTTCGGCGTCGCGGGCATGCACCGGGCGCTGACCGGCGACCGTTCTTCGCCGTGATCACCGTGCACCGCAGACGTCGGCGCGAGACCTCGGCGCGACACCGCCGTGTGCAACGTCAAGAATTGGTTGACAGCAAGGAGCGTCAACGATACGTTGACAGAATGAACCAGTCAGCCAAGTCCGATACCGCCGTTCGTCGTCTCGCCGGAGCCTCCGTCACCGCGATCGTCCTCGGCGCGATCGTCACCCTCTGCGGTCTCGTGATGGACTGGGGCGGGTTCGTCGGCGGCATGGCGCTCGGTGCGGGCATCGGGCTCGTCGTCGTCGGCGCCTACCTGTGGGGCTATGCGAACGGCATCCGTCGTGGCGGTTCGCGTGCGACGTGGCTGCCGAGTCGGGACGCCGAGTGAGCGATCTCGCCGACGCCATCAGTCGTGCGGTCCTCGACGACGCGGGGGTCGGGGCCGCAGAGACGCTCTCCCTCGACGCCCACCGCTCGTTGATCGCCGCGAGCGCGCGGGCCGACGCGGAGGTCCGCGGCATCCTGCAGCGCTCGGTCGAGGCCGCGCGTGCGGGGGGTGCCAGCTGGTCGGTCATCGGCGCAGAACTCGGCATGACCCGCCAGGCCGCGCAACAGCGGTTCGGGAGCGTCGAGGCGCCGAGGGGCGCGGCCGAGCGCTGGCTCGGGCCGGTGACGGCGTTCGACGAGATGGTCGAGCTCGAGGCCGCGGGTCGCGCCGGATGGCGCACGGTCGAAGCCGGCATGCTCGCGCACCGCATGGTGTACACCGGGACCCAGTGGGAGCACCGGCGGGTGCTCTGGCGGTCGGCGCCGGTGGCCGACGGGGCCGACGGCTGGCAGGTGGGATGCCGCGCCTTCCCGTGGATCTACCTCGTGCGGGATCTCGGCATCCCGGTGGAGGCCTGACCACGCCGTCGGCGCGGGAGGCGTCGGTACCCGACGCACGGGCACGGATGGAGTCGGCAGGGGCGGCATCGGCAGGGGCGTGACCGGCGTCGCCTCGTTCCGTGACGTCGTCGGGCGTTCACGCGGGCCTTCGGTGCGCGTCGCCGCTCGTTCATCCGCGGCGGCGAACGTGGAATCGTGCGACGCGGAACAGCCCCGGTTCGAACGGTTCACACGTGGTCGACGGCTCCGGTCGTCGGTTTCCTGATCGCCGCACTGCTCGCGGCGGTGATGCCGCCGCAGGTCTCAGAGGCTTCGGAGGCCGCGCAAGGCCGGCCGGCGGTCGGGCGCACGGCGGGCGCGGCATCCGGCATCGTCATCGACGAACTCGCGAACGGCGACGGCCACGACGGCGCCTTCAGCTTCTTCGAGCTCCGCAACACGGGCGACGCGGAGGTCGACCTCAGCGGCTGGAACGTGTTCCGGTGCAGCGCCGAGGGCCTTCGGGCGAATGTCGGCCGGCCGGAGGCCCCCCTCGACGGCGTGGTGCTGCGCCCCGGCCAACGCTTCACCGTCGCGCGCGTCGGTGCCGTGCTGACCGACGGGCGCATCGCGGATGCGCGGTTCACCCAGCCCTACGACCGCGGCGGGTTCGGGCTCGTGGTCGTCGATGCCGACGGCGCACGAGTCGATGCGGTCGGCGTGTACCCGAGCGAGCCGAATCCGGTGGCGAGCGAGTGCACCGAGGGCGTGAATCTGCCGGAGGCGCTCGCGTTCGTCTCCGCGGTGGGCGAGAGCTGGCAGCGGGTCGCGACGACGGGCGACGTCGCCGCGGACTTCGTGCGCGCCGAGGCGACGCCGGGTGCACCGAACGCGACGCGGGCGGTCGAGCGGCCGCCCACGGCATCCGTTCGCATCGACGAGGTCGCCGCAGCGGGACCCGCCGGCTCGGGCGACGACCTCGTCGAACTGCGCAACGCGGGCGATGCGACGGTCGAGGTCGGCGGGTGGTCGGTCTACCGCTGCACGGCGGCCGGCACGGCCTCGCCCGAGACGAGGCAGTTCACGTTCCCCGAGGGGCGCAGCCTCGTGGCGGGCGAGCGGTTCGTGCTGGGCGGCCCGGGGTTCGAGCCGCGGGCGGGCGAGCGCGAGCCCGATGCCAGGGCGGCGACGAGCCTCGCCGACACGACCTTCGGCGTGCTGGTGACGGATGCCGCAGGCCGCCGCATCGACCAGGTGAGCGTGTCGAACGGGCCCGACACGGCCTGCCAGAGCGGCACGGCGAAGCTGGCCTCGGTGCTGGACGCGCGCGCGGCGGAGTCGTGGCAGCGCGTGGACGGCACGGTCACCGGCGACGCGGAGTTCCTCATCGCCCCGCGCACGCCGGGGGCGCCGAACGCCCGGGTCGATCGGAGCGTGTTCGGCACGGCGTTCGCCTACGCGGAGCGTGTCGGAGTCGCCGTGAGCGAGCTCGCCGACGACCCGCGCACGCTCGAGGGTGCGGAACCGCAGCACTTCGTGGAGCTCGGCAACTACGGCGACGAGCCCGTCGACCTCGGTGGGTGGCGGCTCATGCAGTGCGGCGTGGACGGTGCGCGCGAGCAGGCGACGCTGCTCACGATCGAGCGAGGCACGCGGCTCGCACCTGGCGCGGCCTGGGTCGCGGCACTCGAGGGCACGGCTGCCGCGGCCTCCGCCGATGCACGGTTCTCGACCCCGTTCGACTTCCTCGGCACGGGAGTCTGGGTCGAGGACGCCGGCGGACGCAGGGTCGACAGCCTCGGTGTGTACCTGGCGAACGAGATGGACCAGCCCGACGAGCGCCTGAGCCCGTGCACGAAGGGCGTCTCGCTGACGACGTTCCAGCCCGATCGGCTGCGCGGCGAGACCTATCAGCGCAGCCGGTTCACGGGCTCGGATGCCGACGACTTCGTCGTGCGAGCGGCGACGCCCGGCGTGCTCGACCGGGCCGAGTGGACCGACGTCGAGGCGATCGCACAGCGGGCCACGACGAGGCTCGCGGCCGAGCTGCGCCGCGAACGCGAACACGCCGCCGTGCAGCTCGCGCGCACGGTCGCCGACGACGGGTCGACGCGATCCCGACGGATCGCCCGCGACGGCGTTGCCGCGGTCGTGGTCGAGGCGGCGCGGGGCGCGACCGAGGGCGGCCCGCTCGTCGAGCATCGGGCGCCGGGCGAGGTGCCGCTCGCACCGAGCGGCGCACCCGACGGCGCACCCGACGGGGCGGTCGACGGCACGGTCGACGGCGCACCGAACGGCGCACCGGGCGGTGCGGTCGGCGGGCCGACCGCGCTCACCGCGTCCGACGACGCGTTCGCCCTCCCGTACGTGCGCTTCGTGCTCGACACGAGCGGCACCGGCCTCGTCGACGGCGGCGCCGTGTCGTGGACCGGCCGCGGCGCCGGCAGATCCGAACTCGTGCTCTCGGTCCGGGATGCCGCGGCGAACGCCTGGCGACGGCTCGACGCCCGTTCGGGGGTCGACGGCGAGCCGCTGACGCTCGCGGGCCGCGTGCGCCCGTCCGAGGCATCCGGCAACCGGGTCGAACTGCTCGTGCAGAGTGCGGCGAAGCGAACGGAATCAGCACCGCACGGGGCCGACGGCGAGTTCGAGGACCCCGCCGACTACGACCTCGCGATCAGCCACATCACCGACACGCAGTACCTCAGCGAGGCCTACCCCGAGGTGTACGCCGACGTCGTCGGGTGGATCGCGGCGAACGCCGACACCCGCAGGATCGCGTTCGCCACGCACACCGGCGACCTCGTGCAGAACTGGGTCGACCCCGGTCAGCAGGAGGATCGCGCGCGTCGCGAGTTCGAGGTCGCGTCGACCATGCAGGCCGTGCTCGATGACGCGGGCGTGCCGAACAGCGTGCTGCCCGGCAACCACGACAACAAGCGCGGCGCGAGCAACGCCCTGTTCAACGAGTACTTCGGCCCCGAGCGGTACGCCGACCGGCCCTGGTATGCGGGCTCGATCGCGCCCGACGACAACAGCGCGAACTTCAGCACCTTCGAGCAGGCGGGCGCCGGCTTCCTGATGCTCTCGCTGCCCTACGCCTACGGCGACCGCGAGCTCGCGTGGGCCGAGCAGGTCGTCGCCTCGCACCCGGGCCACAACGTGATCGTCTCGACGCACGAGCACGTGACGCCGAAGCTCGCGGATGTCGCGGCCGGGCGTTCGACCGGGTCGCGCTGGCTCTCGCGGGGCGGCGAGCTCTGGGAGCGGGTGATCGCGCCGAACCGCAACGTCGTCGCGGTGCTCTCGGGGCACTTCCACGGCCTCGGGCGGATCGTGACCGAGGACGCGGGCGGACTGCCGGGGCACACGGTCGTCGAACTGCTCGCCGACTACCAGGAGTTCCGAACGCACACGGGCGAACGCGCCACGGGCTTCCAGCGCCTGCTGCAGCTCGATCTCGGCGGCGGCACGATCTCGGTCGACACGATCTCGTCGACGCTCGACGCGGCGGCGAGCTTCCCGTACGACTACGAGCAGTTCCGCCCGGAGGACGGATCCGAGGGCACGCCGACGAACTCGCGCCCGTGGCGGATCCTCGCCGACGGACTGCAGGAGCGCTACACCGCCGAGGACGACGACTTCGCGGTCGAAGTGTCGTTCCAGTACCCGAAGCTCGTCGCGACCGAGACCGTGCTGGTCGAGCGCTGATCGCGGCGGCCGCGAAGCCCGGTGCGGCGCCCGGACCCGCGGTGTTCCGCGCTGTGCGCGGTGTGGCGAGAAGTGTGCCGTCCGCACTCTGGACGCGGTGGGTCCCCGGTGGTAGACAGGGCGCGCCCTGCCGCACGGAGGGGCACCGAGGGGGTCGTCATGCGCGTTCGCAGGGATGTTTCAGGGCTCACGGTGGGCGATCGGGCCACCGCGATGGCCGGCGAGTGGCACCCGATCCTCGACGCCTACGCGCGCGGCGTCGAGGCCATGAAGGCGCTCGACGAGGCCGGCCCACCGACGCCCGAATCGTGGATGTGGGCGGCGAACACGCACGGCATCGACCAGTTCACGCCGCGACGCGCGGCGTGGGCGCAGTGCACGCACGCGTCGCTGTTCTTCCTGCCGTGGCATCGTGCCTACCTCGCCTGGTTCGAGCAGCACATCCGTGACGCGTCGGGCGACGACGACTGGGCTCTGCCCTACTGGGACTACTCGGCACCCGGTTCGTCGCGACGGCTGCCCGTCGAGTTCCAGGTCGAGCAGCGCACGGTCGACGGGGTGCTCGTCGACAACCCGCTGTTCTCGCCGGCGCGCTCGTCGCAGCCGATCCCGGTCGACAGCGCCGACATCGTCGAGGCCCTCGCGCAGCCGAACTACCTGCTCGAACGCGAGCCCGGTTTCGGCGGCGCGCTGCCCGACCAGTTCTTCGGCACGGTCGAGGACCGCCCGCACAACTACGTGCACATGGCCATCGGCGGGGTCATGCGCTCGCCCGCGACGGCCGGGCGCGACCCCGTGTTCTGGCTGCACCACGCGAACATCGATCGCCTGTGGGAGGTGTGGCTCTCGCTCGACGGGTCGATCCGGTTGACGGATGCCGCTGGCACGCCGCCCGAGCTCGTGTCGGCGTGGGATTCCTCGACGTTCTGGTTCGGCGACGAACAGCGCCCGAAGACCTATGCGATGGCGGCGGTCGAGGACCTCGCCGACGAGGCGATGGACTACGAGTACGAGTCGATCGTGCTCGCAGACCCGCTCGCCGACCTGGTCGCCGAGCGCCGTGCCGCGATCATCGAGGCGAGTGGAGGGGGACTCGGTTTGGACGAGGCACCGAAGTGGCAGCCCGTGGCGGCGACGTTCGATCTCGCGTCGGGCGAGGAGCGGGAGATCCCGTTCGAGGGTGGCGGGCTCGGGCTCGACGAGGCCGCCCCCACCCGGCTCATGCTCGAGCTCGCCGGGGCGACCGCGCACGATCCGCACGCGGCGTACGACGTCGAGATCCGTTCGGCGCCGGATGCCGAAGCCCACCTGGTGCGGGGGTTCTCGACCTTCGGTCTCGCGGGCACGCCCGACGACGAGGTGCGCAACTACCTCGTCGATGCGTCGCCCGTGCTGCCCGACCTGCTCGCCGAGGGCTGGGCGGGCGGGGCGCTCACGGTGCGGCTGCTGCCCGCGGCCGAGCCCGAGCCCGAGCCCGGCGGTGACGGCGACGACGACGCAGGAGACCCCGACGATGACGGCGGCGACGACCGCGCCGACGACCGCGCGATCCAGGTCGCGCAGGTCACCGTCTACGTGCAGACGCCGTGACCCTGCAGACGCACCGCCCGCCGGGCGCGCCGGCCACCCGCGGCGCGCAGTCCGGCGCGCGCAGGCGTCGGCGTCGACGGGCCGGCGCAGGCTTCGGCGTCGGCGATGCGCTCCCGATCGCCTCGGGCCTCGCCTGGGCGGTGCTGCTCCTCGCCGCGCTGCCCATCGCGGGACCGTTCGGGGCCCGGTCGCATCACGGCGGGTCGGATGCCGCACCGAACACCGGCTCGCCGGGAACCGAGGTCGCCGCGGCATCCGTCGCCATCACCCCGATGTGGATCGCGGGCTGGCTGCTCATGGTCGTCGCGATGATGTGGCCGCTGCTCGTGCCGCTCGCCCGGCGCATCGCGGCGGGGTCGTTCCCGCGCTGGCGCCTCGGCCTCCCGCTCATCGCGGTCGGCGTCTCGACGCTGCTCTGGCTGTCGTTCGGGCTCGTCGCGGGCGCGTTCGCCCAGCTCGCGGCGATCCCGGTCGGCAGCCTCTGGTGGCAGCTCGCCGCGCTCTCGGTCGCGGCGCTCGCGCGGTGGTCCGCCTGGCGCGCCCGGCTCCTGACCACGTGCGCGAAGACGCCGCCCGTGGCGCCGAGCGGTCGCCGCGGCATCCGCTCGGCCGCGCGTGCCGGGGCGATCGAGTGGCGTCGGTGCGCGATCCTCTGCGGCCCGCTCATGCTCGCGATGGTGCCCGGTCACGGGGTCGTCGTGCTCGCCGCCCTGAGTCTCTCGGTGTGGTGGGAGGCGCGGCATCCGCGAGCCTGGCGCGACCCGGTGCCGCTCGCCCTCATCGCGGTCGCGGGCATCGGCGCCGTCGGCCAGGCCCTGCTCGGCGGGGCCCTCGGAGGCTGACCCATGGTGAGCAGAGGGCCCATCGCGACGGTGCCGCTCGTCATCCAGGACGACTCGGCCGATCTCGGCACGATCGGCGGTGAGCGGGTTCCCACGCGCGAGAACCGCGAGCTCCGCCTTCCGGATGACGCGAACGACCGTTTCCTCGACGGCCCCGCGTGCCGGCGGCTCGCCGTCGTCGACTTCGACCCCGAGACGGGTGTTCCGCTGCCGCCGCCCGCTCCCTTCGTACCGACCCGCGAGGGCGCGCTCGACGGCACCTACGGCACGGGCGACGGCCCGGAGTCGCCGGCCGCGCTCGCCGTGAACGCGTTCGGCATCGCGTTCCGCACGATCCGCATGTTCGAGGGCGCCGATGCGATCGGTCGGCGGGTGAGGTGGGCGTTCGGCGGCGAGCAGCTGCTGATCGTGCCGCGCGCGGGGGAGCGGGCGAACGCGGCCTACGACCGGCGCACGCGCAGCCTGCAGTTCTCCTCGTTCACGGGCGTCGACGGCGTGCGGGTGCACACGGCGCTCAGCCGCGACATCGTCGCCCACGAGTGCGGGCACGCCCTGCTCGACGCCGTGCAGCCCTCGCTCTCGGATCGGCCGACGCGCGAATCGATCGCGATCCACGAGGCCGTCGCCGACCTGATCGCGGTGCTCATGGCGCTCGAGAGCGACCGACTGCGATCGAGCGTGCTCGCGCGCAGCCGCAACCGCATCGACGAGCACAACGCGTTCAGCTCGATCGCCGAGGAGTTCGGCGTCGCCAAGCCGGGGCCGGGCGGTGCGAAGCGGCATGCGCTCCGCGAACTGGCGAACACCGGCCGCCTCGAGGACCTCGCGCGGGCCGATCCGCACGAGCTCAGCACCCTGCTCTCTGCCATCTACTACGACACGCTGCGCGACGTCTTCGAGGCCCGCTTCGCGCGCGAGCGGAGTCGTCGGGGCGACGACGGGCGTCGGCCTACCGCCGCGCAGGCTGCGAACAAGGCACTCGGCACCGCGCATCTCATCTTCCGCCGGTTCGTGCTGCGGGGCATCGACTACCTCCCGCCCGGCGACCTCGGGTTCGCCGACGTCGGTCGGGCGGCGTTCGCCGCCGATCGGGCGATCGATGCGGCGAGCGGGCGACGGGCGAGCGTCGAGGTGCGACGGCGTCGCGACGCGTTCGCCACGCGGTTCGTCACCCGCGGCATCGTCTCGTCCGAGGACCGCGTGCACGGCCGCCGCCCGAAGGCGCTCGACGTGCCGCCAGAGCGGCTCGAAGACCTCCGCGACCAGGAGTACGCCGCCTACGACTACGTCGGGCGGCACCGACGCTCGATCGGGATCCCGGCGGGCCTGTCGTTCACGGTGCTCCCGCGCATCGACGCAACCAAGCGCATCGGGCCTGCCGACCTCGCCCCGCAGCGCGAGTTGCTCGTGAAGGTCGCCTGGGAGCGCCCAGCGGCGGTGCGTGCCGACGGCACGCGAACCCGCGCCGTGCCGGTCGGCGCGACGATCGCCATCGGCTGGGCCGACGGGCGCTGCCTCGCGCTCGTGCGGAGCGTCGCGGCCGAGGGGTGGTCGCCGCGGAGGGACGCCGGCCCTGAAACGGCACGGGGTCCGGGCGATCCGGGGGCTCGGGAGGCGCCGGACGCTCCGGACGCTCCGGACGCGCAGGATGAGGCGGTCGCGGCGGCGAACGGGCCCGCTCACGCGGTCGACCTGCTCGAGGCGGATGCCGCGGCATCCGGCCTGCACGGAGCCGCCCCCGTCGAGCCGACGCCGACCCCGCCCGCCCGCGCGACGACCCGTGCAGCGGCTCGCGAGGCGGCCCGGCGGCCGCTCGCCGCTCCGCCGCCCGGCGTGGATCCGGGCGCCTTCTTCGACCTCGTGCGGGCGCGCACCGCCCTCCGCGGCCGCTGAATCGTACGACCACCGCCGACCCGCTACGGTGTCATGGTGCCGAACGAACTACAGGTCGAGATCGCCGTCCAGGATGCCGCTGGCGTCCGCATCGCCCTCGAAGGGGGTGCCGCGCGCATCGAGCTCTGCCAGGCGCTCGGGCTCGGCGGGCTGACCCCGTCGGCCGGGCTCGTCGAGGCCGCCGTGGCCGCGGCGGCCGAGGCGCAGGCGACGGGCTTCGTGCACGTGCTCGTGCGGCCGCGCGGCGGTGGATTCGTCTACGACGCCGACGAGCGCGACACGATCGTGCGCGACATCCGCCTGGCCCGATCGCTGGGCGCCGACGGCGTGGTCGTGGGTGCGCTGACCGATGCGGGCACGCTCGACGACGACGCGATCGCGGAGTTCCTGAACGCGGCAGAGGGCCTCGACGTCACCGTGCACCGTGCGGTCGACGCGAGTGCCGACCCGCTCGCCTCGGTGCTCTCGCTCGCCGGCCGGGGCGTGCGCCGGGTGCTCACGTCGGGCGGCGGCGTGGACTGCCGTGCCGGCCTGCCGACGCTCGCGCGCATGGCGGCCGAGGTCGGCGGCGCGCTCGAGATCATGTCGGGCGGCGGCGTGCGCGTGACCGACATCGGCGACCTCGCGGCGGCCGGCGTCGACGCGGTGCACCTGTCGGCGCGCGGTCACGACGGGCGCGGCGGGCCGAGCGGCCCCGGCGGCGGCATCGGCGGCTTCGACGTGACGGATGCCGCGATCGTGCGCGCCGCGGTGGAGGGCGCAGGTGCGGCCGTCCGCGCGAGCGGACGCAGGGCCTGACCGGCCGCCCGTCGTAGGCTTGACGGCATGACGCGCGACTCCGACGACGATGCCCTGCGCTGGGAGGGCGACGACGATCCGACGCTCGCCCCCGGCTGGAAGACGGTCGGCCCGCCGGTCGCGGCCCCGGTCGCCGACGAGGGGTCCGCCGCGGCATCCGACGCCCCCGATTCCGTCGACGCCGATGCGCCCGGCGACGCCGACACCGACCGGGCCGACGCCGACCCGGCCGACGCCGCGGCTCGCCCCGCATCGCAGACCGGCTCCGTCGAGCTCGTCGTGCTCGGCATCCTCGCCGGCGTCTACCTGCTCTACACGATCGGCTGGCTCATCACCGCGCTCCGCACCTCGGTGCCGGGCGTCAGCATCGTCGGCGATGCGATGTACGCGCTCGGGCTGTGGCTCGCCGTGCTCGCGGCCCCGTGCTGGTTCGCGCTCGCGATGCGGGCCGGCGGTCGCCGATCGCGTCTCGTGTGGCTCGTCGTCGGGGCACTCGTGCTCGCGCCGCTGCCGTTCGTCCTGGGGGTCACCGCATGAGCACCGTTCCCGTCGCTCCCGAACCCGGCGTGCCCGTGCCGACGGATGCCGCGGCCGACCTCGCCGCCGATGGCTCGACCCGCGGCCGCTCGCTGCCGACCTGGCTCGACGTGAGCCTCGCCGTGCTGTTCGGCCTCTTCTACGCCTACGACGTGTGGGAGGTCGTGGAGTCGATCGTGCAGCTGCTCGGCCTCGGCCTCTCGTTCAGCGGCGGCGGTTGGGCCGTGATGATCGTCGCGCTCGTGGCGCCCCTCGCGTGCTTCGCCGCGGCGTTCGCGCTCGGCCGCCGGCGAGGCGTGCTCGCCCGCATCGCGCTCTACTTCACCGGACTCGCGGTCTCGGCGGCGCTCTTCCTCAGCCTGACGGTGCTGCTCGGCCAGATCGGCGGCGTCGTCGTCTGACGCGGCGTGGTCGCCTGACGGGGTCTGACGGGGTGTCCGGCTCGCGCCGGGCATGAGGACGGACGGTCGTCGTCACACGGACGAAACACACCTCCGGCCTGAAGTAGGCTGAGCGGGTTGCGCCCCCGACGGCGTGTGGCGCATCCCACCCAACACAGTGCTGCGCCCTCGTGCGCGCAAGACCCGAAGGATCTGTTCGTGTCAAAGCCGGTCGTGCTGATCGCCGAAGAACTCTCGCCCGCCACCGTCGACGCCCTCGGGCCCGACTTCGACGTCCGCAACGTCGATGGCACCGACCGCGCAGCCCTGCTGTCCGCGCTCTCCGAGGCCAACGCGATCCTGGTGCGCTCCGCCACCAAGGTCGACGCCGAGGCCATCGCCGCAGCGCCCAAGCTGCAGGTCATCGCCCGAGCGGGCGTCGGCCTCGACAACGTCGACATCAAGGCGGCCACGACCGCCGGCGTCATGGTCGTGAACGCGCCGACGTCGAACATCATCTCCGCGGCCGAGCTCACGGTCGGCCACATCCTGAGCCTCGCGCGCCACATCCCCGCGGCGCACTCCGCGCTCGCGCAGGGCGAGTGGAAGCGGTCGCACTACACCGGCACCGAGCTCTACGAGAAGACCGTCGGCATCATCGGCCTCGGTCGCATCGGCGCGCTCATCACCGCGCGCCTGCAGGCGTTCGGCGTCGAGGTCATCGCGTACGACCCCTACATCACGGCGGCTCGTGCGCAGCAGCTCGGCGTGCAGACCGTCTCGCTCGACGAACTGCTCGAGCGCAGCGACTTCATCACGATCCACATGCCGAAGACCCCCGAGACGACCGGCATGATCTCGACCGAGCAGCTCGCGAAGATGAAGCCGTCGGCCTACATCGTGAACGTCGCGCGTGGCGGCCTCATCGACGAGGAGGCGCTGCACGAGGCGCTCGTCGCGGGCACCATCGCGGGCGCCGGCCTCGACGTCTTCGTCACCGAGCCGCCGCGCGAGTCGCCGCTGCTCGCGCTGCCGAACGTGATCGTCACGCCCCACCTCGGCGCGTCGACCGACGAGGCGCAAGAGAAGGCGGGCGTCTCCGTCGCGAAGTCGGTGCGCCTCGCGCTCGCCGGTGAACTCGTGCCCGACGCCGTCAACGTCGCGGGCGGCATCATCGACCCCTACGTGCGCCCCGGCATCCCGCTCGTCGAGAAGCTCGGCCAGCTCTTCTCCGGCCTCGCACAGGGTGCGCTCACGAGCCTCGACGTCGAGGTGCACGGCGAGCTCTCCGAGTACGACGTCAAGGTGCTGAAGCTCGCCGCGCTCAAGGGCGTCTTCACGAACGTCGTGAGCGAGTCCGTCTCGTACGTGAACGCCCCGCTGCTCGCCGAGCAGCGCGGCATCGACGTGCGCCTCATCGTCGACGCCGAGTCGGCCGAGTTCCGCAACGTCATCACCCTGAGCGGCGCCGTCGCCGACGGCCGCCAGATCTCGGTCTCGGGCACCCTGACCGGCACGAAGCAGGTCGAGAAGCTCGTCGGCATCAACGGCTACGAGCTCGAGGTGCCGATCGCCGACATCCACATCGTCATGGAGTACGCCGACCGCCCGGGCATCGTCGCGGTCTACGGGCGCGAGTTCGGCGAGGCCGGCATCAACATCGCTGGCATGCAGATCGCGCGTCGCGAGGCCGGCGGCAGCGCGCTCAGCGTGCTCACGGTCGATTCGCCGGTTCCGGCCGACGTGCTCGATCGCGTGCGCGAGGCGATCGACGCCTCGGTCTTCGTCGAGATCGACATCACCGAGTAGGCAGCCCCTCAGCTCCGCGGATGCCGCGTGCGACCCGAATGCGGTCGCACGCGGCATCCGTCGTCTGCAGCGTTGATCTGGCGGATGTCGCGAGCGGCCGTTCAGGCCCAGCAGGGGAGTGGTCGGCCCGGTGCGCCGGGGTGCCCGACCGCGCCCGACGCCGCTCTCAGCGCCCGTCGGTGACGAGGCGTTCGAGCAGGGCGACGAGCGCGTCCATCTGCTTGGGGGTGAAGTCGCCGGCGGTCGAGGCGTCGTCGACGGCCTCGGCGCGGAGTGCCGAGTGATAGTAGAGGCCGTCGCCGATGAGCGTGATGGCGATCGCGAGGGCCGGGTCGCTGACGTGGCGCCCGAGTTCGACGAGCCAGCGGTCGCGCACCTCCTCGATGGCGACGCCGGCGTCGCGGTCGCCGCCCTGTGCGAGACGCACGGTCGCGATGAAGCTGCGGTCGAGGGCCGTCTCGATCTCGAGCGAGGACCGCACGAAGTAGGCGATCGGGCCCTCGGGGGCTTCGTCGATGCGCGCGACGTCGTCGTCGACGAGGCGGTGCAGTCGCTCGATGAGGCCGGCGATGAGCGCCTGGCGTGAACCGAAGTGGTACAGCAGCCCGCCCTTCGAGACGCCGGCGGCACGTGCCGTCGCGTCGAGGGTCGCGCCGCGTTCGCCGTCGGCGATGATCAGCCGTTCGAAGGCGTCGAGCACGGCTTCGCGTGCGGCGGGAGGACGGCTCATGACCCCATTGTGGCGGAGAACGGCGTCGGGTCGGGTGTTGGCGAGCTTCGCGGCATCCTGTTACTATACCAACTGGACGGTATAGAAACCGCCTCTGAGACAGAACGAGCGAAACGCATGACCGAGAACCTGACGACCCCGACGACCACCACCGACCTCGACCCGCGCACGGTCGACGGCGCGCGCGGCGAGACCTCGCGCGCCGCCGTCGAGCCCGGCTCGCGCGCCCCGCGCCGCGCCTGGTTCGCCCTCGCCGTGCTGATGCTGCCCGTGCTGCTCGTCTCGATCGACAACACGGTGCTGAGCTTCGCGCTGCCCGAGATCTCGCTCGCGCTCGCCCCGACCGCCGCGCAGCAGCTCTGGATCATCGACGCCTACCCGCTCGTGCTGGCCGGACTGCTGGTGGCCATGGGTAGCGCGGGCGACCGGTTCGGCCGCCGCCGCATGCTGCTCATCGGCTCGGTGGGCTTCGCCCTCGTCTCGATCGGTGCGGCCTTCGCGCCCACCGCCGAGGCGCTCATCGCCGCGCGTGCCCTGCTCGGATTCTTCGGCGCGATGCTCATGCCGTCGACCCTGTCGTTGCTCCGCACGACCTTCACCGACCGCGAGCAGCGCCGACTCGCGATCGCGATCTGGGCGACCGGCTTCGCGGCCGGCAGCGCATTCGGCCCGATCGTCGGCGGCGTGCTGCTCGAGCACTTCGCGTGGGGCTCGGTGTTCCTGCTCGCGGTGCCCGTGCTCGTGCCGCTCATCATCCTCGTGCCGCTGCTGATCCCCGAGAGCCGCGACCCGAACCCGGGTCGCATCGACGTCGTGAGCATCGTGCTCTCGCTCGCCGCCATGGTGCCGATCGTGTTCGGCATCAAGTCGATCGCGACCGAGGGGCTCGACGCCACCGGCATCCTCGCGATCGCCGTCGGAGCGGCCTGCGCGCTCTGGTTCGTGCGTCGCCAGCTCCGCAGCGAGACGCCCATGCTCGACGTGCGACTCTTCGCGAAGGGCTCGTTCGGCGGTGCGGTGCTCGTGAACCTGTTCAGCGTCATCGCGCTCGTCGGGTTCCTCTACTTCGTGTCGCAGCACCTCCAGCTCATCGCGGGGCTCAGCCCCGTGCAGGCCGGACTCGCCCTCGTGCCGGGACTCGTCGCGATGATCATCGCCGGCCTCGCGGTCGTGCCGGTCGCCCGTCGGGTCCGCCCGCGGGTGCTCGTGCCCGTCGCGCTCGCCCTCTCGGCCTCGGGATACCTCGTGATCGCCCTGTTCACGGATGCCGCTTCGATCGCCCCGATCGTGCTCGCGTTCGTGCTGCTCGGCGTGGGCATCGGCGCGGCCGAGACCGTGTCGAACGAGCTCATCCTCTCGAGCGCGCCGCCCGCGAAGGCCGGAGCCGCGTCGGCGGTCTCCGAGACGGCCTACGAGCTCGGTGCCGTACTCGGCACCGCGGTGCTCGGCAGCATCCTCGCGGCGCACTACCGGGCCGCGCTCGTGCTCCCCGCGTCGCTCACCGGGGCCCAGGCGGATGCCGCGCGCGAGACGCTCGCGGGCACCTCGGCGGTCGCCGAGCAGCTGCCCGCCGGCGTCGCCGACCAGTTGCTCGCCTCGGCGGCCGTCGCCTTCGACGGCGGTGTGGTGCTCACGTCGCTCATCGGCGTCGGCCTCATGCTCGGGGCCGCGGTCATCGCGGCGGTCACGCTGCGCAATCCGGTCGAGGTGCGCGAGCACTGACGTGCGCGCGTGACACGCAGAACGAGGGCCCGTGCCGCAGTGCGGCACGGGCCCTCGTATGTCAGTGCCTCAGTACGCGGTCGAGTCGGGCGCGCTGGTCTCGTCGCGACGGACCTGCGTGCCGGATGCCGGGTCGATGCTCGTCTGCGACGTCGAGATCGTGCGACGGCGCCGTGCCATCAGCACGAGGCCGAGGATCACGACGACCGCGCCCGCGGCCATCAGGATGTATCCGACGAGCTGGAGGTTGATCCAGTCGACGCCGATGTTCAGCGCGAATGCGAGGATCGCGCCGATCACGAAAAGGACGATGCCGAGTCCGATGCTCATGTTGGGGATTCCCTTCTCCGGCGGGGCGGGGTCCCGCACCGGTGCACGGCCGATCAACGGCCGCGGCTCAGGCTAGCCCTGCCAGCCGATACGCTGTGAGGGCTGGCGCACGAAGGGAAATCCATGGTACGAACGCTCAAGCTCGCGGTCATCCCCGGTGACGGCATCGGACCCGAGGTGGTCGGCGAGGCGCTGAAGGCGCTCGACGCGGCCGTCCGCGGCACCGATCTCGTCATCGAGCAGACGCCCTACTCGTTGGGAGCCGCGCGCTACCTCGAGACCGGCGACGTGCTGACCGACGACGACCTCGCCGCGATCAAGCAGCATGATGCGATCCTGCTCGGCGCGGTCGGCGGCACGCCGGGCGATCCCCGCCTGGCCGGGGCGAACATCGAGCGCGGCCTGCTGCTGAAGCTCCGCTTCGAGCTCGATCACTACGTGAACCTCCGGCCGACGGTGCTGCACCCCGGCGTCGTGAGCCCGCTCTCGAACCCGGGCGAGGTCGACTTCGTCGTCGTGCGCGAGGGCACCGAAGGCCCGTACGTCGGCAACGGCGGCGCGATCCGCACCGGGACCCCCGCCGAGGTCGCCAACGAAGTGTCGGTGAACACCGCCTACGGCGTCGAGCGCGTGGTGCGCTACGCGTTCGCCGCGGCATCCGCCCGACCGCGCAAGAAGCTCACCCTCGTGCACAAGACGAACGTGCTCGTGTTCGCCGGCTCGCTCTGGAAGCGCACGGTCGACGCCGTCGCAGCCGAGTTCCCCGAGGTCGCCGTCGATTACCTGCACGTCGACGCCGCGACGATCTTCTTCGTCACGGATCCTGCTAGATTCGACGTCATCGTCACGGACAACCTCTTCGGCGACATCCTCACCGATCTGGCCGGCGCAATCAGCGGCGGCATCGGTCTCGCAGCCTCGGGCAACATCAACCCCGACGGCCGATTCCCCAGCATGTTCGAGCCGGTTCACGGTTCCGCACCCGACATCGCCGGGAAGGGCATCGCCGACCCCACTGCCGCGATCCTGTCCGTCGCCCTCCTGCTCCGCCATCTCGGTGAAGCGGATGCCGCGGCCGGGGTCGAGCGTGCGGTCGCCGCCGACATCGCCGAGCGCGGCGACGCGACCCGTTCGACCTCCCAGGTCGGCGACGCGATCGCCGCTCGTATCGGCTCACTCGACTGACTCATCGATCGAAGGACCC